>JBITAB010000199.1:0-10438 GCA_044439825.1 Phycisphaerales bacterium JB064 | reverse complement strand
AGAAGTCGTCGCGGCTCTCGAAGTGGTTGTAGAAGGTCGTCTTGGTGACGCCCGCGAGCTCGATCACCTGGTCGATGCCCACGGCCTGGAAGCCGTGGCGGTAGAAGAGCTCGAGCCCGGACGCGATGAGCCGGGCCTTGCCGGTGGTGGGCTGGGGTGGCAGGCCCAGCAGCTCGACGATGGTCTTGCCCTCGGTTTGCATCTTCTATCTCCCCCTTACGTCCACCGGCAACCGCGAAGGGGTGCACGTGGAGTCCACCCAAAGTGGACCCCGAGTGCACTGTTCGATGGCGGGCCGGTCGGCATCATTTCCCTGGGTGGGCGATCGGCCTCGGTGACCGGCGCCCAGCCGCGAGATGACCAAAGTATAGGAGGTTTCCCAATGTCGACCATGCAGACCCCTACGCCCGCGGGCGCCGATCAGTCCGAGGCCCTGGCGGCCCACCAGCGCGAGAGCCGCGAGCGTTACATGAACGGGATCGATCTGGAGCAGCTCCAGGGCGCGGTTGCGGCTATCCAGGCCGACCCGGCCCAGGGCATGACCCGCTGGAACGTCCGCAGCCAGTGGGTGGGCGGCACCCGCAGCGACCACCACGTCGAGGGCTTCGAGATCGGCGGGCAGTACGTCCGCCGGCCGTTCACGATCCGGACCGATGAGCCGCTTGAGCTGACCGGCTCGAACGAGTACGCCAACCCGCAGGAGCACCTTCTGGCGGCGATGAACGCGTGCATGATGGTGGGCTACGCGGCCGTGGCCGGGCTCATGGGCATCACGCTGAGCAAGCTGGAGGTGACCACGAAGGGCGACATCGACCTGCGGGGCTTTCTGGGCCTCGACGAGGACGTGCCCACGGGCTACCCGCGGCTGACCCAGACGGTGCGCATCTCTGGTGATGGCACGCCCGAGCAGTTCGCGCAGCTGCACCAGACGATCAAGGCGACGAGCCCGAACTATTACAGTATCACGCGGGCGATCGAGGCCGATTCGCGGCTGATCGTCGAGTAATCGTGGTTCGTTTCGCCTCCCCGCCTCAGCGTGAGAAGACGTTCGGAGGGAGAAAGAGCGCGGCAAAACCCCTCGCGGCGTGCGAGGGGTTTGTCGTTGCAGCGAGATGGAGCGAAGGGCTCAGCGGCCGCGGAAGGTGATGCGGCCCTTTGTAAGGTCGTAGGGCGACATCTCGACGGTGACGGTGTCGCCGGGCGTGATGCGGATGTAGTGCTTGCGCATCTTTCCCGAGACGTAGGCGAGGATCTCGGTCTGCTGCTCGTTGGGCAGGCGCACCTTGAACATGGCGTTGGGCAGCGCCTCGACGACGATGGCTTCCATCGTGAATTTGTCGTCTTGCTTGGACATACGAGCGAGCGATCCTCCTTGGGCGGGCCAAAAGGCCGGCCTTGTCTTCAAAAACCCGCGGGGCGATGTACCTCGGGGAACGTCCAGTGTAGCCCGGCCGATGCTGTGGGCACTCGGCGGGCATCCGAATGGAATAAGAACATCTGGCCCGGGCCTATTCCGTGGCGGGCGAAGCGCCACCAGGGGGCGAGGACCGGCCGCGGACCTGCCTGGCAATGCGGGCCGCGGGTGTCCGGCTCACGGCCTTGCGCCAGACCATGGGAACCGCCAGGGCGGCGGCCGAGACCTCGGCGATGGGCCAGGCGTGTCCTTCGAGTTCGTAGCCCAGGCGCTCCATGTGGCGGCGGCAGGTGCGCTCGATCGCCGCGATCGTGGTCGGGCTGAGTTCCCTGCGATATCGCCCGATGCGGGAGTGGGTGATCGGCTCCAGCGTGCGACGCTTGTGGGTTTCCTGCTCGGAATACCCGCGATGCTTGCGCTTGTGCGGCTCGAGCATCTCGGGGCGAAAGTCCACCGGCAGCACGTCGCACACCCTGCGGATGTGCGTTTCGGGGTCGGTCACGAGGTCTTCGTAGCGCACGGTGACGAAACGCTCGGGCGACACGAGGGCCTCGAAGTCTTCTTCGAGCTTCTGGTCGAGCATCCAGCGGTAGGCGACCGACATGGCTGGCGCGTTCCAGGCCTCGCGCTGGCTGACGGCCACGTCACGCGGGTCTCGCACGATGTGGACCACGCTGGAGCCGGGCATCATGGCCAGCAGCTCGAGCACGAAGGTGGTGTGGGCGGGGCTCTTCTCGCCGACGACGGTGGGCATGGGCTGGCCGGGCTCGGTGGCGGCCTCGGCGGCGACGCTGAGCCAGGCGCTCAGCAGGGTGGCGTAGTGGCGCGGGCCGTCTTCGGCGAGCTCGTCGAAGCGGTCTTTGTCGAAGGGGATGTCTGCGACTTCGCTCCGGCGGGCGATGGCGGTCTTGGCGGCCTCCCAGCCCTGGTCGCTCTGGAGAGACCCCAGGCGCTTGCGGTGCTGCCACAGCAGGCTCATGAAGTGCGTCTCTTGGGGGATGAAGACCCCCTTGCCACGCGAGATCATGGACTGCAGCAGCGTGGTACCCGACCGGCCCGTGCCGGTGATGAAGAAGTACCTCGGAGCGGACATAGATTCAGTCTAACCCACGTCACGCCGTTGTGCAGGTCGTATCCGAAGTAAGGGTTCGGCTATGCGGGATACCCGCGTTGGCGCAACCGATAACATGTCTCGGAGCACGCCGGGGAGTGCGAATCGGACCATGACGGCGGCGGCAAGGCCGTACATCAGACCCGAGAGCACCATGCGGCGGATGTCGTCGGTGAGCGTGCGGTCGGCTGGAAGACCATGGGCCATGGCCGATCGCATGGCGTTGTTGCTGATCCACAGGTCGACGAGGATGACCGCCAGCGCGAGGACGGTCAGCAGCCCCCAAGGCCTTATGACGGTCATCAGGAAGTTGATGGTTGGCACGCCGGCCTGGCGCAGGCTCCACGCGGCTACGCCCGTGACGCCGATGACGAACCACAGACCCACGCCCACGGCGATCATGCCCGGCTGGGTTGGGAAGAGCAGGCCGCCCATGAACGCGACGCTGGCCATGCCCAGCCCCTGGACGAGCAGCGATTGGAACTGGGTGCGGAATCGTCCGGTGCTGGAGAGCGCCGACTCTTGCACGGTGACGAGCAGCCGCAGCGCGAAGCACAGCGCGAGCGCCTGGACTGCCGGCGTGGAGCCAGCCCACTTGCCGTTCCAGACGATCTCTTGCAATGGCTCGAACGTGACAGCGATGGCGCCGGCGAAGCCCGCGGCCACGAGCGTGAGCGAGCCCGCGACGCGGAGGATGGCCTTGACGTGCCGCTCGCGTTCGTGCTGGAAGGACGCCATCGTGGGCATGAGCACCTGCTGGAGGTTGCTGGCCAGCAGCGCCATGACCTGATCGCCGATCATGTAGGCGAAGACGTAGATACCCATGATCTTGGGCTCGAGCAAGAAGCCCAGGGCGAGGTAGTCGCCCTGCCTGAGGAGCGCGAGGGCCACGGCGGAGAGCAGCAGCCACTTGCTGCGGGCCCAGATGGCCGGCCACAAACGAGTCTTGGGCTGGAAGCGGACGAGCGGGTCCTTCGTGGCGATCAGCCCGAAGAGCCACTCATACGCGGCTGTGATGACCAGCGACCATGTAAATGTGAGTGGGCCCGCCCCGGCGAGCGCCAGGCCGATCATGGCGATGTAGCGCACGATGGCGCTGCTGGCGTTCATCGTGGCGACCGCCTTGTAGCGGTACTCCATCGAGAGGCGCGAGCGGTAGATCATGCTCGGGCCATAGATGAGGGCGGCCAGGCCCAGCGTGACCATGACCATGACGTACTGCGGGTTGCCGTGATAGCCCGCCAGCACCGGGCCCAGGGCGCACAGGATGATGGCGGCCGCCACGTTGAGCATGAGCGTCCACGCGTAGACCGGGCCGACGAGGCCGGGGTAGCGGTGCATGCCCTTCTGGATCAGGATGCGGCGTACGCCGCCGTCGCGCAGGACATTGACCAGGGCGGCCACGCCGATGGCGGTGCCGAAGATGCCGAAGTCTTCTTCGCCCAGCAGGATGCCCAGCACGGCGATGTTCACCATGCTGGCGACCTTGACCACGGCGGTGGCGATCATGAGCCAGCTCAGCCCGCCGCCCACGCGCTTGCCCATGGCCTGGGCCTGCTTGCGCGGCCCGCCTTGGGCCTTGGGCGTGTCTGGAGTGGGCTGGGGCGTGGGGGGCATCGTGGCAGTAGTGGTGTTGGGTGGTGTTGGTTCGCGGCGGAGGCCCGAGAACGCCCTGCAGGGGCGGTTGGGGCTGGGTTGGGCGGGCCCAGCCTACCATCGGCCCCGCGGCATGGGTGGCACGAGCCGGACAGACCCACGGGGCGTCAGCGGGCCGGCAACAGCCGGCGGGCGCCCGGGCCGGGCGATAGTTGTGATTCGCAGAAGGATGGGAAGCAGGATATGAAGGCCAACGAGATCCGCCAGGGCAACGCGCTGCAGGTCGACGGGAAGGTGTACATCGTCGTCAAGGTCGAGCACACCAAGCCCGGCAAGGGCCCGGCGTATTACCAGGTGAAGATGAAGGATGTGGCCAGCGGCCTGCACATCGACAAGCGCTACACCGGTGGTGACGCCGTCGAGAGCGCCCCCCTCGACCGCCGCGAGATGGAATACCTCTTCAGCGACCAGACGGGCGCGACCTTCATGGATAGCGAGAGCTTCGATCAGGTGATCCTCTCGCCCGACGTGCTGGGCGACGCGTTGCTCTATCTGGCGCCCAACACCACGTGCACCGTGCTGGTGTACGAGGAGAACCCGCTGAGCCTCGAGCTTCCCGCGAGCGTGGAGCTGGAGATCACCGACACCGCCCCGGGCATCAAGGGCGCGACGGCCACCAACCAGCTCAAGGAAGCCACCTGCGAGACCGGGCTGAAGACCAAGGTGCCTCCCTTCATCGTGATCGGCGAGAAGGTGAAGGTCGCCACCGAGGACGGCCGCTACCTCGCACGCGCGAAGGAGTGAGGCTGTGGGTGAGGCGGGGGCCACACCCTTCGCCGGCCGGCACCTGGTGCTGATCGGGCTGCGCGCCAGCGGCAAGACGACCGCCGGGCGCATGGCGGCCCAGCTCTTGAACATCGCGTTCATCGACCTCGACGCGCTCGTGCTACGCGAGCTTGGCTCGCCCAGCGTGACCCAAGCGTGGGCGCAGCACGGCGAGCGCGCCTTCCGCGCCGCCGAGGCGGCCTGCCTGCGCGCGGCCCTCTCGCGCAATCGCGAGGACGTGCTGGCCCTCGGCGGCGGCACGCCCATGATCGACCAGGCCCGCCACGACGTGCAGGCTGCGGTGGTGGCCGGCGCGGTGGTGGGGCCGGTCTACCTGCACGCCTCGCCCGAGGTGCTGGCGTCGCGATTGATGGAAAGCCCGGGTGATCGCCCGCCGCTGACCGACGCCGACCTGCCCGACGAGGTGCGGGGGGTGTACGAGAAGCGTGACGGCGTGTATCAGGCGCTGGCCGGCGAGGTCATCGAGGTGGGCGAGCTCGGCCCCGAAGCGGTTTCGGAAGCCCTGGTGGGGATCTGGCGGGCGTAAGGGCCTTTCCCGTCTTGATTTGTCGATAAATGTTTGTATTGTGTCTGGTATGCAGGACTATGAGCCCTCATACCGAGATGGCCTCGTGCATGGGCCGGCCCATCGTCGTGGGGCGGGGCTCAACCCTGGCAACCGCTTCGAGGACGTCCGCCTGCACGTGCTGGGCGAGGAGCTCGATCGCCAGTGGGTGGAGCGTGAGGAGGAGGGGCAGGCCGGCAAGCCCGTGAAGGTGCAGCGGCAGGTCTTCGAGGATCGCACGAAGACCATCATCAACCGTGTATCGCCCACGAGCGACGTGCCCTTCGAGTGGACGCTCAACCCATATCGCGGCTGCGAGCACGGGTGCATCTATTGCTTCGCTCGGCCGTTCCATGAGTACCTGGGTTTCAGTTGCGGGCTGGACTTTGAGACCAAGCTCATGGCCAAGCCCAACGCGCCCGAGTTGCTCAAGAAGGAGCTCGCCAAGCGCGGCTGGCGGGGCGAGCCGATCGTGATGTCGGCCATCACCGACGTGTACCAGCCCATCGAGCACAAGCTGCGCATCGCGCGGCAGTGCCTCGAGGTGTTGGCCGAGTGCAACCAGCCCGTGAGCACGATGACCAAGAGCGCGCTGGTGCTGCGCGATACCGAGCTTTGGCAGCGGCTCTCGGCCCACAACGCCGGTCGGGTGATCGTGACGCTGGTGACGCTCGACAGCGAGCTGGCCCGCAAGCTCGAGCCGCGGGCGACGGACCCGGCCGGGCGGCTGCGGACCATCCGCGAGCTCGTGGGCGCGGGCGTGCAGGTGTCGGTGAACATCGCGCCGGTGATCCCCGGGCTGACCGACACGGAGGTGCCGCGCATCTTGGAGGCGATCGCCGACGCCGGCGCGAAGCGGGTGAGCTGGGTGCTGCTGCGCCTGCCCTATCAGGTGAAGGACCTGTTCCTCGATTGGCTGCAGCGCAACGTGCACCCCGACCGGGCGAGGAAGGTCGAGTCTCTGATCCGCCAGAGCCGGGGCGGCAAGCTCTACGACGCCAGCAAGAACCGCGGGCGGGGCGAGGGCCACCTGGCCGCCCAGATCAGGCAGAACTTCGACGTGTTCACGCGCCGGCACGGGCTGAACCGCGACGTGCGGCCGCTGTCGAGCGCCCACTTCGTGAAGCCCGACGTGAGCGGGCAGATGGGGCTGTTTGGCTGAGCGGGCTATCGTGTGCCGTGGGGCAGCGAGGGCGGCCATGGCGGTACGACGAGGCACAATGCGAAGATCCCTGGGCGTCACGCTCGCGTGCGCGGTGCTGGCCTGTTCGGCTGGCATGGCCGGCTGCGTGGGGTCGGTCCGGCTGAACGCCGAGCAGCGAAAGCGTGCGGCGATCTTCGATTCGTACTGGACGGCCATCGACCAGAACTATGCCTTCTTTGGCGGAGACCAGGTGGCCTGGGACGAGCTGCGTGCGGCGTATCGGCCCCACGCCATCATGGCCGAGACCGATCTGGAGTTCTATCGCACGCTGTGGAAGGCCTCGGCCAACCTGCTCGATGGGCACGTCGTGGTCGAGCCGCCTCAGGGCGTGCTCGATGGCGCGGGGATCGCTGGTGGTGACGAGCTGCACGTCGTGTCGGCGGTGTTGGGCGGGTCGGCGGCGCATGGGCGCACGCGGCGCGGCTCGTTTGTCGTGCGATGGCCCGAGGGCGAAGCGCCCACGCCGCCGCTGCACCTGGATCCGCGGCACGAGGTCGCGCAGCTGCTGGAGATCGAGGGCGTGCCGTATCGGACGATTACCGAGAGCACGCGGCTGCTTCTGGCCGAGCCTGGCGCGCGCGTGAACCTGCTTCTGGGCTGGAGCGATGGCAGCCGCAGCCACCACACGCTGGTGGCACGCGAGTCCAAGGGGTCGGACCATGCCCGCCTGCCCACCGCGGAGGAGCAAAGTGCGCCGCCGCCAGAAGAGATCATCATCGACGGCGTGACGTACAAGGTGCACATGAACCTGCTCGCGGGCCTGATGTCCGAGCCCAAGATCGATCAGCAGGAGCTATCCGACGGATCGAAGGTGAGCGTTGTGCGGTACAAGGCGTCGACGCTGTCGGCGGACTACGTCCGCAAGAAGAACGCGATCGATTCGATACGCGAGCACTATCGCGCGATGCTCAGGCCCGAGGAGCCCATCGAGGCGCAGGTGATGGTGCTGGACCTTCGCAACAACTACGGCGGAGACAGCGACGTCGTGGATGCGCTGCTCGATGAGTTGCTGGTGCCCGAGGTGCAAATGACCTTCTCGCGCGACGATGCGCTCGTGAGCCACCGGACGAGCGGCGGAGCCGACCCGGGGTTGCCGCTGGTGATCTGGATCAACGAGAACACGCTGAGCGCGGGCGAGATCGTGGCGGGCGTGATGCAGGCGCGCGGTGGGGCGATCGTCGTGGGTGAGCCCACGCAGGGCAGCGTCGGCGGCACGCACTACTACACCGTGTCGCGACGGAAGGACACGCCGCGGATCGCGATCCCCAGCCAGTGGGTATCGGTCTCGGGCGTGCCACTCATGCAGCGGCTGGGTGTGACGCCCGATGTGCCGCTGGTGGTGACGGCCGACGAATTGCGCGACATGCGTGCCGCGCTGCCCGAGGATGCCGGCAACGATGCGCTCTCGGACGCGTACGAGGACCTGGTGAGGCGTCGCTGGACCGACGCAAAGCGTGAGGCCGTCGAGCGTGCGCTGCGGACGGCCAACTAGCTCAGTGCTCCATCCACTGGCAGTCTGACACCATGCACACCCCGCCGTACTTGTGCAGCGCGGTGCGCGTGGCCTCGATGACCTTGGGCGCCAGCTCCAGCGGCACGGCGAGCACGATGATGGAGTTGGTCGACACGCCGCTGGGGTCGTCGGCCCGCTGATCGCCGCGACCGCCGAAGCCCGAGGCATTGGGCAGCACGGTGTATCCCGGCGCTCCCGCCTCGCGCAGTCGGCTGAGCAGGCGGCTGAGGTGCAGCGTGTCGACCACGATCTCCAGCCGCTTCATGGGCTGCATCGCGGCGCTGCTGGGTGCTGGCGGGTTTGTCTTCGCGGGTTCGCGTGTCACGAGGGCCACCACCATTGGATGATCATGGCGTAGAGCGGGATGCCCACCACGATGTTGAACGGGAACGTCAGGCCGAGGCTCATCGGCACGTACAGGCTTGGGTTGGCCTTGGGCAGCGCCAGGCGCAGGGCGGCGGGGGCGGCGATGTAGCTGGCGCTGCCGAAGAGGACGGCTAGCAGCAGCGCGTCGCCCTGCGACAGGCCAAGGGCGCGACTCGCGGCGATGCCGATGCTCGCCTGCACCGGGGGCGCGAGCAGCGCGAAGCCGACGAGGAACGCGCCCGAGCGGCGCAGGTCTCCCAGGCGCCGCGCCGCGACGAGGCCCATGTCGAGCAGGAAGAGGCACAGCACCGCCTGGAAGGGGTCCTTCACCAGAGGCTTCATGGTGGCCCAGCCCGACTCGCCGCAGACGTAGCCGATGACCAGGCTGCCCAGCAGCAGGACGATGGCGCTATTGGCGAGCGCCTCGTGGGCCATCGCGCGCCACTCGGGGCGTTGGCTGTCGTCGTCGGCGGCGCTGCTCTTCATGCGCAGCAGGCTGGCGAGCACGATGCCCGTTACGATGGCGGGCGACTCCATGAGCGCCATGGCCGCGATGAGGTGGCCGCTGTACTCGGTTTGCGATCGCTCGAGGAAGCTGATGGCGGTGATGAACGTGACGGCGCTCACCGAGCCGTAACACGCCGCGATGCCCGCGGCGTCCTCGCCCTTGATCTTCAGGCGCAGCACGAGGAAGCCCAGCACGGGCAGCACGGCGCTCGAGAGCGCGGCGACGCCGAGAGTCGTGATGACCGTCGCGGTCAGCCCGCTGTGGTGGAGCTCGTAGCCGCCGTGGAAGCCGATGGAGACCAGCAGGTAGATGGACAGCGCCTTGGCGACGGCGGGGGGGACGGTCAGGTCTGACCGGATGATGGTGGCCAGCATGCCCAGCGCGAAGAAGAGGATGGGCGGGCTGAGCAGGTTCTGCGTGAGGGCGGTTGGATCCACGGGCGCTCCTGGGCCGGCAGATGGATGGGCCCGGGACCGGTTCCTCCGTGGCCGGCCGAAGTGGTAGGGGTGCCCCGGCTCTCTCACGGGGCAGGCGACCAAAAGCGGGCGACGCGACTCGAACGCGCAACATTCAGCTTGGAAGGCTGACGCTCTACCATTGAGCTACGCCCGCGGCGAACGCATTGTAGTCTGGCCGCTTCGCAGCGGTGGTCGGCCAGAGCCGCTGCGGGACGTGCGGCTGAGACGTGGTATCAAGTTCTAAGTTTTTCGCGCTGTCGCTTGACGCTGGGCGATTCGTGTGGAAAACTCTGCCGCTATGACGTACTTCTGCGCCATCTCAAGCAATGTGGGCTCGCCCAAGGCGGCCGCGCAATCCGCGCGGGGCCTGATGAGCCCACGCTTCGACCGTGTGGTCGAAGATACCGAGATGCTGCCGAGAGCGTCTGGCTGAATGCCCGGCGTCGGCAGCGGATTCCGCGAGCCGACGCCTCCCCCTGACATGCAGCGGGTGTGCCGGCCGCGGGTTCTCTGACGAGCGCCGCGGCGTCATGCGTGTTGTGGTTGCGCCTCCTGCCGATGGAGCGCGCGGCCATTGGTGATTTTGTTCGGTGTATCAAGCCGTGGCGCGATCGGTGCGCGCATGCGGCGCCATGTCTGGTGTGGGGCCTTGGCCCTGCCGCTCTCTGACATCCGCAGACGCACGATGGTCCCATTGGACGCCCACGCCGGGCGGCCCGCGCACGCGTTGCGCGGCGGGAGGGTTCGAGTCCCTTCGCGTCCTTTGCCACGCTCCGCCGTCCGTCGACACGCCCCCGATTCGGATCGGCGTGTTTCGAGACAACGGGTTCTGCCGGTGGCGCGTGGTGCGCGATTAGCTCAATGGAAGAGCACGGAGC
>JBITAB010000198.1:8628-10440 GCA_044439825.1 Phycisphaerales bacterium JB064 | reverse complement strand
ATGCTCGTCAACACCGGCGCCGAGGCGGTGGAGAACGCCATCAAGATCGCGCGCCAGGCCACCGGCCGGGGTGGGATCATCTGCTTCACCGGCGCCTTCCACGGCCGCACGCTGCTGGCCAGCACGCTCACGAGCAAGGTGCACCTCAAGCAGGGCTGTGGCCCGTTCGCGCCAGAGGTCTACCGCCTGCCCTTCCCCAAGGCGCTGCCGGGCGAGAAGATCAGCGAGGCCGACCTGGTGCAGCGCGAGCTGCTGAGGCTCGAGCGTGCGCTGGCCGACACGGTGTCTCCCCAGCACGTGGCGGCCATCATCATCGAGGTGGTGCAGGGCGAGGGCGGCTTCAACGTCGCCCCCAAGGCCTATCTCGAAGGCCTGCGCAAGGTGTGCGACGCGCATGGCATCGTGCTGATCTTCGACGAGGTGCAGTCGGGCTTCTGCCGCACGGGCAAGTGGGCGGGCTACGAGCACAGCGGCGTGAAGCCAGACCTCAGCCCCTGGGCCAAGGCCATGGGCGGCGGCCTGCCGATCGCCTGCGTCATCGGCAAGGCCAGCGTGATGGACAAGGTGAACCCCGGCACGCTGGGCGGCACCTATGGCGGCAACCCCGTGGCCTGCGCCGCGGCGCTCGCGACCATCGCACGCATGGAAGAGCTCGACCTCAACGCACGTGCCGCCGAGATTGGCAGCACGCTGCACACGCGTTTCAGCGAGTTGCAGAAGAAGGTTAAGGCCGTCACCGACGTGCGAGGGCTGGGCGCGATGATGGCCATCGAGCTGTGCGAGCAGGGTGATCCCCTGAAGCCCGCGACGACGCTGGTGAAGGCGGTGATCGATGATTGCCGAAGCCAGGGCTTGCTGATCATCGCCGCGGGCGTGTCGGGCAACTGCATCCGCGTGCTGACGCCGCTGGTGATCACCGACGAGCAGCTCGATCGTGGGCTGGACATCCTGTGCGAGAGCGTCACGCGGCACGCCGCCAGCGCGTAAGAGGTATTGAACTATGCGCCCTTTTGCTATCGCCGGCCTGCAACTGAAGGTCTCCGGACGTGCGTCGAACCTCGACCACATCACCGATCGCATCGAGATGCTCATGCACCTGTACCCCTGGGTGCAGATGGTCGTCGTCAGCGAGCTTGCGACCTTCGGCGGGTGGACGGGCCACGCCGCACCGCTGCCAGGCGAGGTCGAGCAGCATTACCAGAGGCTCGCCGCCCGCCACGGCATCTGGCTGCTGCCCGGCTCGCTCTATGAGCAGACCGACAAGGGCATCTACAACACCACGCCCGTCATCGATCCTGGCGGCACGGTCATCGCGCGCTATCGCAAGATGTTCCCCTTCCTGCCCTACGAGCAGGGCGTCGAGTGGGGCACCGAGTTCTGCGTCTTCGACGTGCCCGACGTCGGCCGCTTCGGCGTGAGCATCTGCTACGACATGTGGTTCCCCGAGACCACCCGTACGCTGGCGGCCATGGGCGCCGAGGTGCTGCTGCACCCCACGCTTACGCCCACGATGGACCGCGACGTCGAGCTCTCGATCGCCCGCGCGACCGCGGCCATGAACCAGATGTTCGTGGTCGACGTCAATGGCATCGGCGACGGTGGCAACGGTCGCAGCCTCTTCGTCGCGCCGACCGGAGACGTGCTCTATCAGGCCGGCAGCAACGCCGAGCTGATGCCCATCGAGATCGACCTCGACCGTGTGCGCCGCAGCCGCGAGGTGGGCCTCAAGGGCCTGGGCCAGCCGCTCAAGAGCTTCCGCGATCGCCGCGTCGATTTCGACGTGTACACGCGCGGCAGCCCCACGACGGCCTA
>JBITAB010000198.1:5481-8528 GCA_044439825.1 Phycisphaerales bacterium JB064 | reverse complement strand
TCGATCCCATCGACACACGCCCGCAACGCCAGCGCGGCAGGCAATACAGCGCCTACCAGCTGCGCATGGACACCTGGAACGAGCTGCAGGTGCGCACATCATGGCTGCGCGAGCTCACACGCTCGGGCCAGGACGCCACCGAGCCGCGCACGCAGGTTGGCCAGAGCCTCGACGTGCTCGCGAGCCTCGAGCCCTACTGGGCCTTCCCGGGCCCGGCTCGCATGGACGAGCTCAAGCGTCTCTACACCAATGGTGCAACGGGTGAGCTCGCCGATCGCGTGGCCACCATCAGCCGCCTGCTGGTGGGCGACGCTTATCGAGAGCGTGGCGGAGCGGTATTCGATGATCCCGCGCGAGAGGCTCGCAACGGAGCGGACGACGCCCGTGCCCGCGTGCGCGGACGGCCCTACTTCGAGGTGCTCTTCGTCGATGGCGCCGACGCCTACGACCACGATTCACTTCGCGATGGGCTGAGCGCCTGCCGGCGCGACGGCGACGAGTTCGTCTACGACATCCTCACCGTGCCCAGCGCTCAAGATGCGGTGATCGCCTGCCTGTTCAACCCGACCATCCAGGCCGTCTTCCTGCGATACAACTTCGGCTTCTTTACCGAAAACCACCACCCTGCGCTGCGGCGATATCTCGACGCATTGGCAGCCGAGAACATGCCCAACTGCTTTGGCCTCGAGCGCAGCGTGCAGCTCGCCCGCGTGCTCAAGAAGCTGCGGCCCGAGCTCGACCTCTACCTGGTGACCGACACGCCGCTGGACAGCGTGGCCGGCAACGTGGGGAACGCCTTCCGCCGCACGTTCTACCGGCTCGAACAGTACATGGAGCAGCACCTGAGCATCCTTCGCGGTGTTCGCGAACGCTTCGAGACGCCGTTCTTTGACGCCTTGCGCAAGTACAGCGCCAAGCCGACGGGGGTTTTTCACGCCCTGCCCATCGCTCGCGGCAAGAGCATGACCACCAGCCATTGGGCGCGAGACTTCCACGACTTCTACGGGCCCAATATTTTCCTTGCCGAGACGAGCGCCACCAGCGGCGGGCTCGATTCGCTGCTGCAGCCCAGGGGTCCCATCCGCAAGGCCCAGGAGGCCGCCGCCCGCGCCTTCGGCGCACGCCAGACCTTCTTCGTCACCAATGGCACGTCGACCGCCAACAAGATCGTGCAGCAGGCCCTCGTGCGCCCGGGCGACATCGTGCTGGTCGATCGCGACTGCCACAAGAGCCACCACTATGCCGTCGTGCTGGCCGGCGCGCATCCGGTGTACCTCGATTCGTACCCGCTGCAACGCTACAGCATGTATGGAGCGGTGCAGCTCGAGGAGATCGAGAAACAATTGCTGGCCCTCAAGGCCGCGGGCAAGCTCGACCGCGTGCGTATGCTCGTGCTGACCAACTGCACGTTCGACGGGCTGACCTACGACCCCGTCCGCGTGATGAAGCGTGTGCTTGCGATCAAGCCCGACATGATCTTCCTGTGGGACGAGGCCTGGTTCGCCTACGCCCGCTTCAGTCCGATGCTCCGCCGCCGGACGGCCATGGACGCCGCCGCCACGCTGCGTTCGCTCTATCGCAGCAGCGAGTATCGCATCGCCTACGCCAACCAGAAGCCCGGCGACGAGCCGATGGCCGACCCCACCGAGGTGCGCGTGCGCGTGTACGCCACCCAATCGACCCACAAGACGCTCACGAGCCTGCGTCAGGGCTCGATGATCCACGTGTTCGACGAAGACTTCGAGCAGCGCGCCAGCGCCGCGCTGCACGAAGCCATCATGACGCACACGTCCACCTCGCCCAACTACCAGATCATCGCCTCGCTCGACGCGGGCCGCCGTCAGATCGAGCTGGAGGGCTACGAGCTCATCGAGAAGACCATCGACCTCGCGATGACGCTCCGCAAGCGTGTCAACGAGCACCCGGACATCTCGCGGTTCTTCCGCGTGCTCAGGCCGGCCGACATGATCCCCAGCGAGTTTCGCCCCAGCGGGCTGGAGTTCTACTACCACCCCGACCTGGGCTGGGGCAAGATGGACGCCGCGTGGCGGCAGGACGAGTTCACGCTCGATCCCACGCGCGTCACGCTCGAGGTCGGCGCCACGGGCATCGATGGCGACACCCTGCGCCACATGCTCATGGATCGCTACGACATCCAGATCAACAAGACCTCGCGCAACACCACGCTGTTCATGCCAAACATCGGCACAACACGAGGCGACGTGGCCTACCTCATCGAGACGCTGGCCGACATCTCACGCCGCGTCGAGGACATGCTCAGCACCGAGAGCAGCGCGGGCCTGAACCTGCACACGCAGAAGGTCGACTCGCTGCTGGAAGGCCCGCCGCTGCCGAACTTCAGCCGATTCCACGACTCCTTCCGTGATGGCGACGCCACGCCCGAGGGCGACCTGCGCCGGGCCTTCTTCCTTGCCTACGACGAGGATAACACGGCCTGGCTGCGTCTCGATCGCGAACTGCTCAGCCGGATCAAGGGCGGCGAGGAGTACGTCTCGGCCGCCTTCGTCACGCCCTATCCGCCCGGTTTTCCCATCCTGGTGCCGGGCCAGGTGCTCAGCGCCGAGATTATTGCGTACCTGCTCGCGCTGGACGTGAAGGAGATCCACGGCTATCACCCTGTGTACGGCCTTCGCGTCTTCGAGGAGCACGCGCTGCGCACCTGAACGCTTCCCGATTCCCATCACTCGACTCGCCAAAGGGGGCTCCATGACCGCCGTCACCACCAAGCCGACGAACCTTGTCAAGGACAAGCCGCTCTCGAGCAACCGTGCGAAGGGCAAGCGACGCACGCTGCGCGGCATCTCCGACATCCGGCGCTACTTCCACCGCAACGACGAGCCCATCTACTTCATCAGCGCGACGAACTTCAACCTGCTTGGCATCGACGAGTGGGTCGGCAACTTCACCTTCATCACCTACATCGATTGCTTCGATGGCCAGCACCCCAACACGTTCGTGCCCTCGGAGCGGCCGCACGAGCCCTTCGAGAGCATCGAGGACATCAACAACTACCTGCTGCGCCACCC
>JBITAB010000198.1:1673-5381 GCA_044439825.1 Phycisphaerales bacterium JB064 | reverse complement strand
ATCACCAGCGCGCCCGAAGTCAAGATCATGAAGCGCATCCGCTGCCGCGGCAGCGCGCTCGAGGCCTGCGTCACCCGCCACGGCACCATCGTCGGCCCGCTCATGACCGAGCTCGTGGGCTTCCCCGAGCTCACGCCCTACAAGGGCGGCTGGTGCGGTAACGAGGTGTTCGCCGGCGCCTTCGATCGCCGTATCCGCAAGAACGCGCGGCGTGCCGCCATGGCCTTCGGCGACGAGCTGCGTGAGATGGGCTATCGCGGATACTTCGAGATCGACTTTCTTACCGACCTCGACAGCGGCACGGTGTACCTGGGCGAGTGCAACCCGCGCATCACCGGCGCCAGCAGCATGACCAACCTGGCCGCGTTCGCCCAGGCCGACGCGCCGCTGTTCCTCTTCCACCTGCTCGAGTGGATGGGCATCGACTACGAGCTCGACGTCGAGGAGCTCAACGAGCGCTGGGCCGAGCCCGACAACATCGATAGCTGGAGCCAGCTGGTCATCAAGTACACCGAGGACAAGGTCGACCGCATCACCCACGCCCCGCCCAGCGGCATCTACGAGCTCGATAGCAAGGGGCAGATGAGCTACGTGCGCATGCAGACGCATCGGCGGACCGTGCAGTTCGAGAACCGGGCGTTCTTCCTGCGCATCGGCGGCGTGGGCGATTACCGCTATGAGGGCGCCGACCTTGGCATCCTCGTCAGCCCGGGCCGGTTTATGGGCGACGACTTCCAGCTCACCAAGCGCGCCAAGCAGTGGATCAAGGGCATCCGCGGCTTCTACGCCGGCGAGAGCGATGCGGCCGCCCAGCCCGAGCTGACCGGCTTCAAGCTGCTGTGACCGCCGAACGCTCCATGCACTTCCGGGTGCTGCGCGATGGCCCGGAACGACACGAATCGCTTGATGAAGCGTTCGCCCAATACTGGCCGGCGTATCGCAAATGGATGGCCCGCGCAAAGGGACGCGTGAGCGCCAAGGCCGCCCGAGAAGCGCTGGCCGAGCACATGCCAGAGTTGCTGCCCATCTATGGCGCACTGCTCTCACGCTTCGGTGATGATGCCGAGACGGCACGCTTCCTGACGCTCTACAACCCGCCCGCGCTCGTTCGAGGCTGCACCCAGGCCATCTGGCTGGGCAAGGGCGGGCCCGCGCTCGTGCGAAACTACGACCATGCCCCCCACCTGGCCGACGGGCTCGTGCTGCACGCAAACTGGGAGAGCGTCTCGACGCTGTGCATGACCGACTGCGTCTGGGGCGCCCTCGACGGTGTGAACGAGCACGGCTTGTGCGTCGCTCTCGCCTTCGGCGGCCGGCCCATCACGGGCGATGGCTTCGCCGCGCCCCTGCTCGTGCGCTACGCGCTCCAGACGTGCACGACCGCGAAGCAGGCCGCCGAAGCGATCAGTCGCGTGCCCTGCGCCATGACCTACACCTTCGTGTGCCTCGACAAGAACGGCGACCACGCAACCGTGTATCTCGCGCCCGATCGCCCCGCACGCATCGATCACGCGACGACCAGCGCGAATCACCAGGGCAAGGTCGAGTGGCCCCAATACGCCGCCTCGTGCAAGACCGTCGAACGCCTGCACAAGGCCCAGGATCTGCTCGATGCGAAGGGCCAGACCCTCGACAGCCTCACCCGCGAGTTCCTGCGTCCCCCGCTCTATCGCACGACCTACGCCAAGGGCTCGGGCACGCTCTACACCAGCGTGTACACGCCAGGCGATGGAACGCTGAGCCTGCACTGGCCGAGCGCCACGCTCAGCCAGCAACTCGCCCACTTCCAGCCAACCGAACTCGCCGTGCAACTCGGCATCGCTAGCGTTGCCGGCTAGGCGTTACCGCACTCCGGACACCACTCGAGATCCCACGCATCGTATCCGCACCATACGCAAACCTTGCGATGACGGCGTCGGATGTACGTACTCAGTCGCAGTCCAAACACGCCCATCATGATGCACGCAGCATAGAACAGCGTGTTCATCGTGAACGGGCCCGGCACTATCTTGAGCGGAAGGCTGTCGTGCACCGGATTCCCAAAGATGGTGGTGTCGAGCTTAAGCGTGATCCCGCTCTCAAGTGAGACCGCGCTGGGCTTGATGATCGCGGCCTGGTTTGCGTCGTATGCCACGTAGCTTCGGGAAGCCATGCACCGGAGTGGCCACCCGGTATATCGCATGATCAGAACTTCGTGTGATTCGGCTACGGCCGCGGTTTCAATAAAGCTCGGGTTATCGACCGGATTGAACATGTGCCCCGGAGGAAACTCTCGCAGACGCGTACGTGCTCCATCAGCGAACGGCATGCACACGTGAAAGTGAATCCGGCTCGTGACCGACTTTGTGCCGAAGCGAAATCCTTCTTCGGGAGCAAGGCGCGGCGGTACGTCTGGTGTCGGGGGAAACATCTGCCCGTGCGAGAATCTGACCCGTCGCCAAGCGTCGGAGAGGCCGGACCAACGCGGTTCGCACGCTCGCCCAGTCTGGCTCGCCCACCCCTCCCAAACCTGAAAATCAGGCCGGGAGGAGCCATAGCTCGTCAGCATGAACGGATTCAGGCCCGGACCCACAGCCGGAAAGTTCGGTTGGGGCGCGGGGATGTAGACCACGGCAAGCCGGAGCGTCCACGCGATGAGCACAGTGCAGGCCGCACCGGCCACCAGCGCGCGGCATGCCAGCCTTGGCCAACCCCTGAACACCATGCGAGCCCACGAATGCTCCATCGACAATGAGTTACGGCCACGGTTACACGTGGTTGCGGGCCACGCCAAGGACGCGTACCTACTATCTCCCTCATGGCCGATTTGGTTACCAACTCGAGAAGCAGCACTCCCGCCCTGCGCATCACCGAGCCACTGTGCGCCGTGTTCCGCCGGCAGCTCAAGGCCGAGGGGCAGAAGTACACCCCCGAGCGGGCCCAGGTGCTCGACGCGATCATCCAGCTCGATCGCATCTTCGAGGCCGAGCAGGTGATCGACGAGCTGCGCCGCCGCCGCCACCGCGTGAGCAAGGCCACGGTCTACCGCACCATCCACCTGCTGCAAGAGGCCGGCATCATCCAGCGCGTGCTGACCGAGGGCGATCAGGCCCAGTACCAGCTCGCGTATGGCGAGAGCCCAAACGACACGCTCGTACGTCTCGACACGCGCGAGGCCATCACCATCGACGTGCCCGAGCTCGCGACCATCCGAGACCGCATCTGCCGCGAGATGGGGCTCATCCCCCAGGGCCACAAGCTCCAGATCTTCGCGGTGGCGCCAGGCGCTCAGGGCGACTGAGCATGCCGAAAGATGGGCGTCGAGGCGAACCTCCGTCCTGGCAGGATGCCCAGGAAGAACTCGAAGAGCTTCGCGGGTGCCTGCACACCGAGCTCGCGATCGTGCTGATCGCCATCGCGATTGGCGTTGTGCTGCTGATGCTGCTTCGCGAACTGTGCTTACGGGCAACCCGTATCGAACGCGTTCTGGAAGCACAGAAAGTCGAAGATCGTCAGCGACCCATCCTCATCGCAATCGGCCTCGGGCGATCCGGTGTCGAAGGCGTTCTGGAAGCACAGGAAGTCAAAGATCGTCAGCGATCCGTCCCCATCGCAATCCGCGTAGCAGGGCTGCGGCTCGCCCTGGTCGCTGATCAGGTTCTCGACCACCCACACCGTGTCCACCTGGCGGCTGACGATGAACACGCGGCCCGACCCGTCGGCGCCGAA
>JBITAB010000198.1:0-1573 GCA_044439825.1 Phycisphaerales bacterium JB064 | reverse complement strand
CGGGCAGACGCAGCTCGGTGTCGAGGTTGCCATCGTTGGGCCCGTCGTAGCGCGTCCAGCCATGGTTGTCGCCGATGTCGACGATGTTCACCTCTTCGAAGTCCTCGTTGCCGATGTCGAACACGAGCAAGCGGCCACGGCCCGAGTCGTCACGCATGAAGCCAAGATTCTGCGGGTTGCGAAAACCCCAGGCCGCGATTTCCTCGGTGTTGCCGTCGTCGTCTAGCAGCGGCCCGCCGTCCGCATAGATGTTGTCGCTCGGCACGCTGTACGCATCGCCGCCGTTCTGCAGCGGATTGATGCGAAGGATCTTGCCAAACGGGTTGTCGCGATCCTGCACGTGCTGCCAGTTCGGGTTGCCCGAGCCGTTGTTCATGTCGCCCAGAGGGATGTAGAGCATGCCATAGTCGGCCTCACCGGGCTGCGCATACGGATTGAAGGCGATCTGCCCCACGCTGTGCGAATCGGTGACGCGTCCGCTGAACTGGAACCTGATCACCTCGCGCGCGGTCGTGGGATCGATGCGATCCGGATCGCTCGCGTCCACCGTCCACTCCGTAATGGCGTAGAGGGCAGAGGTATCTCCCGGCCTGGTCGGCAGCGCAGCGCCGCTGTAGTCCGCCGGCCGAGAGCCGGGGTTGCGCCGCATCGTCATCGTGTAGATCTTGCCCTCGCCATCAGAGCCGGGCACGCCATAGTCGGGGTGAAAGGCCGTATACGACAGGCCATTGGTCGACAGGCGATAGATGTCGCGAAAATCACCGAGCACGCCGGCCGCGACGATGTCCAGATACACGCCCAGAGAATTGCCATCGCTGTCGAAGCCGAAGATCTTGCCCTCGTTGGTGCTCACGAACACGCGACCCGAGCCGTCGCGCGGATGGTCGAGATCGATCGCGCCCGAGCGGTCGATCGTCGACACGCTCGCAAACGTGCGCAGCTCGAGCACCTTGGTCGATGGCAGCGGATCGGGAGCCTGTCCCATGGCGAGTCCATTCGCGATGAGAGTGGCGGCGACAGCGGATATTGTGCGTCGATGCAGCATGGGTTCTCCCTCTTCTTCGGAGCGGCATGCCAGCCGCCCATGCCACAATGTACCAGAAACGGCCCTCTCGTGCAAGCCCCAATCGCATCAGCGCAAGGGGGCGAGCTTCGAGGGCCGTTCTATCGCTAGCGTTCGGTGTCTGTCAGAAGGCGGCCGCGATGCTCGGCCTCAAGGCATCCGCGAGTATCGCTCATACTTGTCCTGGTATTCGTCCAGGAAAACGGCCTCATCGAAGACCTGAGAGCCCTCGGGCGTGTAGAGCGCGGGGTCGGCCGCCTCGATGTGGTCCATCGGCTTCGCGCTGCCGTCAAACATCACGATGTTCATGTGGTTGGTGCCGTGGCGGAGCAGATACTTCTTGAACTGCTCGGACGGGTTCCCGCCCTGCTCACGCGCCATGCCGCCCATGCCCGAGGGCACGCGACCGTAGCGGAAGAACGGCCCAACCGAGGCGAAGTTGCCCTGGGGCGAGCCTTCCATGCCGGTGGTGTTGAGCGCGGTGGAGTAGTCGAAGCCGCCGCGTCCGCC
>JBITAB010000197.1:0-2172 GCA_044439825.1 Phycisphaerales bacterium JB064 | reverse complement strand
TGTTCCCAGCCATCGTCTGGGCGGCCGTCGCCTGCGTTCTTGTCGCCTACCGCCTCGCCAAGCGCGCCCTCCGACGCGCCCCCGCGGCCGACTACCTGCTCTGCCCCGACTGCACCTACGACCTGCGCACGCTCGACGACGCCGGAACCTGCCCCGAGTGCGGCCGGGCCTACGAGCACGACACAGTCCGCGCGCAGTGGGCCGAGGCGGAGCGTCGGCTCAAGCGCAAGTAGCGTGCGCGTTCATTCGGCTTCGGCGATCAAACCCTCGAGCACCCGCCGCGTCCGCGCGCAGCGCAGGGCCAGGCCGCCGGCCACCATGGCCACGCCAAGCGCGGCCACGGTCAACGCCCACCAGTGGGGCGTGAGGCCCAGCACGGCGATCGCAACGACGAGGAGAATGGCCAGGGGCCGCCGGCCCGGGGCCCCTTCGACGAGCGTGGGCTTCGCCGCCACGCCCGCACGCTCGAGCGTCTCTCTCGCGTACGCGAGCCCGTTCATGTACACGGCGAGCATCGCCACGCCCGCCACGCCCACGCTCATCAGCGCGATGATCAGGCCGAGCGCTGCGGACAGGGCGGTGGCGAAGATGGCCAGCGTGACCAGGCTGGCATAGCCCCCGATCACGATGTACCCCGCTTCCACGATCGTCCGGCGACGCCGCCCGCCCATCGCCAGCGGCGCCCTTGGATGCCCGCGCGCGTGCTTGAAGAACTGGATGAGCTGCCCGGGCACGCCGCCGCCGAGGATCACGGCGACCATGAGCGATCCAATGAGGACCATCTCCCCGCTGGCCCGTCCCCAAGGCCAGCCCAGGAGCCCGGTCGCCACGCCAAGGGCCGAGCAGCACAGGATCACCATCACCGCCACGCCATGCAGCGCGCCGAGCTCCTTGCGCACGTGCTCCAGGTAGACCGGGTGGCAGCGCCGAAGGTCCTGCACCGGCCAACTGGCCGCCACGTCCAGCCCGCACTCGGGGCACGGCTCGCCGGGCACGCGGCCGACCAGGTCGTACCCGCAGCCGATGCACGCCGTGCCCGCGGGCAGTCGCTCCGCGACGGGGTTCAAGAGCTCCGCGACGAGGCTCTCGGGCTCGGCGACGTGTTCGTGAGGGCCATCCATCGCCCGATCGTTGGCGCGTGGCGTGCGATCGGGGTTCGGCGTGCGGTGAGCGGCGCTCGGGGGAGGGGGGCAATGGGGGAGAGGCAATGGGCAATGGGGCCGGAGGGGAGGCGCGCCTGGGTACAGCGCATAGCCCTAGGCGGCGAGCGATCCCCCAGGCCGCCTCGCGTCGTACTCGACGGCCCGCACGCCGCGGATCGCGTGCCACGCGACGATCGCCGACGCGACGGCAAGGACAATCGCGGCCGCCAGCGCGATGCCCGCGCCGGCGACGGTCCCCTTCGCGGCGGCGAAGGTGGTGATCGGCACGACGAGATAGACCGCCACCAGCACGCCGGTCAGCCACCGGGGCGGGCGCGATCGATCGGCATGCGTCAGCATGTCGCCGCAGACGCCCAGCAAGGCCATCACGCACGCCGCGTTGCCCACGAGCAGCGCGAGCGCGCCGCCAGCCGAGACGAAGAACAGCCCGATCACCGCGCCGGGGAAGATCGCGACCATCCCCACGACCATCAGCGGCCCGGCGATACGGACGGCCAGCCTCGCGCGTTCGCCCGGGGTCCGTTTCGACACGGCCAGGACGGTCGCCAGCACCGCATAGACCAGCAGCGCGGCGCACGACAGGCCGAAGCCAAGGATGATGGCCACCTCACCATCCTCGAACGAGGCCTGCGACCGCTGGGCGCCCGCGTTCACGACGCAGCCGCAGGCCCAGAGCACGAGCGAGGCGCTCGCCACGAGCAGCGCGATGGCGGCCGCGAGCACGAGCCGCACGCGTCCGCGCACGCGGTCGACGCGCCGCCGCTCCTCGTCCCCGGCCGCCCGGCGCGGCCAACTCGCCGAGATCGCCAGCCCGCACTCGGGGCACACGCCGCCTAGCAACAGCCCGGCGAGGTCGTACGCGCACTGGTAGCACGGCACGCCTGCGGGCAGCGGAGATGCGGCGGTGACCCTGGGCTGCGCGTCGGCCGCCACTGGTAGGAACGCGGATTGATCGGCACCTTCCATCGCACGATCGTTGGCGCACGCGGGGCGAGCGGGGGGAATCGGC
>JBITAB010000196.1:0-2178 GCA_044439825.1 Phycisphaerales bacterium JB064 | reverse complement strand
GGCACCTCGTCGATTTCGGCCTGGAGGATGGCGATGCGCACCACCCGCGATGCGGTGTCGAGGTCCATCTCGGGGATGGGGCTGACCTGGCGCTTGTCCTCCAGCATCAGCTCGACCATGTCCAGCGCCACGTAATAGGGCGCCAGCGACTCGCTCATGACGCTCTCGACGTCGGGGATGTCGAGGAGGCGCAGGGCGTCCTGCTTCTCGAGGAAGCCGGCGGCGATGAGCTGCTCCACCATCGCGAGGCGACCCGCGGGCGTGCGAGGCAGCTGGTTGGCGGGCATCACCTGCAGCTCGTAGGCGTCCTCGTCCATGTTGACGTCCTTGAAGTTCAGCTTCGCGAGCACGCTCCGGCGCCGCTTCTGCGCCCGCGCGCGGACCTCCACGTCCACCCCGAGCTCGGCGAGGTCGCGAGCCTCGGCGATGATGCGCTTGGAGACCTCCAGGTCGAACGTCTCGATGGCGCGGCCGAAGGCGGCGAAGCGCTCGCTCTCGATGTCCTGGTACTCCCGCAGGGCCACCCCCGCGTTGAGGCCGGCGGGCTTCATGCTCTGGGCCGAGAGCTGGCTGACGCCGGGCATCTGGTAGCCGAGGCGCAGGAGGTTGTCCCGCTCGGCGTACGCCTCCGGGTTGTTCATCGCCGGCACATGCACCTCGAAGGGGTTTGTCTCCCCCGGCATCACCTTGAACACGTCGAGGTGCAGGTCATTGCTGGCGACCTTCTGGATTTCCTCGTTGGTGGTCGTGGCGAAGACCATGCTCTGCTTCGTGCGCTCGCGGATGGCCTCGTCGAGCTCGTTGATGCTCAGGTGCAGGCCGCGAATCTCCTCGAGCAGCGAGTGACCCCAGTAGCCCATGAGCGGCTCCGACCAGCTCAGGCCGACGATGGGGAAGTGGTCGCGCTCCCAGGCGGCCACCTCCACCGGCTTCTTGACGCCCTCGATGACGATCACCCGGCGCCCGTCCTTCGCCCCCGGAGCGCTCGGCAGGTGCCACGCCTCAATGACGCAGACGGGGTCGGCGTGCGTGCGGTAGCCCGTGTGCCCCTCGCCGCGCTGGGCGCGCTTCCCGTCGTTGAGGATGGCCTTGGCGTGCTTCGGCCAGGTGGCCGCCGCGACGCGCCGGTCCATCAGGCACTCGTGGAAGAGCGAGCGGGGCTTGCCGTACGTCGCCTCCATCGGGTCGACGCGGAGCTCCCAGGGCAGCACGCGGTCGAGGTGGATGCGCCCCACGTTGTCGTGGATGGCGCTGCGCACCTTCACGAAGCCCTCGGCGGCAATCTGCGCGTCCCGCACGACCAGGGGGAAGAGCTGGCGCCAGTTGTTCCGGTACTTCACGCCGTCGAGGAACTGCCCCAGGCGCTCACCGCGGCGCTGGAGCGTCCACGTCGCGCCGTTCGTCACCGGCTTGGTCCGCGGCGGGTTCTTCGTCATCTTCGCGTGGATGGTGTCCACGACGGACCGGGCCAGCGTGATGCGCGGGTCCTCGCCATCCTCGGCCACCTTCGTCGGCGAGCGCACCCACTGCGAGTAGGCCCACGCATCGAGGTGAGCCAGCTCGCGGTTGATGTAGAAGCCCACGTCCTGGCGGATGCGGTTGAGGCGGTTCTCGTCCTCCTGGCGGCTGCGATGCACCACGCCCACGACCGCATCGGCCAGATGGTCCTCTGCCCACCACTCTCGGGAAATCTCAGCGTTCGCCATCTCCTGGCTCCTCGTCGGTTCCCTCCTCCGACTTCGTCCACCCGCACTCCACGCACGCGGGCGGGTGGGTCATCGTCCACGACACGCGGTCGCTGTCGCAGCTCGGGCAGTGGGCGGCCACGCTCGTCAGCCGCGGCTTCATCGGCTGCGAGACGAACTCCACCGTCCCGTCGCCGGACCACTGCGCGAAGATGCGCGTCACCGGTTCACCGTCGACCAGCAGGTATCGCTCCCACGGGTCGACCCGGCTCTGGGCCCACTGGCACCGCTCGGGCGCCACGCCGGCCGCCTGGACCTGCCGGGCCACCTTCTCGCAGAGCGCGCCGTGCGCCTCCACCGTGGCGGACGCGAGCACCTTCATCACCTCGCGCGCCTCGTCGGCGGCCGTCCTCCCGATCAGGTGCGGCTTCGGGCCCTCGATGAGCCGGCCCTGGGGCAGCGGCTGGAGCGGGTCGCGGTCGTTGTGCCTCAT
>JBITAB010000195.1:0-2181 GCA_044439825.1 Phycisphaerales bacterium JB064 | reverse complement strand
AGGAAGTCGAAGATGGTCAGGATGCAGTCGCCGTCGATGTCGGGCCGGCACGTACCGATCGTCAGTGCGTGCAGCGCGCCCACGTCGGGAGCGCCGGCGATGGGCTCGCCCGCGTCGTCGCCGGGCGCGCCGGCGAAGAGCCGCAGGCCCGCCGGGCCGTCGTAGAGCGCCGCCGAGGCGCCAAAGAGCGCGAAGGCGACCGGCTCGCTGGGGCGGATGATCGCCGTGCGCACGGGGCTCGTGGGGTCGGTGATGTCGAAGGTGTAGGCCGTGCCCGCGCGCGTGGTCTCGCCCGAGAGGGCCCCCACCATCAGGACGCCCGGGGCCATCGAGATCGACACGCCGAAGTTGCCCGCCGTCACCGGGTCGTTCGCGGTGATCTTGCTGAGCTCCACCGGGTTGGCCCGGTCGCTGACGTCGAAGAGGTACACCGCACCTCGTGAGCCATCCGGATTCGCGGTGTCGGCGGCGACGGCGGCCAGCGCGATGCCGTCCTGGATAAGCAACTCGACGCTGAAGCCGAAGCCCACGCCCGCGCTGGCGTCGCTGGCCACGAGCTTGGCGGCCTGCTGGCCGGTCTCGATGTTGAAGAGGTAGGCCGAGCCCGAGCTGGCGCCCGCGTCGTCGTTGCCCGGTGCGCCGATGAGCGCGTAGCCCACCTCGCCCGCCGTCACGCCCCCGCCGTCGATCGAGATGCTCGAGCCGAAACGATCGACGCTGGCGGCATCGGTGGGCGTCAGCTTGAACCGCTCGACGGCGTCCAGGCCCACGACCTCGAAGACGTAGGCCGCGCCCGCCGAGCTGGCCTTGTCCGAGGCGCACACGACCATGCGGTCGAAGTCGAGGTCGAGCGCGTTGCCGAAGAGGTCGAGCCCGCGGCCATCGCTGGCGGTGAGCTTATCGATCTGCATTCCCGTGGCCCGCAGGTAGAGGTAGGCCGCGCCGGCTGCGGGCCCCAGCGTGCTCTCGGCGGGCGCGCCGACGAGGGCCAGGGCGTTGTCGGCGGCCACCGAGCGGCCGAAGTCGATGCCATTGGCGCCATCGCTGGCGGAAAGCTCGAAGAGCAGCTGCGGGATGGTGGTGTTCAGCGTGTAGAGGTAGGCCCGGCCGGCCCCGTCAACTCCGGCATCGGGCGCGCCGACGATGCCGAAGCCTGCGGCGGCCGTGTCGAGCGAGGCGCCGAAGCCGTCGCCGGCCTGCCCCATCGCGGGCGAGACCTTGGCGTCCTCGCTGCCGCACTGGGTCTGGGCGTGGGCGATGGTGGCAGCGCAGCCGGCGGCGAGGCCGGCGACACGGATGGATGCGACAAGACGGGAACGGTTCATCTCTATCTCCCCCGGGGTATGAGCGGGTGTTGTCGGTTGGCCGGCAGCACAAGCACCAGTGCGTGCGGGCCGGCACGAGCACTTGTACCCCCATGCGAGAGCTGGGGCCAGCCCGCGCAGGCGATGCTCACGAGATCTGCACGAATTTCGCGGCCAGGCCGCGGCCCCGCTCACCCTTCTTGCCCAGCTTGCGTGCCTGATGGCGAGCGTTCACACTCGGACACCGGGCGTTCTTGGACCTATCCTCGCCCTGCACGGATGCACCAGCCCTGCCCGGCTTCCGCCCGGGCCTTGCACCATGGAGGGTCGCCTTGGCCGCCCGAACGACAACGACCAAGACCAAGACCCGCCAGACCGCCGAGACCATGGCGGGCAGGCAGCGCGACATCTCCGTCAGCGAGTTCTTCGCCAAGAACCGCCACCTGCTGGGCTTCGACAACCCCCGCAAGGCGCTGCTGACCACCGTCAAGGAGGCCGTCGACAACGCGCTGGACGCCTGCGAGGAGGCGGGCATCCTGCCGGACATCGAGGTGAAGATCGAGGAGCTGAGCGCCCCGCCCAGCCCCAGCAAGCCGGGCCGCTACGCCGTCACCATCACCGACAACGGGCCGGGCATCGTCCGCAAGCAGGTCGAGAACATCTTCGGGCGATTGCTCTACGGCAGTAAGTTCCACCGCATGAAGATGAGCCGGGGCCAGCAGGGCATCGGCATCAGCGCGGCGGGCATGTACGGCTTGATGACCACCGGCAAGCCCATGGTCATCACCACCAAGCCCCACAAGAGCAAGCCGGCCCACCACCTCGAGCTGGCGATGGACACCACCAAGAACAAGCCCGAGGTGACCATCGACGTCGA
>JBITAB010000194.1:0-2195 GCA_044439825.1 Phycisphaerales bacterium JB064 | reverse complement strand
CCTCGTCGAAGCAGGCCTTGCAGGCGGCGATGACCTTCTTCTGGTCTCCGCCGAAGGGGGTGAAGCGCATCATGCCGCCCTCGCCGCCGGAAAGACCAGACATCTTGTCGGTCACGGGGAACCACTCGGGGTGCTTCTTGGCCAGCGCATCCACTTGCTCACGGAAGGCGGTGTGGTGCTTGGCGATCAAGCCATTCTCGCCGTAATAGTCCCCGGCATCGAGCATCTCGAGCATCTTCAGGCCCACGGCGAAGTCGGTCGCGCTGCCGGTGAAGGTGCCGCTGAGCAGGCCCGGCTTGGGCTTGTACTCCTCGGTCCACAGCGTGGCGCAGGCCTGGGTCATCTTGCCGACGCAGAAGATGTCGACGTGCTCGCCCACGCCATAGGTCTCGTAGGCGAACATGTTCCGCGTGCGGCCGAAGCTCTGGATCTCGTCGTCCCACACGGCGATGTTGCTCGCCTTGCACATCTTCATCAGCTCGACGAAGAACTCGCGCGGCGCGGTGTTGAAGCCGCCCTCGCCCTGCACCAGCTCGAAGATGAAGCAGGCGTGCTGGCCCGGGTAGCGGTCGATGTACTGCTGGAGCCTGGCCTTGGCCTTGTCGATGTGCTTGGTGACGCCGATGGCCGCAGCCTCGATCGGGTCATAGAAGGGCATGTAATCGACCTGGGTGCTCAGCGGGATGCCCTGGCGACCGCCGGCCGAGTCGCCGATCTGGGCCATGGTCACGGTGCGGCCCATGAAGCAGTGCTCGAAGGCGATCACGCGGCTGGCGGGCGCGTGCTTCTGGTAGGCGATCTTGATGGCGCTCTCGTTGGCGACCGCGCCGCTGGTGGTAATGAACGCCTCGCTCAGCCGGCTGTTGCGGCCGGCCAGCTCGACGAGCTTCTCGCCGAAGGCGTACGCGCTGGCGTTGGTCATCAGGTTGCCGCTCTTGGCGACGTCCTCGATCGACGCCCGGGCCGACGCGCGGATCAGCTCGGGGTGGCTGTGCCCGAACATGTGCACGCCGATGCCGATGATCATGTCCCACTTGACGCTGCCGTCGGCCAGCTCGACCAGGGCCCCGTTGCCCACGCCGCTGCCGATGTAGCGGTAGAGCAGGGGCCGGCCCTTCATCGACTCGGCCCGGGCCACCAGCTCCTCGAAGCTGGCCGATGCGCCGTCCTGAGCGGGCCGCACGTCGGTGATGGTCTTGGAGTGCTCGCCCACCCGCTGCACGATGGTGTCCAGGGCGGCCTCGATGGCGGGGTCGGTGGCCAGGGCGTGACCGGCCAGGCCTGAGGCCAGCGGGGTCGTGGAAGCGGCGGAAGGCTGGGTGTCGAGGCGGGTCATGCGGATCTCCCTGGAGTGCGGCCCGTGGGGCTACAGGAGGGTAGGGACGGGCTGCTGAGGGTACATGCCTTCTATCGGCCGCTTTCACCCCCGACCAAAGCCCGCAAGCGGGCGGGAACAGCAGAAGCTCGTAGCATCTCTCGTGACGCAGGCAGCGCCAGCACAATCGGTGTGCCCAATAGGAGCCTGGTGAATGCCGGGGTGGTTGCCAACATCCCTCGCACTGGCCTCCCTTGTGGCGATCCTCGCGCTGCTCATTTGGTCGGTGCTGCGTCGGCATCGCGGCATGGCCGAGGGCCCGCTCATGCTCCGTGGCCCCGATGGCCGGGTCGTGGGCGTGCCACCGCGGTCGTCGCTTTCTTCCGAGGCCGAGGCGGCGCTGCGTCAGACGATTCGGCCCACCAAGGATTTGCGTGGCCAGTCGCCGGTGGCCGTGCACGACGCAACCGGCGCGCTGGGCTGGCCCGCGTGGCTCGTCAGCTTCCTGGGACGAAAAGAAGTCACCTGGTCGTACCTGATCCTGGAGTACGACACCGCCTGCCCTCACACATTCACGGCGGTGGTATCGTGGAGATTCAAGCCGGCCAGGGGCTTCCGGCGCGCACGATTCCTCGATGGCCGTGTGCGCGGCGTGTGGTTTCGCTGGGACGGATGGGCGCGCAACTGGCCCGACACGCGACCTGAGGTTTCCGCCGGCATCGGCGCCCTCATGCGCGAGCTGGCGGGCTCGCTGCGGACGAAGTGCGATGGGATCGAGTACACCCCCGGCCTGTTGTGCATCTCCTTCGCGTTCGGGGCAGAATTCCAAGATCCCGACCTGGCCGATGCGCTCGCGACCTTCATCGATGCGAGCGAGCGG
>JBITAB010000193.1:5888-10604 GCA_044439825.1 Phycisphaerales bacterium JB064 | reverse complement strand
CTGTCGGCGGCGGTGTCGGGCCGGCTGGTGCTTCGGCCTATCCGATTGCCCTGATGCGGCTTGGAAACCCCAGGGCCCATAGCATCGAACAGGCTCCCCAAGGTTTCGGGGGCCCTTCGGCGGGCCATGACGGAGGCGCTATGACGCGAGATGAGATCCAGGCGAAGGTGCAGGACGTGCTGGCCGAGGTGCTGGGCATCGATGAGGACGAGGTGACCCCCAGGGCAACCCTCACCGGCGACCTCGGGGCAGAGTCCATCGACTTCCTGGACATCGTCTTCCGGCTCGAGCAGGCCTTCGACGTCAAGATCGAGCAGGGCGAGCTCTTCCCCGAGAATCTCCAGCAAGACCCGACCTACGTGCAGGACGGCAAGCTGACCGAGTCGGGCCTGGCCGCCCTTCGCCAGAAGCTGCCCCATGCCGAGGTCGACGCCATCGAGGACGACCCGCGCCTGGGCCGCGTGGGCGAGATCTTCACCGTCGACGCGATCATCAACTTCGTCGAGCGCAAGCTCGGCGCGGCCGCCTGACGGACCCGGCCCATGCGCTGGTTGTGGATCGATCGCATCCTCGCCCTCGAGCCCGGCAAGCGTTTGCTGGCCTGCAAGGCCATCAGCCTGAGCGAGCCCCACCTGCACCAGCACTTCCGCGCTGAAGCCAAGCGGCCGGCGATGCCCGTCGTGCCCGCGCCGCTGATCATCGAGGGGATGGCCCAGGCGGGCGGGCTGCTGGCTGGGCACGCGCGCGGGTTCAGGGATGACGTCGTGCTCGCCAAGTTGCGTAAGGCCGAGCTGTGCTTCGAAGTCTTGCCCGGGGCGACCATCGAGTTCGAGGCCACGCTCACGGCCATCGACGACAACGGGGCCTCGGTCGATGGGCTGGTGCGCGTGCGAGACCCGCGGTGGGAGGTGCCTCGTGAGCTCGGGGCCATTGATCTGATGTTCGCCAACGTGCCCGCGCAGCGAGACTCGCTGCTGATCGCCGAGGCCTTCCGCACGCTCATCAGCGCCAGCGTGCTGGCGGGCGGAGACGGCGTAGCCCAGATGGTGATCTAGTCGCTCGGTCGAGCGACCTCTCGGAAGAGATCGACCGGCGCCGGAGCGCCCGCGAACGCCTCGAACTGGGCGGCGGCCTGCGTCACCAGCACGTCGAGCCCATCGATCACCCGCAGGCCGCGGGCGGTGGCGGCCTTGACCAGTGGTGTTTCCAGCGGGTGGTACACGGTCTCGACGATAATGGCGTCGCCCAGGGCGTCGGCAGGTAGTGCGAGGGCTTCGGCATCCGGCCCGTCGGCCATGCCCTGAGCCGTGCATTGCACGATGGCGCGCATGGGCGGCAGGCCGTCGAGGGATTCGACGAATGACGCGTTCGCCACGTGATCGGCAAGCTGCTGCCCGCGGTGCGCGGTGCGGTTGTGGATGTGAACGCGGGCTCCAGCATCGCTCAGCGCATGCGCGCAGCTGCTGGCCATGCCGCCAGCGCCGAGGATGAGCACGGGCGCGCCGTCGAGATTAACACCAGCGTTCTTGAGACAGCTCACCACGGCGGGCCCATCGGTGTTCATGACGCGAATGCCCGAACCATCTCGCACGAGCGTGTTGGCCGCGCCGGCGCGGTCGGCGAGCGCATCGAGCATCCAGCCCTGCTCGCGCGCCAGACGCACGAGGTTCTCTTTGTGCGGCATCGTCACACTCAGCCCCGTCAGGTCGAGCGGGCCATACCCCAGCAGCTCGGTGAGCGTCGCCTTGAGCGACTCGTAGCCCTCGGCCACGGGCATGGGCAGATACACGCCGTCGAAGCCGACGCGCTCGAAGCCCGCGTTGTGCATGGCCGGCGACTTCGAGTGCTCGACGGGGTCTCCCACGATCCCAAAGACCTTGGTCGCGCGTGAGATGCTGCGAAAGCGATAGAGGTTGAGCAGGTCGGAAATGGTCGGCTGGCCGGGGGCCGTCGTGCCCTGCGCGTGCAGGCTGGCAAAGGTGAGGAAGCCGCCAAACTTCGGCGCCAGCACCCGGCTCAAAAGCCCGAACGCGCCCATGCCAAGGGCGATGGTGGGGCGGTCGCGGTGCGCGAGGATGTCGAACAGCTCGATGTTGTCGCGCAGCGAGCGGGCCCGGAAGGCGACCTTGTGCACGGCCGCGTTGCGCTGATCGCGCAGGCTCAGCAGTTGTCGCGTCAGCGTGGCCGGCCTGCCCTCGAAGTCGTGCATGCTCAGGATGAGGCCGGTGGTCATCTCGCGCTGCTGCTTGTCGTGCTGCACGGAGATGTCGACCTTCTGCCGCAGGTTCATCGAGCGTGTGTAGGCGGCGAGCTCGACGTCGATGTAGCGCGGCGGGTGGCTGGCGGTGCCCAGACGCTCGAAGAGCGCGATGCGGTCCTGGTCGGAGCCGTCGTAGTGCCCGCCCTCCCACGTGGGGCGGCACGTGGCGATGCACGGCAGCGGGCTCTGTTCGATGAGCTTGACGCACGGCTCGATGCGTTCCGCGTCGCCATCGAAGAACGAGTCGAGGCGGAACTCGACCATGTCGGCGCCCGCGAGCCGCGCGTGCTGGGCGTCTTCGAGCGCTTTGTGGACATCATCGACGGCGATGGGCACGCACAGCAGTGTGGGCATACGCAGGTTTTAGGCCGTCGCCTGACGGAAGAGGGCCACGCAGGCGGTGTGGCCGTGCAGGAAGGTGCGGCCCTGGATGGGCCCGATCTCGCCGGCGGCGAAGAACCCGGCGATGGGCATGGGGTGGCCCGTGCCGCGCGGGGCGGCGCCGATGGCCGGCGTGCCCTTGCGCACGGCCTCGAAGGCCCGGCGGACCGTCGAGGCGTCGTGGTTGGGCTGCTCGAACAGGCGCGTGCCGCGACCGTTGCAGGTGATCAAGAGGCAGCCGGCGGGATGGTCGTGGAGCTTCTGGGCGTCGAGCAGCAGTTCCAGGTCTTCGTGCGCGGTGCCGGCGTCGCGGGCGTGCAGACGCACGGTCTGGCCCAGGCGCACGTAGTCGCTCAGCGCGATCGAGCCGTCGGCCTCGTTGGCGCTCATGATGCTGCGGATGATGTAATCGCCCCGCCCGAAGTGGCGGCGGTGCTCGTCGGCCACGACGCCCAGGAAGACGCCGCGCGAGAGCATCTGCTTCTCGTCCTCGTCCAGGTCGGCGATGACCTCGCGGATGGTCTCGAAGGCCGGACGGCCGCCCAGGCGGCTGACGATGTTGCCCCGCCCCTGCGTGACGACCATGTTGGGCCCCAGCGGCTTGCAGCCCTGGCTCACCACGGTGTCGATCGTGACCTGACCATTGATGGACAGCCCCACGCCGCCGTCGCGGATGACCTTGCCGTCGAGCAAAAAGGCGTTGCCGCCCGCGCTGTTGTCGGCCGAGGCGAGCCCGCCCAGCGTGACGGGGTGCTCGTCGTCGGCCAGGCCCAGGCGCGCGGCCTTGTCGACGGCGGAGATGACGCGGCCGGTGGGCAGGCCAAAGGGATCGGGCAGCAGGAACGTCGCGCGGTGCTCGTGGGTCATGCCCGCAAGCTCGCGCACGCGCTCGACTTGGTTGGGGTTGGCCGGGTCGATGGCGCCCAGCCGCGTCAGCGGGAAGGCGCGGATGTCGACACCCGGCATGCTGCACGCCAGCACGCTCACGCCCGGACGGTCTTCGAGCTCGATCGAGCCGCCGAGCACCGACTCGGCCGAGCAACCGACGATGGTGGCGTTAGGCAACTCGGCGCGTGCGGCCGAGGCGAGCAGGCCGGCCTGGCCGACGTGCGCGCTCGAGAAGAAGACGAACGCGAGGTTGGCCGACGCCGGGCCCTGGGGCAATTGCTCGGCGGCCTGCTCGAGAGCCTGCCGGGCGGCGTGCTCGGTGCGGTCGAGCGAACTCAGCCCGCTGGCCATCAGTGTGGCCGGGATGGCGGATGTAGCGCCTGTGCTCACATAAACAGTGTACGGGCAAACGGGCTATCGGTATCCGCCAATTCGGGACACTGCCACGAGATTGCGCGCCCAAACGGCGAAGCGCACCAAAAAGCCCGGGCGAACACCCGGGCCTCGTCAGGGAATGTGGTTGGGCTTAGTTCTGGAGAATCAGCTGCCGGGCTCGGTGACGTATCGGACGTTCTGGTTCTCTTCCGAGCGGAGGACGACCACGGTGGTGGCGCCGATGGTGCTCAGCCGCAGGTCGGCCCGCTGGGTGGCCCCGCCGGTGATGCCCACCAGCACGCCCAGCTTGCGGTCGAGCTCGAGGCCCTCGCGGGGCTCGATGTATCCCAGCGTGCGCGGGATGCCCTCGCCGACGGAAACCAGGCGGTACATCAGCGGCAGGCGGTCGCCGTTGTAGACGGCGCTCTTCTCGAGCTTGCCGACGTAGTCGTAGATGCGGCCGGCCTGGAGCTGGGCCATGGCCTCGGCGCTCTGCTCGTTGCCGGCCTCGAGGCGGGCCTTGGCCTCGGCCACTTCCTGCAGGGTCTGCTGGAGCTGCTTGCGGATCTCGAGCAGGCTCAGGCGCTGCTGGAGCCAGGCGCGGGTGGACGCGTTCTCTTGGTTATCGGGCGTGTTAGCCAGCACGCGCTGGAAGGCGGCCTCCAGCTCGTCGACCTCGGCCTCGAGCGTGCCCTGGCGGCGGACGGCGTCGAAGGCGGCCGAGAGGGCCTCGAGGCTGGGCAGCGGGTCGAGGCGGTTGCCCTGCTGGGGCTCGGTCCGCATCTCGAGCTCGACGGGAGTCTGGGTGGGCG
>JBITAB010000193.1:2514-5788 GCA_044439825.1 Phycisphaerales bacterium JB064 | reverse complement strand
TCTTCCTGGCTGAGGGTGGCGCGGTAGGCCTGCACCTCGCTGGGGGTGGCCCGGCGGGCCTGGGCGGTCTCGATGAAGCCGGCGGCGCCCTTGGGGGCGTCGACCACGTAGAAGACCACGCCGCGGCTGCTGGTCTCGGTGCGGTGGTGCTTCAGGCGGGTCGTGGCGGGGGTCTCGGGGCCCTGCACGTCGCGGAAGGAGCCGTCCACGCCGTAGCGGGTGTCGCTCAGGGCCTTGAGGGCGCCCGAGCGGCTGAGGACGACCACGCCGTCGGCCTGATCGAAGCGGGCGTGGTCGGCCTTGACCAGGGCGTGCAGGCCCTTGGGGTATTCGACTCGCAGCCAGCGTTCGCCCTCTCCCGTGACGCGGAGGACCGAGCCTGGCTTGAGGGTGGCGATGGGGTAGTACGACCTGAGGTCGCCCGACCGCAGGAGGGTGTCGTCGGCGGTGACGACCACGTAGTAGGGCTCCACATCCCTGGTCTGGGCGTGTGCGGAGGCCGGGGCCAGCAGGCTGGCCAGCATGGTCAGAACGGCCAAGGCAAGGGTGGCGGGTGTGGTTCGGGTTGCGGCGAGCATCGTTCCCTCCGTTGAACGGGGCCCCGGGGGCGAGATCTGGCGCGGCTCCTCGCGCGTCGTGCGGCCGGGCGCTTCGATGCGCCACGGGAGAGCCTCTGACAATAGAAAGGTAGACCGCTTGGGGCGGCGGTCCCAGCCTCCTAGCATCGGCTCCGCGTGGGCGAGGGGCTTAGCCGCCACCTGGAATGCCCCTCCGCGGGCGTCCCGGCTACCGGGGCGTTTGGCTGCCCGACCTGCCTCCCTCCCCCTCTTGCCAGCCATGCCGGCCCAGCCGCGAGCGACCGGGGCCGGGCCAAACGAGAAAGCGGATTCAAGATGATCGATCGTGCCAGCCGTCCCAGTTCGGATCGCCGTCGTTGCTCGTGGGCGAAGATCGTGACCGTCGGCAGCGCTGCCGCGTTGCTGACGGCGGCGGGGTGTTCTTCTCCGCTCGGCAAGCCCAGCCCCGCGGCGCAGCAGGCGCTCGTGGACGGGCTGATGCGCGAGCTGCGCGAGGCGCGCGATAACGATCCCGGGCCGTTGGCCTTCAATCGCCCGCCCGTGGAGATCGACATCGCCGAGCGGTTCATGCCTGACGTGCGATCGATCGCGGGCATGCGCAGCTACGACGACATCCCCGACGAGTTTGGCCCCGACCTGCTGGGCAATGCCCAGGCGACGCGGCCGATCGACCTGCAGAGCGCCATCCGCGCCTCGGTCGAGCACAACTACGCGTTGCAGTTCGCACGGCTCGACCCGGTGGTGGCCGAGGCCGGCGTGACTCGGGCCGAGGCGGCCTTCGACTGGGTGTTCTTCGCGGGCACGTCGTACAACAGCAGCGAGACCGAGCAGATCTCCAGCAGCCAGCTCACACCGGCGCGCGATGAGCGCGACATCGTCGATGCGTCGCTGGGCCTGAGGCGCAACTTGGGCACGGGCGGCACGCTGAGCATCCGCCAGGACTTCCGCTACACCGACATCGACACGGCCGAGACCAGCAGCGTGAACTTCACGCCCGATCCGTCGTGGCAGAGCACGCTGACGGTGCGGGCCGACCAGCCCTTGCTGCGCGGCTTTGGCACCGACGTGGCGCGCGAGGGCCTGCTGCTGGCGCGCAACGCCGAGCGAGACTCGCTCGCAAACCTCAAGGCCCAGGCCATCAACACGGTGCTCGAGACCGAGACGGCCTATTGGCAGTTGTATCAGGCGCGGCACAACCTGAAGATCATCCAGCGCCTGCTGGAGCGTGGCGAGGAGACGCGTCGGCAGGTGCGCATCCGCCAGGATGTTGATGCCGACCCGGCCGAGGTGGCCGACGCCGACGCGCGCGTGCAGGAGCGTCGCCAGTCGGTGATCCAGAGCCAGACCACCGTGCGCGAGGCCAACGACCGGCTGAAGACCTCGATGAGCGATCCGCGATTCCCGGTTGCGGGCGAGCTGTTGCTGCTGCCGGCCGACGAGCCGGTGGATCAGGCGATCCAGTACGGCTTGTTCGACGCGTACCAGTCGGCGCTGCGGCGCCGGCCCGAGATCTATCAGGCGCTGCTGAGCCTGGACAACACGGCGATCCGCCGGCGCGTGGCCGAGAACGGGCTGCTGCCCCAGCTCGACCTGCGGGCGCAGTTCTCGCTGAGCGACCTGGACGAGGACTGGGGCGACTCGGTGACCGATGCGTACGGCTTCAGCCGGCAGAGCTGGCTGATCGGCCTGGACTTCGAGCTGCCCATCGGTAACCGCGCGGCCGAGGCGACGCGCAACGAGCGGCGCGTGCAGCAGTACCAGGCTGCGATCGCGTACCAGAACACCGTGCAGGGCGTCATCGGCGAGGTGCGCTCGAGCCTGCGGCGGGCGCGGGAGGCGTACGAGCGCATCGGCCAGGCCGTGAGCAACCGCCTTGCCGCGGCCAACCGCCTGCGCGTGCTCGACATCCAGCGCGAGACCATCGCGGTGAACACGCCCGAGCGTCTGAACCTGGAATTCCAGGCGCAGGAGCGTCTGGCGGCCGCCGAGCAGGCCGAGGTGGGTGCGATGGTTGACTACATGGTCGCCATCGCGAACCTGCACGCGGCGATGGGCACGGCCCTCGAGCGCAACGGCGTGCGATTCGTCGTGCCCGATGCCGGAGCGCTCGACCATGTCTACGACGACGGCGTGGATGGCAAGGGGCAGTATTGGCAGAACTACGACGCCTCGGACATCAAGCCGGCCGATCCTGACGAGAGCAAGTGATCGATGGACTCGATCGCGCACGCGGCGGCGCACCTGAAGCGTGGCGGGCTGGTGGCCATGCCCACCGAGACGGTGTATGGGCTGGCGGCGCTGGCGCGCGATGCCGATGCTGTTGCGCGAGTGTTTGAGCTCAAGGGCAGGCCCAATACAAATCCGCTGATCGTGCACGCGAGCACATTGGATATGGCGCGCGAGTGCTGCGCGGCGTGGCCTGAGGCGGCCGACGCGCTCGCGCGTGCGTATTGGCCCGGGCCTGTGACGCTCGTGCTGCCGAAGGCGAATTGGGTTCCGGGCATCGTGACGGCGGGCGGGCCGACGGTGGCGGTGCGTGTGCCGCGGCACCCGGTGGCATTGGCGCTCATCGAGGCGGTGGGCGAGCCGTTGGTGGCGCCGAGCGCGAACCGATCGGGCTATGTGTCGCCAACCATGGCCGAGCACGTGCGGGGCGTGTGGGGCGAGGACGAGGTGTTCGTGCTCGACGGCGGGCC
>JBITAB010000193.1:0-2414 GCA_044439825.1 Phycisphaerales bacterium JB064 | reverse complement strand
TAGGGAGAGCCGCCGCGAGCCGATAAGTTGCCGACGCCCGTGGGTGCGGGCCCTACCCTGCTGACCCCGCCTGGTGGTATTGGCGGGTTTTTGTTGGGTGTGCTTGGACGTTGGTGTTGGCTCGAAGGTGAGAAGGGTGGCTGCCAGATGTCGCAGAAGCTGAAGATCGCGCTGGCCGAGGGCGATGGCATTGGTCCGGAGATCATGAACGCGTGCCTTGAGATCTTCAAGGCGGCGGGCGTGATGGACCACGTCGAGTTCGTGCCGGTGGAGATGGGCGAGAAGGTCTTCCGCGCGGGCAACTCGATGGGCATCGCCGACGAGGCGATTCGCACCGTCGAGGACACGGGCATCGTGTACAAGGGCCCGATGGGCACGCCCGTGGGCGGCGGCGGCAAGAGCATCAACGTGACGCTGCGCAAGATGTACGGCGCCTTCGCCAACGTGCGGCACTTCCAGAGCCTGCCTGGCGTCGAGACGGTGTACAGCAAGGCGAACATCCCCGTCGACTTCTACGTCGTGCGCGAGAACGTCGAGGACACCTACGGCGGCATCGAGCACCGGCTGACCAACGACGTGATCGAGTGCAAGCGGCTGATCAGCGCGCCGGGCTGCGACCAGGTGCACCGCGAGGCCTTCGAGACGGCCAAGCGGCTGGGCATCTCGAAGGTGCACTGCGGGCACAAGGCCAACATCATGAAGATGACCGATGGCCTGTTCCTCGAGCGGTTCTACAAGATCGGCGGCGACTACCCGGACATCGAGACGGGCGACGTGATCATCGACGCGCTGTGCATGAACCTGGTGCTCAAGCCTCAGAACTTCAAGATGGTGGTGCTGCCCAACCTGCAGGGCGACATCGTGAGCGATTTGGCGGCGGGCCTCGTGGGCGGGCTGGGCTTTGCGCCCAGCGCCAACATCGGCCACCACGTGAGCATCTTCGAGGCGGTGCACGGCACCGCGCCGGACATCGCGGGCAAGGGCGTCGCCAACCCGACGAGCCTGCTGCTCAGCGGCCTGCTCATGCTGCGGCACATCGGGCTGATGAAGCACGCCAACACGATCGAGAACGCGCTGATCTTTACGCTCGAGCAAGGCGTGCACACGGGCGATTTCGGGCAGGCCTCGGGCAAGCCCTCGGTTGGCACCAGCGAGTTCGGGGCGGCCATCTGCAAGAACCTGGGCCAGAAGCCCGCCACGCGTGATGGCATGCCGACCGACGGTGTGAGCGAGAGCGTGAGCGTCAGCCGGCCCGAGCGCCCGCGGCACAACACGCTGATGCGCACCTTCGAGACGCTCAAGAGCGTGTACGTGGGCTGCGACATCTATCTCGACACCACCGCCAGCCCGCAGGAATTGGCCGATCGGCTGAAGGCCATCTGCGCCCCGACGCCCTTCGAGCTCAAGATGATGAGCAACCGCGGCACGCAGGTGTGGCCCAGCGGCAGCGTGTACACCGAGATCGTGGACTACTACCGCGTGCGGTTCGAGCTTCGCGACATGGGCCGTGCGCCGAGCCTGGGCCAGGGCCCGATCATCCAGTTGCTCGATCGAATCGCCGAGAAGTTCGAGGTCACGGACTTCCAGCCGCTGAAGTTCTACGACGGCAAGCCCGGATACTCGCTGGCCCAGGGTCAGTGAGGCATTAATTAAGGCATCGCGGTTTCGAAGAACGCCTTCATGGTCTCCCATGAGCGTTCGTCGGCCTTCTCGTTGTACGCGGCGCCCTTGCCTTCTTCCATGGGGCCCGCGGCCTTGCTCGTGAAGCTGTGGACGGCGTTGGCATAGTCGACAAAGACGAAGTCGGCGTCGGCGTTGGCCATCTCGCGCTTGAAGTCGTTGCGGTCATCGATGCTCACGTACGGATCGTCGTAGCCGTTGCACACCAGCACCGAGGCCTTTACCTGGCCCCGCCGCGGAGCGCTCTCGAACTTCAGCCCGCCGTGGAAGCTGACCACGGCGTCGAAGTCGAAGCCGTGGCGGGCGCACTCGAGCACGACCGTGCCGCCGAAGCAGTAGCCGATGGCCGAGAGGTTGTCGGTGAGCTTGCTCTCGCTCTTGAGCGCGTCGATGGCGGCCTGCACGCGGCCTCGCATGAGCTGGCGATCCTGGTAGAACTCGCCCGCGCGGCGTGAGGCCTCTTCGGTGTCCTTGGCGTAGACGCCCGCGCCGTACATATCGACCGCCAGGGCGCGATAGCCCAACTCAGCTAGCATGCGGGCGCGTTCCTTCTCTTCGTCGCCCAGGCCCTTCCACGCGTGCACGATCAGCACGGTGCCCTTGACCTGCTGCATGGGCTCGACCAGGAAGCCGCGCAGGGCGTGGCCCTCGTGGTCATAGTTGAAGTCGCGCTCGCGTCCCATGTCTCCCCAACGGCGCGGTTGCTGCGGTTGTTCGGGGAAGGCGGGGCCTTC
>JBITAB010000192.1:0-2204 GCA_044439825.1 Phycisphaerales bacterium JB064 | reverse complement strand
TCTTGCCCTTGGTCGTCGCGAGGTACCAGTCGAGCAGAGACGCCATGTAGCTCGTGCCGCCGAGCACGCAATCGAGCGTGTAGCCCTGCTTGCTCGCGTTGGCGACGAACATGTTGCCCAGCGTGCTGTCCTCCCAGCCGGGGACGAAGAGCGGCAGGTCCTTCTCCGCGGCGGCGAGGAGCCAGCTGTCCTTGGCGTCGATCTGGTAGTCGTTCTTGAGGTCGCCGCTCAGCAGCAGGTCGTAGAGGTAGCGGTGGGGCAGGTTGCGCTTGCCCGCGTCGCTGGCCGCCTTCCAGCGCTTGATGAGGTGCGACTCGATGGTCTGCATCGCGGCCTCTTCGGGGATGCACGTGTCGGTGACGCGTGGGAAGCCGCCTTCGTCCAGGGCCACCTCGTCGGCCTCGGAGAGCGCCCGCCAGTCGTCGATGCGGCGGTAGTGGTCGTGGGCCACCAGGTTGAAGACGTCTTCCTCGAGATTCGCGCCCGTGCAGCTGATGGCGTGCACCTTGCCCTGGCGGATCATCTCGGCCAGCGATCGGCCGAGCTGGGCGGTGCTCATCGCGCCGGCCAGGGTCATGAACATCGGGGTGCCCTGGGCGAGGGTCTGCTCATAGGCCTGGGCGGCCTTGACGACCACGCCGGCGTTGAAGTGCAGATAGTGACGCTCCATGAAGTCGCGGATGGGGGTGGGCATGGCTTGGTCGGATCCTGGTGTCGGGGGTGAGGGGTATTGAGATAGGGGGAAGTCTGGAGGGGTTCTCGGGCCCGCTTCCTGGGCCGGCACTGTAACGCCCTGGCGAGGGGCTGGCGTAATCGTGCTGGATGCCGCGAGGCGGGCCCGCGGGGAGGTGGGCTCGCTCGCGGCGTCTTTTTTTGGTTTGACGCCGCTGGTCTTGGCTCAAACGAAACTGATCCAACGCGAAGGGGGACAACATGATGCGAATGACGCTGATCGGGGCTCTGGCACTGGCGAGCACTGGCGTGGCCATAGCCGACGAGGCCAGGGGCGTGCCCGAGGGCTTCGTGCCCTTCTCGGGCCGGGTCGAGGCGGCCGACGTGATGGGCGGGTACCGGAGCGACCTGGTCATGCTCCGGCTGGCCCCCGGCGTCGGCGTGGATGCCGCCCTGCCCGGCGTGGCGAGCCTGAAGCCGGCCTTCGAGCAGGCCCCGGCCGACCTGGGGCTGGCCGAGCGGCACGGGCTGACACGGCTGTACGTCGCGACGCTGGCGGAGGGCGTGAGTGCCCGTGACGCCATTGCTGACCTGAGCGGGCACCCGTCGGTCGAGCGGGCCGAGCTTGTGGGCATCGGCGGCGTGTTGACCACCACGCCCAACGACACGGACTTCGATCTGCAGTATGGCCTGCTCAACACGGGGCAGGTCATCAACGGCATCGCGGGCGTGGCCGGGGCCGACATCAACGCGACCGAGGCCTGGGACCTGACCACGGGCGACCCGGACGTCCGGATCGCCATCGTCGACACCGGCGTCAGCCAGAGCCATCCCGACCTGCAGACCAACGTGCTGCCCGGCTACAGCCCGCTGGGGGCGAGCTGGGACGATGACATCTTCATCAGCCACGGCACCCACTGCGCGGGCATCGCCAGCGGCGACAGCGACAACGATCGCGGCATCGCGGGCGTGGGCTGGGACTGCTCGATCCTGCCCGTGAAAGTTCTGGGCTTCTTGGGCAGCGGCACCGAGCCCGACATCGCCGCGGGCGTGGTGTGGGCGGCCGATAACGGGGCCGACGTGATCTCCATGAGCCTGGGCTCGCCCGACTTTGGCAGCGTGCTCGAGAACGCGTGCAACTACGCGGTCGATCGCAACGTGATCGTGGTGTGCGCGACCGGCAACACGCCGGGCGTGCCGATCTTTGCTCCTGCTCGTTACGACTCGACCATCGCCGTGGGCGCGACCGACAACCGCGACGTGATCGCGACCTTTACGACCACCGGCCCGGAGATGACCGTGACGGCGCCGGGCGTTGACGTGTGGAGCACGTGGGACACGCTGAGCCTGTTCGGCCCCACCGATGGCTACGCCTTCCAGAGCGGCACCTCGATGGCAACGCCGCACGTGGCCGGCGTGGTCGGCCTCATGCGGAGCGTGAACCGCGACATCGATCCGTTCAACGTGCGTGCGATCCTCGAGGCCGTCTCGGTCGACCTGGGCGCTCCGGGCTTCGACCCCATCTACGGCCA
>JBITAB010000191.1:0-2206 GCA_044439825.1 Phycisphaerales bacterium JB064 | reverse complement strand
ATCCAACGCCGGCACGTTGACACCCGGCATGATGGCCGACTGGAGCTGGCCCTGGACCTCGGCCGCCACGTCGCGCAGCTTCTGGGCCAGCAGTGGCGCCGTCTGCGCCCGGGCCTCCATCACAGTACGAATATCCGTGTTCGCATCGCCAGCTGTGGCACCGGCGGCCGTGAGCCTGGGCACAACCGCCTCATCGATCACGTCGGCCGCGCGCACAAGCTCGGCGGCCGCTCGCAACAACGCCTGAGCCTGGGTCTGGATCTCTCCTGCCTCCCGTGCCGCCAACCGTTGGCCGAGCGATTCCAATCCCGCGCGAGCCGATTCGCCCTCGAGCGTCGTGACCGTCATCGCGCCCACAGCTTCAAGTTCGCTGCCAACGTCGAGCAGCGCCTGCCACGCCCGCGGGTCCACGCGCGACACATCCGCGGCCACGACCAACTCGAACCCCGCACCGGGCTCGACCGCCTCGATCAATCGCCGCGTTTGCGGCGCCAGCCGGTGCTCGCCGGTCGCGGTCACATCGAATCGCACGCTGTGCCGATCAGCCAACGCGATCAGGAACACGGCCGATACGGCATTGGCGGTCAGAAACGTGCCCGCCAGCCACGCGACCGAAACCCGCCGCAGCCAGGGGCCCTTGTGGGAAGGCTTGCGAGTCACAGCCACCTCCGCACGCCCAGGCACATCGACGCCGCCAGCACGAACCATCCGGTGAGTACGACGAAAAAGCCCACGTCCCCAGTGTCGATCACGCCCTTGGCGAAGCCCTCGAGCCGGTCGGTGATCGCCAGCGACGCCAGCACGCCGGCCACCGCCTCGGGCGCCCTCGATCGTCCGGCGGTCGTCGCCAGCAGCCACACGAACAGCGCCAGCATCGCGCCCAGGAAGCTCAGCGTCTGGCTGGCCGTCAGGCTCGATGCCAACAAACCCACCGACAGAAACAGCAACCCCAGAAGTGTGACGCTCAGGTAGCCCGCCAGCATCGGGCCCGGGTCGGGCATCGGGTCGCTGAACACCAAGAGCACACCCACCAACGGCAGGGTGCATCCAAGCAATGCCAGCAGGAACATCCCGGCGCCGATGAACTTGCCCAGAGCAAGCGAAAGTTCGCTCACCGGCGAGGTCGCCAGCAGCTCATAGCTTCCCGTTCGCAATTCGTCGCTCACCAACCGCATCGAGATGGCCGGCGCGATGGGCAGCATGAGCCAGGCCCCCGTGGCAAACAGAGGCCGCATCGTCGCCGGCGCCCCGGGCACGAGCACGAATTGCACGAACATGCCGCCCCACAGCCCTGCGTAGAGCGCCAGCACCAGCCAGCCCACCGGCACGCGGAAGAGCGCCACGAACTCGCGCACGGCGATGGCCCACGTCGTCCGCATCGCCCTCATGCCGCGCTCCCGGCTTGGGCTGCGTCGGGGCCCTGCTCCATGAGCCTCAGGAAGAGCGACTCGAGCGAGGCCTTCTCACGCTCCAGCAGGCGGACCTCGGCTCCAGCAGCCGCCAGCTTGGAGCCGATGGCTTTTCGCAGATCGCCCTCGCCGATGGTCGCCGGATCGAACCCGACGTGCCAGCGCACCACGCCGTCGTCCATCTCGCGCGGCAAGACCGTGCCCACGCCCTCGATGGCCCCCACCGCCCGAGCCGCTTCCTTGGCCGATGGCTCGGTTTGGAATCTTGCTTCGCACACCAGTTCGTGATCGCCCTGGGCCAGCAACTCATCAAGCGGCCCGTGAGCGCACAGCCGCCCGCGCGCCAGGATCACCACCCGGTCGCACGTCCGCTCGATCTCGGGCAGGATGTGGCTGCTCACCAGCACCGTCCGCCCCTCGGCCAATCGCCGGATGAGCGAACGGGTCTCGGTGATCTGGCCCGGGTCGAGGCCGTTAGAGGGCTCGTCGAGAACCAGTACGGGCGGGTCGTGCAAGATGGCCGTCGCCAGCCCCACACGCTGCTTGTAGCCCTTGCTGAGCTGGCCCACACGCCGCCGGCGAACCGACTGGAGCACGCAGGCGTCCACGGCCTTGTCGACCGCGGCCTTGCGGGCCTTGCCGCGAAGGCCGTGCAGCGAGGCCCGAAAACCCAGCAGGGCCTCCACGGGCATCTCGCCATAGGTCGGGGCCGATTCGGGCAGATAACCGATGTGCTGGCGAACCCTGATCGGATCGCGGGAAGCCAGAACACCCCCAACACGGACCCAACCGGCGTC
>JBITAB010000190.1:0-2209 GCA_044439825.1 Phycisphaerales bacterium JB064 | reverse complement strand
ATCGCCGGCGCCCTCGACTGGCGCAACGCCATGGGCGTGGTGGACATCCTCCGCGCCCCCACGCCCGAGGCACGCGGGCTCGACGACCAGGGCCGCCTGCGGTCGGGCCGGCTCAAGGGCCTGTCGATGACCATGGCCATCTGGGTGCTCAGCTGGCCCATCCTGGTCGAGAGCGCGCTCAACGCGCTGGTCGGCCTCACCGACACCGTGCTGGCCAGCCAGCTTGGCAACGGCGCCGATGGCACCGGGCCGCTCGGCGTCTCGGCCGTCGACGCCGTCGACGCCATCAGCGCCGCCAGCTACATCATGTGGTTCATCGGCCTCACCTTCATGGCGCTCGGCATGGGGGCCACGAGCCTCATCAGCCGCTCGGTAGGACGGGGCCGCATGGGCGTGGCCGGCGCAGCGATGGCCCAATGCCTTATGCTCGGCGTCGTGCTCGCCACGGCCGTGGGCGCGCTGGTAGCCATAAGCACGCTGTGGATCCCCGCCTTCATGGGCCTGAGCGACGCCGGCGCCAAGGCGTTCCGCTATTACATGCTCGTCATCGCGGCGGGCACGCCGCTGGCGGGCGCGCTCTTCGGCGGCATCGCCTGCCTGCGTGGCGCGGGAGACAGCGTTCGCCCGCTGTGGGGCATGATCGCACGCAACATCGTCAACATCGCCGTCAGCTTCTCGCTCGCGGGCGTCGACCTGCCCTTCCTCAAGAACCCCTTCGACTTCAACATGGGCATCCTGGGCATCGCCATCGGCACCGTGGCCGGCGACGCGGTGGGCTGCGCCATGATCGTCTACTACTGCTCGGTGGGCAAGTCGGGCGTCAAGCTCAGGCTGCGCCGGCTGAGGCCCCACTGGCACACGATCTATCGCCTCGTCCGCCTGGGCCTGCCCAACTACTTCGAGACCCTGGGCATGTGGGTGGGCAACTTCGCGGTGGTCTTCTTCGTCGCGCATCTCACTGCTAAGGAAGCCCTCGAGGCCATGGCCGCCTCGACGCCAGGACAGTCCGCCGGCCTGCTGGGTTCCCACATGTGGGCCATCCGCATCGAGGCGCTCAGCTTCCTGCCAGGCTTCGCCATGGGCATCGCCGCCGCAACGCTCGCGGGCCAATACCTGGGCGCGGGCAGCCCGCGCCACGCCGTGCGCGGCGTGCTCATCTGCGCCGGCATCGCCACCGCCCTCATGGGCATCCTGGGCGCGCTCATGTTCGTCTTCGCCCAGCCCATCACCAACGTGCTCACGCCCGTGGCCGAGCACCGCGAGATGGTGCCCCAGTTGCTCATGATCTGCGGCGTCGTGCAGATCCCCTTCGCGATCTCCATCGTCTTCCGCCAGGCGCTGCGCGGCGTGGGCGACGTGCGTGTCGTCATGTTCCTCACGTGGTTCACCACCTACGGCGTGCGCCTGCCGGCCGCCTACCTCGTCAGCGGCGTGCGCATCCCCTTGCCCGATTTCCTCGGCGGTGGCGAGCTGCCCAACCCATTGGGCGAGCTCATGGGCTGGGAGCCCAGCCTCACCCGCCTATGGCTTGCCCTCTGCAGCGAGCTGGTCATCCGCGGCCTGGTCTTCGCCTTCCGCTTCGGCCAGGGCACGTGGACGAAGATACGGGTGTGAGGCGGACAGACCGACCTGATGTCCTGACCCACCGCGCATTCGAGCACACGCCAGGCCGCCAGAACTCGCGCGAGGACCGCCAGGTGTCGCGCGAATGTTGCCAATCGTCGCGCGAAGATCGCCAGGACTCGCGCGGATACTCCCAGCCCTCGCGCGACGATCGGCAGGGCTCGCGCTGAGGCTGGCAAAACTCGCGCGAGGATTGCCAGAACTCGCGCGTCAACTGGCAAGACTCGCGCGACATCTGCCAATCCCAGCGGTCGGATTGCCAATCTCCACCCCAGGTTCCGGACCTTGGGGCTCCTGGCGCGGGCGCCAGGGGGGCTAACGCGAACATGGACCAGAAAAAAAGTCCCGGCTTTGTTCGGAGCGGGCTCTGATTGGGCCATGCTCGGGCTATGGCCGGATGCCAAGGGATCTCGGACGTGGCGCCCAGGCGTGTGCTGGTCCACATAAAACGGCCCGCGTGAGCGGGCCGCACATGGGACGAAGTTGGCCTCGGTCCTTACGGGCTGGTGGCCGCGTCGTAAGCGGCGTTGTAGAGCGCGGCGTCGGTGGCGTCGGTCGTGCCGTCGGTGTTCATGTCCACGCGGCG
>JBITAB010000189.1:0-2211 GCA_044439825.1 Phycisphaerales bacterium JB064 | reverse complement strand
GCGTAGATCGCCAGGATGCACGCGGCGATGAGCATGAGCTGCACCCACGCCATCGCGCTGGCGTAGCCCATGCGCTGGAAGAGGAAGGCGTTGTCGTAGAGGTAGTGCGAGTAGAAGTAGGTGCTGCGGTCCGGGCCGCCCTCGGTCATGATGTAGGGGGCGGCGAAGACCTGCCAGGCGGTGATGGTCTGGATGATGACGTTGAAGAAGACGGCCGGCGCGATCGAGGGCATGGCGACGTGGACGAAGCGGCGGACCGGGCCCATGCCGTCGAGCTGGCCCGCTTCGTAGAGCTCGCGCGGGACGTCCTGCAGGGCGGCGAGATAGATGACGACGGGCTGGCCGATGCTCCAGAGGGCCATGATGACGAGGGCCCCCATCGCGAAGCCGCGCTCACCGAGCCAGTTGGGCCCGCTGATGCCGAGCATGTGGAGGAATGCGTTGATGAGCCCGTGGTCGCCGTTGAAAAGCCAGAGCCAGATCATCGCCGAGGCGACCAGCGGCACGACGGTGGGCGTAAAGACGAGCACACGCACGAGACGCGAGAGACGCGAGTCGACATCGAGCAGCCCGGCGATCGCCAGCGCCAAGACGACCGAGAGCGGGATGACGAAGGCGGCGTAGATGATCGTGTTCAGGACGGCCCTGTGAAAGACCTCGTCTTTGAGGAGCGATGTGTAGTTGTCGAGCCCGACCCAGAGCGGCGGCTCGAGCATCGAGTAGTTGGTCATGCTGTAGTACGCGCCGAGCCCCATCGGCGCGAGGAAGAAAACGCACAGGCCGACGAGCCACGGCGAGACCCAGAGGAGCCCGGCGAATCTGGATCGGCCCGCGGCGCTCATGCGTGGCGCCTGGCGCGCATCGCGGCCGCCTGATCGAGCGCGTCCTGCGCGCGTGCGTTGATGCTGGTGAGCATGGACGCGGGTTCGTCCTGCAGGAGCCAGAGACGCTGGAACGCGGCGTCGAACTCGCTGACATACCGGGGCCAGACGCGGGTCTTGGGGAAGCGGAACGCGCGATCGCTGGCGGCGATGGCGTTGTGGGCCGTGATGCCGCGGTTGGGGTGGCCCGCGATGAACGCGTCCGACACCTCCGCCAGCGGCGAGTTCTTCGCGTGCGCGGTGGCGATCTCCTCGATCTGCTTCTGCTCCTGCATCCACGCGATGAACGCGAAGGACGCCTCGGGCTCGCGGGCGCCGGCGGGGATGGTCAGGACATCACCATCGACCAGCCCGACGGGGCGTGAGGGATCGGCGATGGAGGAGATCGTGGGCATGGGGACCACACGGTAATTGAGATCGGGCGCGAACGCCTGGATGAGGTTGGCCATCCACGGCCCCTGGATGGTGAGCCCGACGCGTCCGGTGAGGAACGGCGCCTGCGCTGTGCCGTAGAACCCGACGCCCGACTGGAACTTGATGAGCTCGCGCGAGCCGTAGGTCTTTGGGTAGGACTGGACCCACTCGTACGCGCGGACGTTCTCGGGGGCGTTTGCGGTGGCGGTGCCTGTTGTTTCGTCGAGCAGCGAGCCGCCGAAGTGGTAGCCCCAGAGCCAGCTCCACCAGCCGGGGTCGGTGTGGATGAAGCCGAGTTTCTCGATGTCGCCCGTTGGACGGCGCTCGATGAGCGCTTCGCTGAGCGCATCGAGTTCTTCGATCGTCGCGGGCGCGGGCGCATCGGCGAGGCCGGCCTCGGCGAGGCGGTCGTCGTTGATGTAGAGCGCGATCGTGCCGCAGGTGCTGATGAGCGAGAAGAGCTGATCGCGGTGCGTGAGCATGGGCCAGACGGCCTGGGCGTAATTGGTGGATGCGATGCCGCTCCTGGCGGCCAGTTCATCCAGCGGCATCAGCGCGCCGGCCTCGGCGAACGAGGGAATGTTGAAACTCCACAGCCCCAGGATGTCGGGCGGCGAGCGACCCGCGACGGCGATCATCGCCTTCTGGTCGATCGAGCCGATCGAGAGATACCGCACGAAGATCTCGGACTGCGACGCGTTGAACCGATCGACCAGGCGCTGCATCGCCAGGCCCTCGGCGCCGGTCCACTTCTCCCAGTAATCGAGGACGATGCGGTCCTTCGGGACATCCTGACGGGGCTTTGGCCCGAAGAGCGCAAACCCGGCGGCGCTCGCGGCGATGACGCCGAGCGAAGCGCGGCGGGAGATGTCCAGAGCGCCCGAGAGCGATGGGCGGGAATCGCTCACCGGTCGTT
>JBITAB010000188.1:20763-36344 GCA_044439825.1 Phycisphaerales bacterium JB064 | reverse complement strand
AGCTGGACGTGATGGGCAACGTGCTGCTGGGGGCGATGACCCAGGGCGTGCTGGGGCGGCGCGTGCCGGCCGAGCGGCGGAGCCGGGCCAAGGAGTTGCTGACGGCCTTTGGCCTGGGCGAGCGTCTGCGGCACAAGCCCGCCCAGCTCAGTGGAGGAGAGCGACAGAGAGTTGCCATCGCCCGGGCCCTGATCGCCGACCCCCCGCTGCTGCTGGCCGACGAGCCCACGGGCAACCTGGACCAGACCACGGGCGAGGGCATCCTGGACGCCCTGGAGCGGGTGGTGCGGCCCTCGGATGGAACGGCGGCCAAGCGGGCCATGCTGATGGTGACCCACGACCCCAACGTGGCCAAGCGGGCCGACCGGGTTGTTCGGATGGTGGATGGGCGGATCGTGGAAGAATCGGCGTCCGCGGAGGGTCAGGCGGATCGGGCCGCGGTTGGTCGCCACTAGCGAGCCCGAGCGCGTAGTATCGGTGTACGGGCCCGCGCGTGGGTGTTCGGTCGTCGGACGCCCCTTTCGCCTTTGGCGGAGCCGCGACGCGGGCCGGCCGGGCAGGGAACACCTGAAGTTGACACCCACGGAAGCGACTGGACAGCACGCTTCGGCCAAGGCGACGGCCAATGGCTCGCTCACCATGCAGAGCCGGGCCCTGAGCCTGCGCGGGCGATGCGGCCAGGTGCCCGCCCGTGTGGAAGAGGTCGGCGCCGGCGCGGCGGTCGTGTTCCTGCACGGGCTGGTGGGCCTCAACGAGCACTGGGAAGAGGTGGTGCGGCTGGCCGAGGGCCAGGTGCGCTGCATCATGCTGCAGGTGCCGCTGCTGGACCTGCGCGGCGAGGACTGCTCGATCGACGGCGTGACCGAGCTGACGATCGACTTTCTGGCCCAGAGCTTCGACCATCCGGTGGTGCTCGTGGGCAACAGCTTTGGCGGCCATGTGGCGCTGCGTGTGGCCTTGCAGCGGCCCGACCTGGTGCGCGGGCTGGTGCTGGCGGGCAGCAGCGGGCTCATCGAGAAGTCGATGGTCAGCGATATCCAACTGCGGCCCAGCCGTGCGTGGCTGGAGCGCAAGATCGGCGAGCTGTTCTTCGACCCCGGCACGCACATGCGGGCCAGCGACATCGAGCGCGCCCACCAGCAGCTCAGCGAGCGCGGGGGCGCAAGGGCGATGGTGCGGCTGAGCCGCAGCGCGCGGCGCAACCACCTGGGCTCGCGCATGAGCGGCATGAAGGCGCCCACGCTGCTGATCTGGGGCAAGCAGGACATCGTGACCCCGCCCGAGGCGGCCAACCAGTTCGCCCAGATGCTGCCCAAGAGCCGGCTGGTGTGGTTCGACCGCTGCGGGCACGTGCCCATGATGGAGCACCCCGAGCCGTTCGCGGCCGAGCTCGTCGAGTTCGTCGACTCGCTGGGGCCGGAAGCGGGCCCTGAGAAGGCGAACGGCTGAGCGCTCGGGCGCACCGCGGTATGGGCAAGCCCTTCGAACAAACCGGACCGTTGCGGTGGACCTCGCTGATCGGCGCCGGGCTGCACGCGCGCGTGGCCGGCCGGGCGCGCAAGCTGGCGAACCACACGTACTGGACGGCCAACACCGCGTACATCCAGCGGGCACAGCTGCGCGGGTTGCTCGAGAAGGCCAGGGGCACGGCCTTCGGGCGCGAGTATGGCTTCGAGGCGGTGCTCAAGGCGAGCGATGCGGAGCTTGCGGGCGAGTATCGCAAGGCCGTGCCGGCGCGCGATTACGTGGCCTTCCTGCCCTACGTGCAGCGCATGGTGGATGGGGCCGAGCCCGACGTGCTGTGGCCCGGGCTGGTGAAGCACTTCTGCCAGACCAGCGGCACGACGGCGGGCGACAAGCGCATCCCCATCAGCGACGCGATGATGGCCAGCAACTTCAAGGCCTCGCTGGACATCTTCGCGCACGCCATCAACTGGGGCGTCTCGATCCCCAAGCTCTTCGGCGGGCGGGCGTTGTTTCTTGGCGGATCGAGCGCGCTCGAGCGGCGCGACAACGGCATGCTCATCGGCGACCTCTCGGGCATCGCCACGCAGCAGATCCGCTGGCCGCTGAGCGAGATCTATTCGCCGGGCAAAGAGATCGCGCTGATGGACCACTGGCCCAGCAAGATCGACGCGATGGCCGAGCTGACCGCCGGGCAGGACATCCGCATGATCAGCGGCATGCCAAGCTGGACCGTGGCGCTGATGGAGAAGGTGCTCGCGAAGACCGGCAAGGCGTGCATCCACGACGTGTGGCCCCACCTGACGGTGTTCACGCATGGCGGCGTGCGGTACGACCCGTTCGAGCCGACGGTGCGTCGCTTGTTTACCAAGGGCGAGCGCGACATCCCCGTGCGGCTGGAGCTGTACCCCGCCAGCGAGGGCTTCATCGCCATCCAGGACACGTTCGGCGAGCCCGGCTTGCGGCTGAACGCCGACCACGGCATCTTCTACGAGTTCGTGCCGCTGGAGGAGATCGACAAGCCCGACGCGCCGGCCTTCTGCGCCGACGAGGTGGAGCCCGGGCAGCGCTATGTCGTTGTGATGAGCACGTGCGCGGGGCTGTGGCGGTACGTCATCGGCGACGTGGTCGTCTTCGACAGCGTGCCCAACCGCATCGGCTGGGGCGGGGGCACCGGGCCCGCGAGGCTGCGGATCGTGGGCCGCCACAAGCTGTTCATCAACGCCTTTGGCGAGAACCTGATCGTCGAGAACATCGAGACGGCCGTGGCCCATGCGGCCATGCAGGCCGGGGTCGAGGTCGGCGAGTTCACGGCCTCGCCCGTGTATCCCAGCGAGGGTGTGCGGGCGGGGCTGCAACTGGCCATCGAGGTGGTGCGTGAGGGGGATCTGGGTCGCTTTGCCGAGGCCTTCGACGCCAAGCTGCAGAGCGAGGTGGTCGACTATCGCGTGAAGCGGACCGATGGGCTGGGCATGGCGCCGGCGATCGTCACGCCGCTGCGCCCCGGGGCGATCCACGCGTGGATGGAAGGCCGCGGCAAGCTGGGCGGGCAGCACAAGGTGCCACGCTGCGCGAACCACCGGGAGTTCATGGACGCCCTGGCCGGGCCTGTGGTCGGCCAGGCCGCCAGGAGCCCATAAGCGGCGGCTGCCGGGGGGAACCTCGGGCGGCGGCGCACTACCCTGTTGTCCCACCCTTGTGAGGCCCCTGAGCGGGCCTCGATTGGCCCGTATTGAGGCTGTATGCGCATCCTGATTTCCAACCCGGACACCATCGGCGACGTGGTCTTGCGCGAGCCGCTGTTTCGCGTGCTGGCCGAGGCCGGGCACGAGCTGGCGCTGGTGGTGAGCCCGCTGGTGCAGCCCATGGCCCGGGTGCTGGCCCCCGGCGCCAAGCTGATCGAGCTGCCCATCGGCGTCTATGACGGCAGGCTGGAAGCCGACGACGAGCGGCTGGACGCGGTGGCCAAGGCGGCAGTGGCGTTCGAGCCCGACGTGTTCGTGGGCGCGCCGTTCACATGGACCGTGCTCGAGGAGCGGCTGGCGGCCGAGTTGCCCGACGCGAGGCGGATCGCGCAGGCGGGGGGCAAGTTCCTTGACCCCTGGCATGGGCGCGAGGGCGAAGCAGAGGCGCCCTTCGACGAGATCGTGCGGGTGAACGAGGACCTGCACGAGCTGCGCAAGAGCGAAGCATTGGCGCGAGCCGTGCTCGGCACGACGGTGCATCTGGGTGAGCCCAGGCTGGAGCTTGAGGCCGAGCAGTGTGACGCGGCCGACGCCGTGCTTGCAGGGCTTGGGCTCGAGCGCGGCGGGTATCTTGCGGCCTGCGTCGGGCACTCGCAGCACTCGGCCATCCGCAACTGGCGGCCCGAGCGATGGGTGGATGCTCTGTCGCACTGGATGACGCGATATGAGCGGAAGGTGCTGCTGATCGGCGCGGCCGAGGAAGCCGAGGTCTCGCGGCAGATCAGCGACGCCTTGGAGGCCAAGGGGCTCGAGCCACGGCACTGGTTTGGTGGGCCCGAGGGCGACACGCTGCTGATGGCGGGCTTGCTCGAAGCCAGCAACGGGTATGTCGGCCGCGACACGGGGCCCATGCATGTTGCCGCCGCCCTGGATAAGCCCGTGATGGCCGTGTTCGGCGGGGGCACGTGGCCTCGTTTTCGTCCGCTGGTGCAGCCGAGCGTGTCGGTGACGCTGGCGGTGCCGTGCTCGCCGTGCGACTGGCGGTGCGAGCAGCGGCGTTCGCATTGCATCCAGGACGTGCCGGTGGGCGAGGTGATCGCTCAGATCGATCGGCTGGAATCGGGCGAGGTTACGGGCGCCGAGGTGCGGCAGATCGAGCCCAGCCGGGCGATGCTGGTCGGGCTCGCGGGGGACGCGGCGCGGGCCGCTCGGCGGTACAAGGTCGAGCTGAGCGTGATGCGTCGCAAGCTGAACGACACGGAAGAGCAGTCTCGGAGGAACTCGATGAGCGAGAACGCGGTGTTGCAGCGTCTGGACAAGCTCGAGCAGTCATTGCAGAAGTCTGGCCAGGCCGAGGAAGCCGAGCGGCGCGCCAGCGAGGTGACGCAGAAGCTCACGCAGAACACGCAGGCTTTGCAGCAGGCCAGGCAGGAGCTTGCCGAGGCCGTGCGCCGCGCCGAGAACGCCGACCAGCAGAAGAGCGGGTTGCAGCAGGAGGTCGAATCTCTTCGGTCTCAGCTCGCCGAGATGAAGGATGTGGCCGCGAAGCGTGAGCTCGAGTCGCAAGAGCTTCGCCAGCAGCGCGACGCGGCCGAGCGCGAGGCTGCCGGCTTGCGTACGAAGTACACGGGCGTTGATCTCAAGAAGCTGCACGAGAACCTGAGCTCTGCCCGCACGCTTGTCGGCGTGTTGCAGGGCGAGAAGAACGACCTGACGCTGCGTGCCGAGAGGCTGCTGCAGGAACGCCGCGCGATGGAGAAGCTGGCCGACCAGCGGCTGGTGACGGTGCAGGCACTCGAGCACAAGCTGGGCGAACTGCTGGCGAGCCGCTGGCGGCAGATGGGCCAGCGGATGCACATGGCCATGGTGCTGCCGTGGGAGGAAGCCGAGCGGCAGCGTTTGCTGGGCGGCACGACCAACGGGCAGCAGCACTGACGCAGGTTCATCGAGATTCACGCAGGGGAGCAACGCATGACCACCACCCGCACCGAGAGCACGGGGCTCTTGCGCCACGCCCGTGAGATAACCGCCAAGGCTCGCGAGTTGGCAGCAAACGCTTCGCTCTCGCAGGCGATGTCTGCGGCGCTGCATGGCCAGGGCGGTATGGCGCTGGTGGCGGGCGAACCCACGGGAGCCACACTCGAGGCGCTGCGCGAGGCCAGCGATGGTCGGCAGTGGCAGGTGGTCGTCGCGGCGGGCAGCGTGGATGGAGCAAAGCGCGTAGCCGAGCGGCTGCGGCGCGGCGTGGTCATCGAGCACAACGTCGCCGAGGTGCTGCGCACGCTGCCCGTGAAGCCGTGCGTGGTGCTGGTGTGCGAGAAGGATGAGTTGAGCGTGCCCAGCGAGCTTGCCGTGCTGGCGACCGCGGCTGCGGATGGCTCGCTGGCGTTGGTATGTGGCGATGCCGGCGAGAGCAACGACTGGCGTGTGATCTCGAAGGGCGAGGGCGTCACGCTGCTGGAGCGTGCGAGCGTGTCGGCGGGCGTCTTGCCCGTGCGGCTGGACGACGAGCTCTTTGGCCTGCTGGGCGACCTGACGCGCAAGGCTCTGGAAGAGGGCCCGACGCCCGCGCCGCAGGCGACGATGCGCACGCCGGCCGTGGTCAGCCCGACGGGACTTGGCAGCGCGCAGACGCGGCAGGCCCTCGTGCGTGCGGTGATGCGCGCACGAGAGGCGCTGGCGCCGCGGCGAGAGAACCGCAGGCTTGAGGGTCTCAGCCGGTGGCCCTGGGTCGTGCCCGACATGGAGCCGCTGCCGGCAACGATGCCCGATGGCTCGCCCTGGCCCAAGATCACGGTGGTAACGCCGACGTACAACCAGGGCCACTTCATCGAGGAGACGATCCTCTCGATCATCCACCAGGGCTATCCGAACCTCGAGCACATCTTGATGGACGGCAAGTCGACCGATCACACGATGGAGGTGGTCGACAAGTATCGCGACCACTTCGCGGTGATCGTCTCGGAGAAGGACAAGGGCCAGAGCGACGCGATCAACAAGGGCTTCGAGCGTGCCACGGGCGAGTTGCTTACCTGGATCAACAGCGACGACATGCTCACGCCCGGCGCACTGGCCGCGGCGGCCATCGCCTACAAGACGAGCGGGGCCAACTTCCTCAACGGCGTGGCCCAGGTCTTCCGCGAGGGCAAGCTGGTGCACCAGTGCATCACGAGCTGCCCCGATGGCCCCATGCCACTCATGGACATGCTCGACCTGGAAAACTGCTGGCTGACCGGGCAGTTCTGGTGGCAGCCGGACTGCTTCTTCAGCAAGGAGCTGTGGGACAAGGCCGGCGCGCACGTGCGCGTGGACTGGTATTACTCGATGGATTACGAGCTGTGGCTGCGGATGGCCTCGGCAGGCGCCAAGGTGCACAGCATCGGGCGGCCCATCTGCTGGTATCGCACGCACGCCGACCAGAAGACCAGCGAGGGCGAGGGCTCGGGCTTCCGCGGCGAGCTTCCCAAGGTGGTCGCCGACCACTGTGAGAAGCACGGCATCACGCTCGAGAAGCGCGAGAAGGAGGTCGTCAAGGGCCGGCTACGCGTCGTGTTCTTCAACGACGTGGGCTTCGAGTATGGCGCGGGCATCGCGCAGCGGCGGCTGGCCGAGGCCTTCGCCAGCGCGGGCCACGACGTGCGCGTACTGGCCGCGACCCACCCCGAGCCCGTGCGTGAGAACCCGAAGATCGCGACGGCGGACGTCCTCTCGGCCATCGACGCGCACGAGCCCGACCTTGTGATCATCGGCAACATCCATGGCGCCGACATCTCGCCCGAGACGCTCAGCGCAATTGCCGCCAGGCACGAGACCGTGTTCTTCATGCACGACGCGTGGCTGCTGACCGGTCGCGAGACCTACTTTGGCGACAACGAGGACTTCCTGACCGGGCTGGTGGGCGAGACGAGCGTGAAGGCCGGCTACCCCGCGATGGACGAGAGCGCCATCCGCCCCGCGTGGGAGGCCAAGCGCCGTTTCATGACCGGCAGCGAGAAGCTCACGATCCTCACCAACAGCCAGTGGCTCGCCGATCGCGCGAACACCGCACTGTCGAGGCTCGATGGCATGGACAAGCCGGCCGATGGGCAGGCGCCCTTCGACCTCGGGCATCGCCCGCCGGTGCACGCGGTGCGGTATGGGCTGGAGCTCGACGCGTTCAAGCCGCGCGACAAGGCGACCTGCCGCGATGCGCTGGGCCTGCCGCAGGATGACTTCATCATCATGGCTTCGGCCTGCTCGCTCGACGATGGTCGCAAGGGCATCGGCCATCTCGCCAAGGCGCTCAAGCAGCTCGACCTGCCCGACGCGACGGTGGTGGGTGTTGGTTACATGCCGCCGAACGCCAAGCCGCCCATCCCCGGCATGCGGGCGATGGGATACATGCGTGACGCGCAGCAGCTCGCGATGCTCTACGCGGCCTGCGACGTGTTCGTGGCGCCGAGCCTCGACGAGGCGTTCGGCCAGGTGTTCATCGAGGCCGCCGCCTGCGGCACGCCCTCGGTTGGCTTCCCAGTGGGCGGCGTGCCCGAGGCCATCACGCACGGCGTGACCGGGTTGGTCGCTCGCGAGGTGAGTGCCGAGGCGTTGGCGCAGGCCATCGACACGCTGTATCGCGACCGGCAGTATCGCCGCGACATGGGCCAGTGGGCGCGCATCCACGTCGAGAACGAGTGGGGCCTGTGGACCAGCTATCAGCGGCTGCACACGGCGCTGGCCCAGAGCGGCGCAGGCAAGCGCATCGGCCTGAGTCGCAAGATCGACTTCACACGGCCCGCGCCCATGCCGCAGAGCGCGACGCTGGTGAAGAGCACGAGCCCCGCGTATGAGCCCCGATTCGGCTTCGAGTATTGGGAAGGCCCTAACGCCGAGCAGGGGCTCGAACGCTTCCGGTGGATCCGTGGTGGCCAGGCCGCCGCCGTGGTGCACGCGAGCAAGGCCGGGCGAGCGACGCTGGCGATCACCTGCCGCAACACGCTGCAAGGGCAGACGCTGCGGGTGATGCTCAATGGCGATGAGGTGAGCGAGCAGGCGGTGCCCGTGACGGCCGCGCGCACCGACCACGCCATCAAGCTGCCCGTGAACGTAAACGCCGGGGCCAACCACCTGCAACTGCATCTGTGGAAGTGGACGCAGGGCGAGGGACGTCCGCTCTCGCTGATGCTGACGGATCTGCGGCTGATCGAGGATTAACTTCGATCAGATGACGTCGCGGATCTCGGCCCGGACGGCTCGCAGCGCGAGCATGCCGAGCGAGGCGAAGAGCAGGCCCCAGCCCAGGGCGGCGGGCAGGAGCCACCAGTCGGGCAGGCGGGCTTCGAGCATCATCTGCCGGCCGGCCTCGAGCGCTGGATAGGTTGGATTGAACGGGAGCAGCCGCTCGACGGCGTCGGGCAGGATCTCGGGCACGTAGACCATCGGGTAGGCCCAGAAGCCGATCATCAGCATGATGCGGATGATCTCGGTCATGTCCTTGACGAAGGGCACAACGGCGGCCCCCATCGCGCCAACGCCAAAGCCGAGCAGCAGGAGCATGGCGAAGGGGATGGGCGCGAGCAGCCAGTATGCGCTCGGAATGAAGCCGAAGGGGAGGGCAGCAACGGCGAGGATGGCGAAGCTGATGGCCAGGCTGATGGCGCTGGAGACGACCGTCTGCGCGACGAAGGCGCTCTCGGGGATGGGCAGCTTGCGGAGGTATTGCGAGTTGGCGAGCACAGACTGGCTGCCGCGCGAGACGGTCTCGGAGAAGGCGATCCACGGCAGCATCGCGCTGCAGAGGTAGACGACGTAGGGCGCATCGCTCGAGCTATGGCGGTCCATCAGGCCGGCGAACACCAACGAATAGACGAGGATCATCGAGAGCGGCTGGAGGATGTTCCACAGCACGCCCATGCTGGCGCCGGCGTAGCGGTGGCGCACGTCGCTCAGGGCGGTGCGCCAGATGTAGCGGGCATGGGGGAGCAGTTCGAGCATGCGGTAAGGTCTCAGTCGCCGTGCTTGGCGCGAAGCTTGGTGCTCAGGCGGCAGACGAGTTGGGCGCGCTCGGCCTCGCACACCCAGTCATGCAGCGTGGCGGCGATCTCGTCCGGCGGCACGGGGGCGCCCGGCAGTGGGCACGAGGCGCCGAGTTGCCGGCTGGCGATCGCGCGATACCGCGTCAGCGTGCGGTCTCCAAACATCGATACGAAATCGAACTCCTCGTTGAGGAAGAGCACGACGGGTACACGCAGGCCGTCGTTGATCACGAGACGCTCGGCAAGATCCATGTGGGTGTCGCGGTCGACGATGCGCAGCTCGACGAGGTCGGGCCTGAGAGCGGCGATAGCGTCGAGCATGGGCACCTGCTGCACGCAGTCGCCGCACCACATGCCGCTGGAGACCAGGATGTGCATGCGGCGGGTGAAGCCGTCGAAGAGCGATTGGTGCTCGGGCGTGGTGTGGACGCGGCCGCGGAAGTCTGCCCAGGCGCGTTGCTGGCTGTCGCTGCCGGTGGCGACGTACTCGGCGTAGGGCAGGGCCTGGCCGAACTTGGCCCGCAGGAAGTCGGTCTCGATCATGGTGTGACGATACGCGCGAGGTGGGGTTGATCGCGGCCACACTCGGGGCAGGTGTGCCCCACCACCGCCGAGAGGTCGTAGCCGCAGTTGAAGCAGGCCGGCGTGCGAGCGCACCGGCGGGCCTCACGGTCGACCAGCCAGAAGTGGCTGGCAAGGCCCGCAAAGGCGCCAAGCACCAGCGCAGTGAAGGGGCCCAGCAGCACGCCGAAGAAGAGCGGCAGCGTCGTGGTGCCAAAGGGGCCGGTCGTGGTCTCGGTGAGCATGGAGCCGTCTGGGGCGAAGGTGGTCGTGGTCTCGTAGATGCCCACGTAGCGGTCGATGAGCAGCACCCAGCCGGCCATGGTGGCGATCTGGATGGCCGCGACAGCGATCACTCTGGGCCGGAAGCGGCGGCGGGACTGGGCGATGAGCCGGCCCGCACCGCGGCGGTCGAGGCCGGTCTCTCGGGCCAGGGCGCGCTTGGGCGCGAGCACCCAGGCCGCCAATGAGGCTTGGCGTGGCTGGTTGGTCATGCCTGGTGGTTGGGAAGTGGAGCGGAAGAGATTCGAACTCTCGACCTCATCATTGCGAACGATGCGCTCTACCAACTGAGCTACCGCCCCATACGCCCGGCCCGCTGAGAGCCGGGGCGGTGAGTATAGGACGAACGTCGGGAATCGTCATGGGCGGTATTTCATGCCCGATAACTCCAAATCTGGCCCAAAGCCGGGATTTCCTGGCGCGAGGCGGCTAGGTTGCCGTTATGTTGTTAGTGCTAACTAGATAATCCTGGCCAGCACTGGCTGCGGGGCGAAGGGATGGTAACGGGGACTCGGGCATGAACACGAACGGAACGAAGCGGCGGCGGACTCGGGCCGGCATCGCGGCCCTGGGCATCGGGCTCGCATCGATGCTCGGTGGGTGCCACGGCCACGGGCACTACGCCTACCACGGCGGGCACCACCACGGGAGCTATTTCGGCGGCTCGTGCCATTCCAGCGGCGACCTGGGCCTGATCGTGCTCGTGTACGGCGCGGCGGCGCTGCTGTCGTGGTGCCTGAACTAACTGCACTGCCTGCTGCTCAGTTGATATAGAAGATCGAGCGGAACAGGTCGTCGCCGAAGGTGTCCTGCATGTCGCTCCACAGGTTGTCGCGTGTGACGGGGCGATCGCCAACGGGCACGAGATAGGGCGCGGCTGCCGAGCCTTGCACCCAGTAGAGCACGTCGAAGTTGCGGGGCTCGTCGAAGAACTTGCGGACGTCGATGGCCTGCGAGCCGTCGCCGCGCCAGAAGCGCAGGAGCTTCTCGCCCTCGAGCACGGCCTCGGCCTCGTCGAGAAGATCGAGCCAGAGATCGACCTGGGGCTCGGTGATGCTGACGCCCTGGATGGCCGGCGACTGGTGCGGCGCAGGCAGCCACTCGCGATCGTCGTCGGTCTCGGCACGTGCGCTCTTCCACATCTCGCGGCTGTGGTCGATGGCATTCAGCAGGTGCTGGCGAGCGCGGGCCATGCGCTCGGCGCCGTCTTCGGCAAGCGGGAAGTCGAGGCTGCCCGCGAACGCCAGCAGGTCGGAAATATCGACCTCGGTGCCGATGGGGTCGAACGGCTTGCTCTGCAGCAGGAAGTCGTACGGCGTCTGCGGCTTGGGAAAGAACAGGTGGCCGCAGCGATGGAACAGTTCGCGATTGTCGTAGGCGAGCATGATCTCGCCGGCGGCCATCAGCACGTCGTTGTACGCTCGGAGCCAGTGGAGGTCGGTCGCGTCGAGGCCCAGCACGAAGCTGCGCTGGCCTTCGGGGATGTTCACGCCGTTGCGGAAGATGATGGAGAACGCGCGAGCGGGCTCTTCGCGACGAGAGGCGACGCCATCGTTGTTGAAATCGATGGGGATGTCGGCCATGTCGAGGCGGAGCTTCCAATCACCTTCGGTCGGCACGCTATCGAAGAGTTCGTCCGCCTCGTGCAAGTCATCGAGCCAAGTCTCGAGGATGCCGCGAACATCGTCTGCCGAGACGGTCTTGGGCTCGGGATTCAACCCGGCCTGCATCAGCCCACGCATGAACATGAAGCCGCCCGCACGCAGGGGCTGGCCCGCACCGTACTCGTAGAGCTGCTGGGTGGCCTTCTCGCCGCTGCGAAAGAACGTGGCCAGGGCATGGGCGAACCTGGCCCGCGCGTCCGCGTCGCCACTCTCGACAAGCTGCCCGAGTTCTTGGGTAGCGCTCGTGAGCGTCGCGCCATCTCGCGTAAAGGCCTCGACGGGCGGATCGGCCAGGGCGGGCATGGCCAGGGTGAGAATCGCGGCGATGGTGCGGCGGGTCATGGCTCTTCCCTTTCGAGCTAACGCGGCGGGCGCGTGCGTTGTACGCTCCATGCTATGGCACACCCAGAACCCACGCCCGGCGGCGCCAGCGACGTAACAAGGCGGGACTTCATGCGCAACACCTCTATCGGCCTGGCGGCCGCGGCGGGCGGCGGCTACTTCGCCTCGCACGCGTCGGCCGCCAGTGGCCGCAAGGATGCCGTCGTGGAAGAAATCGAGACACTGGGCCAGGAACGCGCGTGGGGGCAGGGGCCCTTCGGCTATGACCTGCCCTACACGAGCCAGCGCATGCCCGTGCTGGCGCGCAATTGCGTGGCCACCAGCCAGCCGCTGGCGGCGCAGGCCGGGCTCGAGATGCTCAGGCTGGGCGGCAATGCCGCGGATGCGGCGGTCGCGACGGCGGCGGCGCTCAGCGTCGTGGAGCCCACGGCCAACGGTATCGGCAGCGACAACTTTGCGTTGCTGTGGATGAAGGACGAGAACGGCAACGCGAAGCTGCACGGGTTGAACGCGTCTGGCCGCGCGCCGAAGGGACTGAAGCGCGAAGATTACGACGGGCTCGACGCGATGCCGCTGTATGACTGGCGCGCGGTGACGACGCCGGGCGCCGTCTCGGGCTGGGTCGCGGTGATCGAGAAGTTTGGCTCGCTGCCCCTGGAAACCGTGCTGGCGCCGGCGATCCGCTACGCGCGAGAGGGCTATCTCGTGAGCCCGGGCGTGGCCCAGGGCTGGGCGGCGTCGGCACGGCGGTATCGCGGCGAGGCACGCTTCGAGGGATGGCAGCAGACGTTCGTGCCAGGGGGGCGCGTGCCCGAGCCGGGGCAGCTCTTCCAGAGCGATGGGCACGCACGCACGCTCGAACTCATCGCACAAACGAAAGGTCGCGACTTCTATGAGGGAGAGATTGCCGAGGCGATCGACGCGGAGAGCCGCAAGTTTGGCGGCTCGCTGCGGCTCGAAGACTTGAAGTCGCATACGGCCCAATGGGTCGAGCCCATCTCGCTGGACTATCGCGGCTGGCGGCTGCACGAGATCCCGCCGAACGGGCAGGGCATCACGGCCCTTTTGGCCTTGGGCATGCTGCGCCGCTTCGAGCTTTCGGGGATGAAGGTCGATACCTCGCCCTGGCTGCACCTGCAGATCGAGGCGATGAAGCTGGCCTTCGCCGACGCACACCGGCACATCGCCGACCCCGAGCACATGCGCGTGTCCGTCGATGACCTGCTTGACGATGGCTACTTGGCCGAACGTGCGAAGCTGATCGACCCCAAGAAGGCCGGCAACTTCGACTATGGCGAGCCCAAGGACGGCGGCACCGTGCTGCTGACCACGGCCGACGCGCAGGGCAATATGGTCAGCTTCATCCAGAGCAACTACACGGGCTTCGGCTCGGGCATGGTCGTTCCGGGGTATGGCGTCGCGCTGCACAATCGCGGCGGCAACTTCTCGCTCGAGCCAGGGCACGTGAACGAGATCGCGCCGGGCAAGCTGCCCTACCACACGATCATTCCGGGCTTTGTGACGCACGACGGCATACCCGGCATGGCCTTCGGCGTCATGGGCGGCTTCATGCAGCCACAGGGGCACGCGCAGGTGGTCGTGCGCATGGGCGACCATGGGCAGAACCCGCAGGCCGCCCTCGACGCGCCGCGCTGGCAGGTGGAGCGCGACGGCCGTGTGATGGTGGAGCCGGGGTTCGAGCAACTCGGCGGCGAGGGCGTGTACGACGAGTTGGAGGCGATGGGCCATCAGCTGCGTCGCTACCGCTCACGCAACGCGCAGTTTGGCCGCGGGCAGGTCATCTACAGGCTCGAGGATGGCTACATCGCCGCGAGCGATCTGCGTGCGGATGGGCAGGCCGTGGGGTTCTAGAGCGAGTTGGCCTTCTTGTCTGCGGCGTCGATCCACGCCTGCGCCTGCTCGGCCCAGGTGGTGCCCGGCACAGCGCCCAGGACGCGGTTGCACCAGTCGCGAGCCTCGACGGTCTTGCCGAGCTTGGCGTAGCCCTCGGCCACACCCATCAGCAACTGGCCCTTCACGTCCGCGGGCTGCTTGTCCCAGTTGTCATAGAGCTTCGACAATGCCGCCTTGGCATCCTCGATGCCCTGCTTGGCGTAGCCGCTGGCCATGCTCTCGATCGGGTGGTTCTTCGCGAGGTTGAGCAGCATGTTCGCCGCGACCATGCGCACGCCGGGGTTTTCGGGTTCGAGCGTGCGGGCCCGCTCGAGGTCGGTCAGCGCCGCCGTGACGTGGTTCATCGCGGCGCGGAAGTCGCCGCTCGACGAGGCCTCGCCCGCCTCGAACATCTTGACGGCCCCCCGCCACGCGATGGCCTCGGCGTGCTCGGCATCGGCGCTGATGGCACGATCACACGCGGCAATCAAGCGCTTCCGAGCCTCATCGTCGCCGCCAGCGGCCTGGACGAAGTCGCCGAACACCTCGTGCTCGAAGGCCCGGTAGCCGCTCTCGCCCGGCTCGAACTGGATGAACTCGAACTGCTGCTCGGCCTGGCCAGGGACACTCTCGGGCTCGGCCGATTGGCCCAGAGCCACGCTCGTGGCGGCCATCAGGGCGACGACAAAGGGGCTCAACCGCTTCATTTGGACTCTCCCGGACAAGGTGGGCGTGCTCCGCGTGAACAGTTGTTACGCTTCCACGCCGTTGGCTTTCAGGGCCTCGTACAACGGCGCGATGCGGTCGCCATAGCGGGCGGCACGGCCCTTGGCCGACTTATAGATGGGCCGGCGGACCTGGGTCACGCTCAGCGTGCGGTCGGCACGGTTGGCCTCGTGGGGACGCAGGCAGCGGTCGTCCCAGGGCAGGCCGATGAAATCGATGATGCGTCGGGCCGTGGCGGGCAGGTCGTTGACCAGGTCCTCGTAGTTCACGGTCATGAAGCTGTTCTGGCAGGCGTGCTCCCAGTGGGCGGCCAGCCGCTCGTTCTCGGCGTACACGAACGCCAGGTCTTCGAGGCTGTCGGCGTACGGGATGGCGGCCGGTCGCAGCCGCTCGAAGTAGCACGAGAGGCAGTTGTCGGCCGGGTTCCTCCGGGTGTGGATGAACTTCGCGCCAGGCAGGATGCGGTCGGCAAAGCCGAGGCGACGCATGTTGGCCAGGTCCTTGTTTGAGATGACCTTGACGCTGGGCGCCTTGGATCGCATCGCGCGCTGGTACTTGCCGGCGCACACGTCGAGCTGCTCGACCGAAAGGTCTCGCGTGTTCTGAGGCCAGGGCGTATTGAGCTGGAACTCGTGCTGCACGCTGCCGGTCAGCAGGTGGAGCGTGAAGTCCTCGTCGGCGCCGAACGCGTCGGGATGGGCGTGGATGATGCGCTCGGTGAGCGTCGAACCGCTCCGGGGCATGCCCACGATGAAGACCGCCCACGAGCCATCGACCGTGGCGCGCGGGCCGCTCTCCATCCAGTCCTTGCTGAAGGTCTCGATCAGCGCGTCGTTCTCGGCCTTGTACGTCTTGGCGTCGAAGGGCACGCCGAGCATGGAGTTTCCACGGCGGGCCGCCTCGAGCGCTTCGGCGTACTGCTTGTTCTTCTCGTACGCACGGGCCATCGTCAG
>JBITAB010000188.1:5454-20663 GCA_044439825.1 Phycisphaerales bacterium JB064 | reverse complement strand
TCGAGCTTGAGCGCGCTGCTGTAGTGGGCCAACGCGTCGCCCTGCTTGCCCGCGTGCACGTAGGCCTCGGCAAGCTGCACCTCTCGCAAGGGTGACGGCGGCATGTTGTCGACCACGAACTTGCGGTGCTCGATGGCCATGTCGATGAAGCCCGTGGCCAGGCACACCTCGCCCATCAGCAGGTGCACCTGGGGGTCCTTCGGCAGGTTCTGCAGCAGCGTGGTGCCGATGGCGTGGGCCTGGGAATAGTCGCCCCGGCCGGCGGCCTCCCGGGCGCGTTGCAGAAGCTCGGATGTACGCTCTGGGCTGAGGCTCATGGGCCCATCATAAACCCCGCGCCAGCCCGGTCTCTGGGCAAACCACGATTCGATTGCGCCTATCCTGAGCGCATCCGAGATGCTGGGGAACCGCCATGCGCGAATTGCTGGATCTGGACGCTTCGCTCGAGCCCATCGGCGGCGAGCTCGCCTCGTACATGGGCCGGGTGATCGAGCGGTTCGACACTGCTCTGGAGAGCGACATCCTCGCCGTCCAGCGGCTGACCCAGCACGTCGAGCGATACCGCGGCAAGATGCTCAGGCCCGCACTCGTCGCGTTATCGGCCGGAGCCGCGCGGGGTGATCTCGCCGGCGTGCTGCAGGGGCCGAGCGGCGCCGCCATCGAGGTCATCGGCGCCGTCTGCGAGATGGTGCACATGGCCACGCTGGTGCACGACGACGTGCTCGACGAGGCCGACACGCGCCGGCGGGGCCGCACCGTCAACGCCATGAGCGGCAACGAGACGGCGGTGATCCTGGGCGACTATCTCATAGCTGGCGCGTACCACCTGTGCTCGACGCTCGATGAACAGGCGACCGCCCTGCGCGTGGCGCGTGCGAGCATGGTCGTGTGCAGCGGCGAACTGCTCCAACTCGATCGGCGCGACGACCTGTCGCTCGACGAGGCCACATACTTCGAGATCATCGACCGCAAGACCGCCGAGCTCATCGCCGCCGCGTGCGAGCTCGGGGCCACCAAGGGCGGAGGCTCTCCGGAGGTGGTCGTGGCGCTCGAGGGATTCGGCCGCCAGATCGGCGCCGCCTTCCAGGTGAGGGACGACCTGCTCGACCTCACCGGCCGCGAGGACGTGGTGGGCAAGAGCGTGGGGCGCGATGCTCGCAAGGGCAAGCTGACGCTGCCGGTCATCCACCATCTGGCCCAGAGCGAGCCGCAGGAGCGTGCCCACAGCCTGGCATTGGCCCTGCGAGCCGCACGAGAAGACGCGGACGATGCTCCCGCCGAACTCCGCCAGCGGCTCGAGACCACCGGCTCGATCGACCACGCCCAACGCGTGTCCGAGGCGATCGTGGCCCGGGCGACGGCCATGCTCGACCCCGTGCCCGATTCGCCCGCAAAACGCACGCTGCTGGCGATGGCCGACGCCGTGGTCAATCGAGCGTTTTAGGGGGTTCTGGCTCCGACTCTGATCGCTTGCTCCCCGCCACCACGATCGCGGGCGTCACGGCCCACACCATCCACACCGGTAGTGAATAGCGGGCGTACGGCGAGAGCAGTGCCGCGTGCGAGGCAAACACAGCCCCACTGCCCGCGATGAGCAGTGCCCATGTCCACCGACGCCTGAACAGCGACACGACGCCCGCGGCAACGGCGCACACGAGCAACACCAGCGTCAGCACGCCAAAGTGATGGGTGTACGCCCACGCGTTGAAGATCCACGCCGCACCACGGCTCGGCCGGTCCATCGCCATCGGCTCGAGCACGGCATCTGGCGGTCCGCCGATGGTCATGTTCGAAGCCGGCCCCGAATATTGAGGATCAACGGCCGCTCGCTGCACGATCCAGAGCAGCTCACGCTCGGGCGGTCGCGTGCCGCCGGGGAGGTAGTCGCACTGCCAGAGCATGGCGACCAGCACGCCCTTGATATACGAGCCCGGGTGCGCCTTCACGCTGTCGACGGCCCACTGTCCGATGTCATGGCGGACGTCGTCCTTGTGGAACGTCCCGATCGAGAAGACGAAGTGATGCAGCGAGCCCGAGTGCGGATTGTCGCCGACGATCCGCTCGTACTCCTGGGCGAGGTCCTCGGTGGGCGCCAGGCTTGTGTCCAATCTGCCGGACATGCCGAGCCCGAGCCACAGCACCGCCCCACCGCCCTCACCAAAGCCCGAGACGCCGCGGCGGTGGTTGTAGAGAAGCCACGGCGCCACGGTCGCGCCGAACGCGACGGCCCCGAGCGCGAGCGCCACGAGCCTTGGCTTCCAGCCTGCCGGACCTGGGATGAGCACCATGCCCAACAGGATCAACGGCACCGCCACCTGGAACACGGGCCGCACCAGGCAGAGGGCGCCGGCCAGCACGCCGATCCACACGAGGTGCCACACGCGGAAGCGGGCGATGGCGAGGGCCGGCACGAACAGCAGCACCGCCAGGAAGACCGACAAGCCCTCGGAGAGCGCAAAGCCCTCCAGCGCGAGCACGCGGGGATCGATCGCGGGCACAAGGCCGCAGACAAGGCCCACGGCCAGCGCCAGACCGCCCGACCGCCGGCGCTTCACGATCGCGGAGGCCACGCCCGCGACCGTCACCGCCGCGATCAGGCCCATGAGCCTCTGGACGGCCATCACCGCCATCGGGTCTCGCCCGAAGACCGCCAGCACGCCGCTCAGGAACACCGGATACCCCGGCGTGCGGTACGACGGCACGTTTCCCACCGGCTCTCCCTGAGCGATCGCCCAGGCCCAGTGGGTGTAGAGCACGCTGTCGTTGGTGAAGATCAGCGGCATCTGCCACAGCAGGGCCAGCCTCACCAGCCCGCCCAGACAGCCGACGATGAGCATCGCCCACAGCACTGGCCGCCTCGCCATCGCGTTTCGTAGGGATTCCCAAGGCATGGCCCGTAGGTTAGGGCACGCGCTCCAAAGGCCGGCCCGAAGCGACAACGCGTCGATGACGCGCAATAATCACGTTCCGCCGGCGGCAACGCCCGCGGATGCCCCGGGCGTGTGCCAGAGTGGACTAATGGGGCGGATTGCAAATCCGTTTGGCGAAAGCCAGTCGTGGGTTCGAATCCCACCGCGCCCTTTCTCTTCGGCGGCTCAGTCCCGTCGATGCCCGAATATGTACCGAAATCCATTGCCGTAGGAGGCTCCCATGACCACCGCAGCTCCCGCCCAGAAGGCCGGCCTCGAGGGCGTGATCGCCGGCGATACCGCCATCTGCAACGTCGAGCAGGACGCGCTGATCTACCGCGGCTATGAGATCCACGACCTGGCCGAGAACGCCACGTTCGAGGAGGTCGCCTACCTGCTGCTCGAGGGTGAGAAGCCCACCGCCGAGCAGCTGCGATTCTTCAAGGACGAGCTGATCGCCAACCGGGCCCTGCCCTCGGCGGTCATCGATTATCTGAAGACCGTGGCCCCGATGGTGGCCGCCGGCAGCGCCGTGCCCATGGACATCGTGCGCACCGCCGTCAGCCTGCTGGGCAACCTCGACAAGGAAAGCCAGGACATCAGCCACGAGGCCAACCTGCGCAAGGCCAAGCGCCTGACCGCCAAGATCCCCACGATCATCGGCCACATGCAGAACGTGATCGACGGCAAGGAGATCGTGGCGCCCGACACCGGCGGCGACGCCAACCTGAGCCACGCCGCCAACCTGCTGTTCCTCATGAGCGGCCAGCGCCCCGACAAGGAGGCCGAGAAGGTCGTCGACGTCTCGCTGACCCTCTACGCCGAGCACGACTACAACGCCAGCACGTTCACCAGCCGCGTCATCGCCGGCACGCTGAGCGACATGCACGGCGCGGTCACGGGCGCCATCGCCGCCCTGAAGGGCCCGCTGCACGGCGGCGCCAACGAGGCGGCCATGGACATGCTCCGCGAGATCATGAGCGATCTGGACGGCAAGATCGAGGAAGGCGCCGTCCGCGACTGGATGCACAAGGCCTTCGAAGAGAAGCGCAAGCTCATGGGCTTTGGCCACCGCGTCTACAAGAACGGCGACCACCGCGCTCCCATCCTGCACGCCCTGGGCCGCGCCGCCGCCCAGAAGCGTGGGGCCGAGTACGTCAAGTGGTTCGAGCTTGGCGAGATCGTCCAGCGCATCATGCTCGACGAGAAGAGCATCCACCCCAACGTCGACTTCCCCTGCGGCATGACGTACTACGCCCTGGGCATCCCCGTGCCGCAGTACACGCCCATCTTCGTGGCCGCCCGCATCACCGGCTGGGCCGCCCACATCATGGAGCAGCACGCCAACAACCGCCTCATCCGCCCGCGGGCCAGCTACGTCGGCCCCGACCTGCGCAAGTGGAACGGCTGAGGGCGAAGGCTTCTCCGCCATGACCCAACGCGAGTTCGAATCGACGCTCCACACCGACCTGGCCGACCGTATGACCTACGGCGGCTATCTCCATTTGGAGAAGGTGCTCTCGGCCCAGGAGCCGCTCAGCACCCCCGCGCACCACGACGAGATGCTCTTCATCATCCAGCACCAGACCACCGAGCTGTGGCTGAAGCTGATGATCCACGAGCTGCGTGCGGCCATCGACGCCGTCCATCGCGACGACCTCGAGCCCTGCTTCAAGATCCTCGCCCGCGTCAAGCACATCCTCCAGCAGTTGCTCAACCAGTGGAGCGTGCTCGCGACGCTCACGCCCACCGAGTACGCCCAGTTCCGAGGCGTGCTCGGCAACGCAAGCGGCTTCCAGAGCTTCCAGTACCGGCTCGTCGAGTTCCTGCTGGGCAACAAGGATCGCCGCATGCTCGAGGTGCACAAGCACGACGCGCAGGCCTACGGCATCCTCAAGGAAGCCCTCGAGAAGCCGAGCATCTACGACGCGTTCCTGGCCTTCATGCAACGCACCGGCCTGCCCGTGCCGCAGGAGGCCGTCGAACGCGACTTCACCCAGCCGCGCGAGATGGACGAGCGCGTGATCGCCGTCTTCAAGACCGTCTACGAGAACCCCCACCAGCACTGGCAGGCCTACGAGATGGCCGAGAAGCTCGTCGACGTCGATGACCAGTTTGGCCAGTGGCGCTATCGCCACCTGCGCACCGTGCACCGCATCATCGGCATGAAGCGCGGCACCGGCGGATCGAGCGGCGTGCCCTTCCTCCGCCAGATGATCGACCACCAGTTCTTCCCCGAGCTCTGGGAGGTCCGCACGCGCATCGAGGAACTGCCGGCGCCGAACCAGCACTGATCGTTACGGGCACCCCGCGTCGAACAGCGTCTGGAACTTCAGGAAGTCGAAGATCGTGAACTGGCCATCACCGTCGATGTCGGCTCGCGGATCCTGATCGTCGAAGAGGTTCTGGAACAGCAGGAAGTCGAAGACGGTCAGCGCCCCGTCCTCGTCGAGGTCGACCGCGCACACCGTGCTCGGCAGCGTGACCTTCCAGCCTTCCTTGATGCCGATGGGGTTGATGCCAAACCCGACGATCACGCGGCCATCATCCGAGATGCCCGTCGCCTCGAGCAAGCCGCGCCAGCCCTCGACCTCGAACAGCCCGTACTCATCAACGAGCCACTCGCTCAGCAGCCGCACGGAACCGTCCTCGAACCAGATGCCGGCCGAGAAGGGCCCGGCGCCCGAGCCCACGCCTACACGCCCGACCGCGAACTGGCCGTTCGCCGAGATCGCGTTGACGACGTCTTCCATCCCGGGATCGCCGCCGGACAGCGTATCAAGGAGCGTGATCCCGCTGCCCTCGCGCCAGATGGCGGCGCGCATGGGGTTCATGATCGGATCGAACATGATCGGGAAGGCCACCCCGCCAGCAACCGAGCCATCGGGCGACACACAACCGATCGAGAAATCCTCGAAGCCGGCCGGCAGATCGAAGCTCACTTCTGCGGGCACGCCGTCGATCCAACGTACGAACGAACCCGATCCACCACCAGACTGCTGGCCGATGATGATGCTGCCATCGCCGCTGATGAAGCGTGCAGATCCACCGGTGCGCCCGGGCAGCAGCGAGAGCGGCGACACCTCGCCCGTGCTCGTGTCCCACGTGACGGGCTGCAGGTTGGCGCGCTCATCCATCGATGCGCCAACCGCCACGGCGCCGTCGTTGCTCACGTCGTTTACCGTAGTGAACAGGCTCTCGCGCCGCATCGCCTCGGGCAGCGCGTCGAGTTCGACGCCCAAACCAAAATCGTTCCACACCGTGGCCAGCCGGATGAACGAGCCATCGCGCGTCGTGCTCAGCCAGCCGATGATGACCTCGCCGTCTTCGCTCACGCCCGTCGCCGTGCCATACGCGAAGTCGCCGGCGGGCGAAAACAAGAGCTCGGGAAACAGCGTGGACGTCGGCCAGTACGACGCACGCGTGCCCAGGTCGGTGTCATCACCGCCCACGGTCGTCGAGCCGTCGGGGCTCACGGCATTCGCTCGGCTGCCGATGAAGAACGAGCCCGCGCCAGAGAAGCCCAGCGGCTCAAACGTCGCGTCCTGGGCCATGGCCTGGCCGCACACCGCCAGAACACCCGACAAACACACACCGGTCATCGTCGCGCGCATCGCTGCTCTCCCCTCGTTTGTTATGTCTCTACGATTCCCCGAGAAGCGCCCACGCAAATGGGGCTTAGGAGAGGGTTCGACGCAACAGGCCGAGCGGATGCAGGTTTTCCTCATTCGACCGCGGGCAACCCGATCACGAAGTCCGTACCACGCCCTACCTCGCTCTCGAACGTCAGCTCGCCACCACTGGCCTGGATGATGCGACGGCTCGTCGGCAATCCGAGCCCGCTTCCGCCCGCTTTCGTCGTGAAGTACGGATGGAAGATGCGCTCGGCCGTCTCGGCACCAATGCCGGGTCCGGTGTCCGTCACGTGGATCTCAAGCCCGCCATCGCGCGGCCGCTGGCGCACACGCAGCATGAGCTCGCGCGGCGAGCCTTCGCCCGCGCTGGCCATCGCCTGCGTCGCATTGAGCATCAGGTTCAGCACGGCCTGCTTCAGCCGCGGCGCATCGACGTTCGCCCACGCCGGCTGCGGCGCAAGCTCGACCCGCATGCGCACGCCCTTGCTCTCGGCCTGGGGCAGGAAGAAGTCCGCAAGCTCTTCGACAAGCCGATTCAGATCGATGCGCGACGGGCTCAGACGCAACTCGCCCGCAAACTCGAGGAAGTCGCCCAGGATGTCGCCCAGCCGCTCGACCTCTCGCTTGAGCGTGCCCGCGCGCCGGACCAATCGCCCACGCTGCTGCTCGTCGAGGCCGCCGAGCTCGTCCACGGCCTCGGCAAGCAACTGCGCGTTCATGCCGATGGTCGAGAGCGGGTTCTTGATCTCGTGCGCCAGGCCGCCGGTCATGGCGCCGATCTCGGCCAGATGCTCGGCCGCCCGGGCCCGGCCCTCCGCCTGGCGCGCCCTACGCGTCAGCACGCGCATGGCCCACCAGCCCGCGCCGGCGGCGATCAACAAGCCGGCGCCGAAGCCGGCGAGCATATTGGTCAGCGGCGTGCCCCACTGCTCCATTGGCATGGCGAGAGGATATGGACCGAGCAGGCAACGGGCCCCTACTGCCGAGGCGTGCGACGCGCTCGGGCGCGCGGCGGCGTCTCCACGGTCGCCCGGCACACCACGCGGGTGGCCTTCCACCCGTTCTCGGTCTTCTTGGCGTCATACTCCACCATCGCGCCATCACGCAATTGGCGATAGCCCGATGCATCGATGACCGAGAAGTGGACGAACACGTCTTGCTGTTGCGGTCCCACGATGAAGCCGAAGCCCTTGCGGGCGTCGAACCACTTGACCTCACCCTCAACGCCTGCCAACGAGTCGGCCGGTTGCTCAGGCATGATCGCTACTCCGCCGATCCACCCGCAAACAGCCCCACGTCGCGGGTGTGCGGATCGGCTCGCAATCGGGCCGGCATTGGCCAGCCCTGGCCGGGCCTTAATTACCCAGTTTACCTCCATGCCGCACAGGGCGTGACACGAACTGACCGAATGGAAGCCAAGTTAGCGGAAACTTTAATTGGTCTTTGCGTGGAATGCCTCACATCAACCGGACTAAGAGCCCTGTAGGGGGTTGTTCAGGGCGTATATACAAAAACCCCGACCAAGGGCCGGGGTGAATCTCTCAGAACTGGAGGCGTGGATTACTCGACGGGCTCGGGACGCCGGCCGCCACGACGCTTGCCACGACGGCGGCCACCACCCTCGCGGCCTTCGCGATCGCCGCCACGGTCACGGTCACCGCCGCGATCCCGATCTCCCCCGCGATCGCCACCCCGGTCACGGTTGCGATCGCGATCACCACGGCCCTCGCCGCGAGAGCCACGATCACCCCGATCACCCCGATCTCCTCGGTCGCCCCGCTCACCGCGCTCGCCACGGTCGTCGTCACCGCCGCGCTGCTCGGGCGGCAGCGCCTGCTTGCGGCTGAGCTTGATGCGGCCCTGATCGTCAACCAGGATGACCTTCACGGTCACCTCGTCGCCCACGTTCACCACGTCGGTGACCTTCTCGACGTAGCCGTCCTTGAGCTCGCTGATGTGGCACATGCCGTCGGTGCCGGGCGCGATCTCGATGAACGCGCCAAAGTCACGCACGCTCACCACCTTGCCGGTGTAGACCGAGCCGACCTTGATCTCTTCGCCCAGCGCCTCGATCTCCTGCTTGGCGCCGGCCAGGCTCTGGGCGTCGGTCGAGGCGACCGACACTGTGCCGTCCTCCTCGACGTCGATCTGCACGCCCCACCGCTCCTGGATGCCGCGGATGGTCTTGCCGCCCGGGCCGATGAGCTTGCCGATCTTGTCGGGGTTGATCTTGATAGTCTCGATGCGCGGCGCGTACTTGCTGATGTCGGCGCGGGGTTCGGGGATCACCTTCTCCATGATGTCGATGATCTCGAGGCGTCCATCGCGGGCCTGGGCGAAGATGACCTCGATCTGGTCGAGGTTCAGCCCACGGGCCTTGAGGTCGAGCTGGATGCCCGTGATGCCGTCGCGCGTGCCGGCGACCTTGAAGTCCATGTCGCCGAAGAAGTCTTCCTCGCCGATGATGTCGGTGATGAAGACCTCGTTGTTGCCATTCTCGTCGGTCACGCGGCCGACCGAGATGCCAGCGCACGTGGCGCGGATCGGCACGCCAGCGTCCATGAGCGCCAGGCAGCCGCCGCAGATGGAGGCCATCGACGACGAGCCGTTGCTCTCGGTGATGTCGCTCACCAGGCGGATGGTGTAGGGGAACTCGTCCGGACCGGGCAGGATGCCCAGCAGGCTGCGCTCGGCCAGCGCGCCGTGGCCGATCTCGCGGCGGCCAGGGCCCATGATGCGGCCGGCCTCACCCACGCAGAAGGGCGGGAAGTTGTAGTGCAGCGTGAACTTCTTGCTGTACTCGGGCAGCAGGCCGTCGACGATCTGCGCGTCCTTGCCGGTGCCCAGGGTGCAGCTCACCAGGCTCTGCGTCTCGCCGCGCTGGAAGAGGGCCGAGCCATGCGTGCGCTCGAAGTAGCCGGTCTGGCCATAGATCGGGCGCAGCTCCCGGGGCTTGCGGCCATCGGCGCGAACGCCCTTGTCGGCCAGCAGCTGACGCGTGACCTTCTTCTCGAGCGTGCGGAAGGCTTCCTTGGCCATCGCGCGGCGCTTGGTGGTCAGCAGGTGCTCGCCGGGCGTGCCGGTGTCGACGATCGGGAAGTGCTCGTCGAGCACGGCGTCGCGGATCTTCTTCACAGCGTCGCCGCGATCGTGCTTGCCGGCCACCTGGCGCGCCTTCATCAGGTCGCTCTTGGCGGCCTTGGTCACGATGGCGACGACGTCGTCGTCGGGCAGCGCGATGTTGTCGCCCAGGCGTTTCTCCTGGCCGACCTCGGCCACGAGGTCCTCGATCAGCGTGAGGATCTCGCCGATGGTCTGCTGACCAAACTCGATGGCCTCGAGCACGTCCTCGTCGGGCACCTCGGCGGCGCCGACCTCGATCATGTTGATGCCGTCGGCGTGGCCACTGAGCACCATGTCCAAGTCGCTGTAGTCCATCTGGCTGGCCGTGGGGTTAGCCACCAGCACGGCGCCATCGTCGGTATGGATGCGGCCGACGCGTACCGTGGCGATCGGGCCCTGGAAGGGCGCGTCGCTGATGGCCAGCGCGGCCGACGCGGCGACCGAGGCCAGCACGTCGGTGTCGTTCTCACCATCATGGCTCATGACCCAGCACTGGATCTGCACCTCGTCGATGAAGCCATCGGGGAAGAGCGGGCGGATGGGCCGGTCGATCATCCGCATCGTGAGGATTTCCTTCTCGTTGGGAGCGCCCTCACGCTTGCGGAAGCCGCCGGGGAACTTGCCCGCCGCCGTCAGCTTCTCGCGGTAATCGACCTGCATCGGGAAGAAGTCCAGCCCGGGCCTTGGGTCGGCCCGGACGACGGTGGCCAGCACGGCGCTGCCGCCGTACCGCAGGATGACCGCCGCCGAGGCCAGGCGTGCGACGACGCCCGTCTCGATGGACATGGTGCGGCCGGCGATCTCGCGCTCGACCTTGACTTGCTCGGAAATGATCACGTTGGACATAATGCGTCAAACCCCTGTGGGTAGAAGCCAGTAGTCGCTGGTAGAGTGACCCCGGCTCGGATAAAGCCAACCGCCAGCGCAAGGCCGGAAGAACACCGGCACGGCGCCAGCCGCGAGGGGAGAGGGTCGACAGGAGGAAGGGGCAGAGGGCGTAAGGCAGTGTCGTGGCAGGGTTTGATTCTCAATTACCCTGAAGACTGCGTCGCGCCGACTGCTCCTTCGGCCTTCCGAAACCCTCGCTATGGACGGGCCTGGTGGGGCACCTTGCCCCGATCGATTCGGCCCGGGTTGTCTGAACGGGACGGCCTCTTTCCCCAGCGCCCGTGCGCCGGGCCCGCCCCGGGAAACGTCGTGGTGGGCCAACGAGGCCCCGAAAACAACACAGCCCGACCAATGGCCGGGCTGGCGGAAACTTCTTACTTGCGCAGGCCCAGCTTCTGGATGAGGGCCTTGTAGCGGTCGTGGTCGGTCCTGTTCAGGTAGCGGAGCAGGCGGTTGCGCTTGCCCACCATCAGGATCAGACCGCGCCGGCTGTGGAAGTCGTGGCGGTGCTCACGCAGGTGGCCGGACAGTTCCTTGATGCGGCTGGTGAGGATGGCGATCTGCACCTCGGGGCTACCCGTGTCGGACTCGTGCCGACCGTGCTCGCCGATGACCTCTTGCTTGACCGCCGGTTCGATTGCCATAAACCCAGGCCTCTCCGATTCGCTGAAGGAACTGATTCCGATACCACCACACGGCCGCCAGCCACCCCGGCGGTCCGCCACAGCCGAAACTATAGCCCGCAGGCTCACCCCGGGTCCAGCGACCACTTTCGCCCCAGGCTCAGGGCCCAAACCACCGCAGCCGCCAGTTGCCGCCCTCATAGGACATGTCCATATAGGTCCACGAGAGCCCCTCCTTGGCCAACCCGGTGAGCTGGAGGCGGATGATGTTCTCGCCCACCGACCGCATGAGCACCTGGGGGCTGTTTTCGGCCAGCGGGCCCACGCGGTTGAAGTATTTGAGAACGTCGTCTCGACGCCGCACGAGCTCGTCATAGGCCGACTCTGGCGCGTAGCCGCGGTCGGTGAACTCCTGCCAGGTGATGGCGCTGAGCACCTGCTCGGTGAACAGCTCACGCTCCAGATCGCGGTCGCGATCCGTCACGGCCCGCTGGATGTGCACCATCAGGTCTCGGGCCGTGCGGGAGCGGAGGATGATCTCGCCGGTGGGCAATTCCTGGCGGATGGGCGGCAGCAGGCTGGGATCGAGCCCGCGTGAGCCGCCAGGCGATGAACCGCTGCGGTCGGCGGCATCTCCGCCGAGCCTGCCGAACAGGTCGTTCCTGGGCTTCTCGCTGAGCACCTGCTCCTGGCAGCCGGCCAGCGTAGCGGCGGTCAGGCAGAATCCCAGGATGGCCCGCTTAGCTCGTGGCATCGCCCCCGCTCGCTCGCTTCGACGCACACCCGCAGCCTGGGCCGCAGCCGCCCTCGGGCATCGGCTCGGGCTCGGGCATCGGCCCCAGCAGGTGCTCGATCTTGGCGTTGAGGAACCTGGTGTGGTGCTCCAGGTGCCAGGTGGCCACCGCCAGCATGTCGCGCACCGTCATGGAACCCCGTTCGGGATGCATGGCCGAGCGGTTCTGGGTGGCCTCGTCCATATCGAACAGCCAGTCGAGGGCCCAGCGACGCAGCGTGTGAACAACGGCCACCGAGCCGGCCACCGGCGGGGCGCTGGTCACGCCGCTACGCGTGCCCCGGCCATAGAGCGGCCCATCGAAGAACGCCTGCTCGTCGAACACGCCCAGCACGGGGGTGTCCTCTGACACGGCCCGCCTCATGCGGTGCAGATAGACCAGCTCACAATCGGCCAGGTGGGTCACCAGGGCGCGGATGGGCAGCTGGCCCGCATTGGACTCGGGCTTGAAGGGCGTATCAAGATCCTGCTCGGGCAGGTGGAACATCCGCGGATCGAACCACTCCACGCCAACGGCATAGCGGCGGACCAGGTCGGCCCAATCCATGGCCTTGAGGGCTTCCAGGGGGGCAACCTCGAGCTGGGTGCAGAGCGGGCCGCAGGCCTGACCGGAGGACCGCGCGGGAGAGCTAGGCGCTTGTGTCATGCCCGATGGTACGGGCTCGGGCCGGGGCCGAGCGGGCCCTAACCTTCGCCGTGAGCGAAACCCTCCCCCCGGCCAGCGACGCCCAGCCCACGCCCAGCCACACGACCGACTGGGCGTGCAGCCTGCGCGTGATGGCCATGCCCCGCGACACGAACCAGTATGGGACCATCTTCGGCGGTGTGATCCTGAGCGCGATCGACCAGGCGGCCTTCGTCGAGGCCCGCAAGCACGGGCTGCACCGCTGGGTGACCGCCAGCGTCGACCGCGTCGAATTCAGCCAGCCCGTGCACGTGGGGGATCTGGTGACCTGCCTGACGCGAACCATCCGCACGGGCACGAGCAGCGCCACCGTGGAGGTGCGCGTAGAGGCCGAGCGGTACGAGCGCGGAGAGACCGTCCGCGTGACCGAGGCCCAGCTCACGATGGTGGCTATCGGGCCCGACGGCAGGCCCGTGCCGATGACCAGCCCCGCGACCGCGCACCTGCCCGCGACGATCTGACCTTAATAGGAGCACCGGACATGGGCGCACAGGCCCACACGCCCAACATGCTGGCGCTGCTCAGCGGCGGCGGCCGCACGCTGCTGAACCTGCTGGACGCCATCGAGCAAGGCCGCCTCGGCGCGCGCATCACCGGCGCCATCGCCTCGCGCCCGTGCGCGGGCGTCGAGCGTGCCGAGGCCCGGGGCGTGCCCACGCGGGTCATCCGGGGCATGATCCCGGCGGACCAACTCCTCTCGCTCGCTCGCGAGCACGATGCAACCTGGGTCGTGCTGTGCGGGTATCTCCAGAAGATCGACCTGCCCAGAGAGCTCGAGGGCCGGGTCGTGAACATCCACCCCGCGCTGCTGCCGAAGTTTGGCGGGCCTGGCATGTACGGCGACCGCGTGCACAAGGCCGTGCTGGAGGCGGGCGAGGCCGAGACGGGCTGCACCGTGCACCTGTGCGACGCGGAGTATGACAGCGGGCCCGTCGTGCTGCAGATGCGATGCCCGGTGTTGCCAAGCGACACGGTCGAGTCGCTCGCGGCCCGCGTGTTCGAGCTCGAGTGCGAGGCGTACCCCCGAGCGCTGGCCTCGCTGCTGGCGCGAGACAGCGCCGCACAGGAGGCAACGCGATGAGACCTCTGTTCTTGCTGTGTGTTCTTGTCCTGAGCGCAGCGTGCGTCGCCCAGGAGCCCATCCGTCTTTCTGACGCACAGCTCCAGACCGAGGCATACGCGCTCGCGACCGATGGCGACTTCGAGGCCGCCCTGCCGCTGTTCCAGGAGATGGCCCGGCGCGATCCCGAGAGCTTCGTGCCTCAGTACAACATCGCCAGCGCCCTCTCGCAGCTCGGGCGCGCCGACGAGGCCCTCGACGCGCTCGACCGGGCGCTCCAGCTCGGCTTCGACGACCTCGCCCACCTGCGGCACGACCCTGACCTGCATCCCATCCGCGAGACGGAGCGCTTCCAGAACATCCTCGAGACGTGGCCGCAGCGCATGGAGGGGCTGGCCGAGGCTCGCTTCGACGCGCTCGTCAAGCGGTTCGGTGGCGGCTATCACACCGAAGAAGACGCGTTCCTCCGCCTGCGCTTCGCGGTTGGCCTGCCCGAGCAGAGCTTCGCAATGGCGCGGGCCGAGCTTGACATGACCAGCCGATGGGCCGTGGCCGAGCTGTTTGGCAATCTCGTGGAGGCGGACGAGGCGTCGGTGCCGTGGGTGAGCGTGGCCGTTCCGACGGACGCCGACTTTGCACGCTGGGCCAGCATGCGCCACGGCGAGGCGGCGCGCGGCGCGACGCGGCAGATCGCCGGCACGTACGACCACGACCGCAAGGAGCTCGTATGCAAGGACCTTGGCGCCACGCTGCGGCACGAGGTCTTCCACGCGATGCACTACCGCAGCCAGAGCCTTGAAGGCCAGCGGCACGCGTCGTGGATCATGGAAGGCCTCGCCTCGCTCGTCGAGGACTTTGACCCCCAGCCCGACGGCACGCCCGCGTATGCGCCCTCGTGGCGCACCAACCTCGTGAAGAAGGCGCACGATGGCAACGGGCTCAAGACGCTGCAGCAGCTGGCCGAGACGCCCGACCATCTCTTCGTGGGTAGCAGCCAGCTCTTGCACTATGGGCATGCCCGCGCGATCATGCTCTACCTCGTCGCCGCCGACAAGCTGGGCGCGTTCTACGAGAACTACGTCGACACCTGGGAGCGCGACCGCACGGGCGTGCAGGCCCTCGAACGCACGTTCGCGGCCGAGATCGACCAGATCGACGTGAGCTTCGGGCGTTGGCTCGAGCGGCTGCCCGTCGCGCCCGAGCAGCACCACCCGCCCATGGCCACGCTTGGCATCGACGTGGACGGCGAGCGCGGCGAGGGGCTGGCCGTGCTCCGCACCGTGCGCGGGTCTCCGGGCCAGCGTGCGGGCGTGCGCCAGCGCGACGTGCTGGTGGCGATCAACGGCCAGGGCACGCGCGACCTCAACGAGCTCTATCGCGTCGTCGGGCGATACGTGCCGGGCGACACCGTGATCCTCAGCGTGCGACGCGGGCGGCAGATGCTCGAGCTGCCCGCGCGGCTGGGCAGCAGGCGAGACTTCGACACCGTGCGC
>JBITAB010000188.1:0-5354 GCA_044439825.1 Phycisphaerales bacterium JB064 | reverse complement strand
TCGATGTTGTTCAGCGTGCGGCGCAGCGAGGCCAGGTGCGCGTCGATGCTCGACAGCGAGGCGTTGGTGGTCTCCATCGCCGTCAGCTTCATGTCGAGATTGGACAGCAGCGTGTTGGTGCGCTCGAGCTTGAGCAGCCCGTCGTTGACGCTGTTGAGCTTGATCTTCACATCGTCGAGCGACGCGTTGACCTGGCGCAGCTCGTTGCGGATGTCGTAGGCCAGACAGCCGGTCATGTGGCCGGCCAGCACGACCAGCGGCAGAGCGGCCACAAGGCGGACGGCGACGCGGGCGCGGGCGGTGGGCATGGGGTCTTCCTCGGTCTGCGGGTGTTCGTGCGGTCAGTCCTGATCGTCGCCGTCGTCTTCGGCCTGCTCGGCGTCGTACTCCTCGAGCAGCACGCGGGCGCGGGGGGCGTCGCTCTCCGACACGAGGATGCGCACGTAGCCCGGGCTCTCGGCCTTGAAGCCCGAGCTGGCGGCGCCGACGAGCTCGCAGCGGATGCCCGACTCGCGCAGCATGTTGGCGGCGAAGGTGGCCTGGATCTCGGTCTGGTACTCGCCGATGATCACCGGCTCGGGGTGGTCCTGGTTGGTCAAAAGGATCTCCGATTCGTGTGGGGGTTTGGGCGTGGGGGTTATTTGCGGATGAAGCCCAGCGCCAGGCCCGCCGTGGCGGCGCCCGCCGAGGGAAGATAGCCGGTGACGAAGGCCTGGAAGCCGCCAAGCTGGGCCTTCAGCCAGTCCTGGATGGTGTCGTAGCGGTCGGCCATGGCCGTCCACTTCACCTCGACGAGACCGGCGTATTGCAGCCCGAAGAGCAGCAGGAAGAAGATGCCCGCCGACACGACGGTGACCTTGGCGAAGGCCTTGAGCGCATAGGCCATCGAGAAGCCCACGAAGAAGCCAAAGCCCATGCGGAAGATCGCCGGGCTCCAGGGATCGGTCACGGGCGGCTGGGCGTCGGCCTCGGCGGTTGCCTCGCCCTCGGGCGTGGTTGCCGGCTCGCCCGACCCATCAGACCCGCCGGGCAGGCCTGGCACGGGGAAGGGCCACGAGACGTCTCCGCCCTGGCCCACGAAGCCGCTCGCACCCTCGGGCATGGGCGAGCCATCGGCCTGCCTGGGCTGGGCCGCGGCGGCCTGCTGCTGCTGGATGGTCTCGACGGCCTGCTCGTCCTCGAGCGTGCCGGTGACGCCCAGGGCCACGCCGACGATCATCACCAGCCCGCTGACCACGAGCAGGATCATCTGCAATGGGCCGGGCCGGGTGTGATGGGGCTGGTCGGCATCGCCTCGGGCGGCTTTGGGCTTCTCGTCGCTCACGAGCAACTGTAAGCCGCGGGCTCACGAGCGACCGGACGCCCCTAACACGCCCAGCACGGCGTCGCGCAGGTGGGCGTTGGTCAGGACGGCGTTGCCGCCGTCCAGGCGGGCGGCGCCCTGCCAGTCGACCATGTGCCCGCCGAGCTCGCCCAGGATGCAGGCCATCGGGGCGATGTCCCAGGGCTTGATGGTGGGCTCGATGACCGCGTCGCAGCGGCCGGTGGCCAGCAGCACGTGGGCGTAGCTGTCGCTCCAGCCGCGCATGCGCTTGCAGGCCTCGCGCAGCCGGGCGTACACGGCCGCGCCCGACCCTGGATCAAAGTACTCCAGCGAAGTGGTCACGAGCATCGCCTCGGCAAGGTCGCTCGTGTCGCTCAGGCGCGCCGGGCGGGCGTCCTGGCCCGGGCCTGGGATCCACCACGCGCCCCCGCCGCGGGCGGCGAAGACCGTCTCGCTGAGGGCGGGCATGTGCACCACCCCCACCACCGGCTCGTCGCCCTCGAAGACGCCCACGAGCGTGCCATAGAGCGGCACACCGTGCACGAAGCTGACGGTGCCGTCGATGGGGTCGAGGATCCAGCGGTAGCCGCTGTCGCCCGCCTTCTCGCCATACTCCTCGCCGACGATGGCGTCGCTGGGGAAGGCCTCCTCGATGGCCGCCCGCAGCACGCGCTCGGCCCCCTTGTCGGCCTCGGTGACGGGGCTGCCGTCGCCCTTGGTGACGGTGCCGAGTTGATCACCCTGGAAGAACTGCAGCGTGACGCCGCCGGCGGCGCGGGCGGCCTCAAGGGCGAGTTCCAGCCGGCCCATGGCCTTGCGGTCGACGTTGGCGAATGGATCGGACATATCTGGCAATTGGCGTCAGGCGACGGCCGCGGCGACCTTCTTGGCCGCGTCGCCCAGGTCCTTGGCGGCCTGCAGCGTGGTGAGCTTTCCGCTGGCCTTCTCGAGGATGGTCCGGCCCGCCTCGACGTTGGTGCCCTCCAGGCGAACCACCAGCGGCACCTCGAAGCCGATCTCGGTGGCCGCGTTGACGATGCCCTGGGCGATCACGGCGCAGTCCATGATGCCGCCGAAGATGTTGACCAGCACGCCCTTGACGGCCTTGTCGTCCAGGATGATCCGGAAGGCCTCGGTCACGGCCTCCTCGCTCGCCGAGCCGCCAACGTCCAGGAAGTTCGCCGGCGTGCCGCCCTCGAGCGCAATGGTGTCCATCGTCGCCATCGCCAGGCCAGCGCCGTTCACGAGGCAGCCGATGTTGCCGTCCAGGGCGATGTAGCTCAGGCCCATGCGCTGGGCCCGCAGCTCGCTGGGGTTCTCCTCGGTGGGGTCGAACATGCCCTGGAGGTCCTTGTGGCGGAACAGGGCGTTGTCGTCGAAGTTGAACTTGGCGTCGATGGCCAGCAGCTCGCCGTCGGGGTGGGCGTCGCTCGGCGGCGTGACGATCAGCGGGTTGATCTCGGCGATCGAGCAGTCCTTCTCGAGGAAGGTCTTCGAGAGGGCCATCATCGTCTTGACGGCCTGGTTCACCAGCTTGCCCTTGAAGCCCAGCGCGAACGCGACCTTGCGGGCCTGGTAGGGCTGGAGGCCGAGCAGCGGGTGCAAGCGTTCCCTCACGATGGCGTCGGGGTTCTCCTCGGCCACCTTCTCGATCTCGACGCCGCCCTCGCTGCTGGCGATCAGCACGTGCCGGCGCGTCTTGCGGTCGGTGGTGATGGCCAGGTAGTACTCGTGGGCGATCTCGACGCCCGCCGCCAAAAGCAGCTTGGTGACCTCGAGCCCCTCGGGCCCGGTCTGGACGCTGACCATCTTGTTGCTGAGCATGAAGCGGGCCGCCTCGGTGGCCGCCTCGGGGCTCTCCACCAGCTTGACGAAGCCCGCCTTGCCCCGCCCGCCGGCGTGCACCTGGGCCTTGACGACGGCCAGCTTCTTCTGGCCCATGTCCTTGGTGACGTCCTTGAAGACGCGGGCCGCGTCGTCGGCGTTGTCGATGGTCACCGCCGGCGGCACCGGCACGCCCGCCTGGCTGAGGATGTCGCGGGCCTGGTACTCGTGGATCTTCATGGGTCACTCCGTGACGGGGTATCGGGGGCAAGGCGCCGTCGGGAGCGGCAGGGTAGGGCTTGGCGGGCGGGTTTGGGCGGTTTTGGGTGTTCGTGGCAATGGGCAATGGGCAATTGGCAATGGGGAAGATGGAGAGCAGACGGAGCCGCGGGCGTGAGCACGCGGCCATCGATGCAAGCCGTTCGCGCACCCCTCCTTTACGAACCCCCGGCGTGAGCCGGGGGGCACGGCCGCGCGGCGCGTGAGCCTGCATCCCTGCCCCCTCGCTCACGCGAGGGGTTCGTCAGGCACGCACCGAGATGCCCCCGCGCCCACACTCCGGGCACGCCTCCAGCCCGGCCAGCTCGTAGCCACAGCTCATGCACCGGCCGCAGTGCGGGCAGCGCTCCAGGCGCTGGGCGACCCAGAAGAGTTCGCCCATCGCGCCCATCATGGCGAAGAACAGCACCACGCCGAGGGCCGCGAGAACGAGGATGAGGATGGCGTTGGAGCCGGCGCCGGTCATCGGCATGGGGGGGAGTGTAGTGGCGGGCTCGGTAAGAGCGGGATGGCCACTCAGTTGAGCATGTCACAGCACTGATGCTCGTCGATCTTCAATAGTCACTGCGTGACGGGGTCGCAAATTGTTATTCTTGGGAGTCGCCCTCAGTGGCGTCAAGGCTTCTCGGATGGTTCGGATCAAACACGATCCCATCGAATAGTGCCCAGACCACATGGACCCGTTCCCTCGCGACCTTCGGATCATTGAGGCCGTTAACCTCGGCTGTGATCTCGATGGTGCCGTTGTTGTGGATATTGATCCGCCCGATTTCATGGCGATTGCGATCTCCATCGGAGGTTCCAATCAGAACCGGCACCGAGACCCTGCTTCCTTTCGGACGATATCCTTCGGGCAACTCACCTAATTTAAGATTGTTCGCTGCCGTGACTAGTGATTGGTCAATTTGCGAGCCCTGCGCGAACCCTGCGTGCCCCCGCATGAACACTAATCCATCTCGCGAAGCCACTTGGACCGGCCCGAAAATATCTAGTTTGGTTCCGCTGCGTGCGTGATCCCACGGCTTATTGAAGGTAATAGTCTTCCATGTAAGTCCGGAACCCCGTGACGCCAACTGCCGTCTCATGTCTTCGATCTGTACGGCCGAGATCGTGGCAGATTGCAACGACTCTGCGGCCTTGTTGCGCATGCCGAAGATAGTCTTCAATGCATCCTCGGCACCGTTCTGCGCCAGCCACTCGCTCGTTTGCGTTTCTCCATGGCTCTTGGCCAGTTGGTAGACCCCCCAGCCGGTTGTGCCGAAGCCAATAAGGACTGAAATCCCCAATACTACAGATCCGAACTTGATCGCTCCCCTTGGAATGATCTTGTAGCTCTTCTCAAGCTCCTTGATGAACTCACGGCAATACGCACGGCATTCTTCCCGAGTTAGCGTGTCATCTGGAGTCTTCTTTTCAGATCCACACATGTCATTCTCCTTAAGAGGCTTCACGGGCATGGCTTTCTTAGCAGCACACTATGACGCCCGCACTAACCGCAAGCTTAACCGCGCCAACCTTCACATCGCCCCCACAGACCGTCGTTCTGCCCGCGCTGCACGGCGGTTGCGCCGCGCAAGCCTTGGGTTGCGCCGCGCTGAGCGGGAGTTGCGCCGCACAAACCTCGGGTTGCGCCGCGCTAGGCGGAGGGCAATGTTTGGGTGTCGCGGGCCCCGAACCGGCCTGGGACGCCATAGTCGCGGTTCGCACGGGCCATGACCCGAACAAAGCGGGTGTCGGCCGGGCGGCCCGGGGCCCGCGCGGCAGGTCCGAAAACCATGGAACTTTTTTTTGCCATTTTCCCGGACCTGGACTGAAGTCGCATCTCGGACGGCTCGATGAAGGTTTCGGATCGGCGGGTTGGCCCGGGCCATGGTGGCCGCGGGGGCCGGCCGATCCAGACCCAGCCGGCGTCCCATGGAGCGGGCCC
>JBITAB010000187.1:0-2226 GCA_044439825.1 Phycisphaerales bacterium JB064 | reverse complement strand
TCGCCGCCGCGACCGACGACGCGTCGAGGCGTGTGGCCGCACGCGAGGTGCTCCGCCAGTTCGGCGCCGATACCGCCCTGGCTGTTCCGCGTCAGTGGTTGGCCGAAGAGCCCGCTGCTTCGCTGCGGCTGGTCTCGGGCGCTGCGGAAGCGCAGACCGAGACCGAGGCCCTGGCCGCCGCGCTGGTGCGAACGCTTCGGACGGGCGAGAACGGCGAGAGCACATGGATGCTCGCCGGCGTGACGCCCGATGCGCGCGCCGCGTGCCTTGGCATCTTCTCGCGCTCGCTCGAGCCCGTGTCGTGCGAGGCCCTGGTCGCCTGGCTCGCCGCGAGCGGCAACGGCCAGCGCCAGCCCGTCGTGCAGGCGCTCGTGGCCATGACCGGTCGCGAGGACCTGGGCGCCTCGCACGCCTCATGGCGTCAATGGCTCGATCGGCACAAGCACCTGCCGCCGCTGGCGTGGCGGACGTTGCTCGCCGAGGGCGTGCAGAAGCGTGCCGAGCGCCTCGCCCAGCGCGAGCGTGAGTTGCTCAACCGATTGGGCGATTCCACGCGACGGCTCTACGCCGCACTCCCGCCGGCCGAGCGTCCCGCGGTGCTCGCCGCGATGCTCTCCGACGCCGAGCCCACGGTGCGTCTGACCGCGACCGACCTGCTCTCGCGCGACCTTGAGCGGGGCGTGAGCCCGACGCCGGAAGTCTCGGCCGCGCTCGTCTCGCTGCTCGAAGACCCTCAGGCCAACATCCGCCAGGCCGCGGCGGTTCTGGTCGATCGCATCGTGCCCGAGGGCTCGGCCGCGAAGCTCACCGTGGCGCTGCGCAAGGAGACCGAGCCCGAAGTCGCCGCCGTCATGCTGCGGGCCTACCGCCGATTCCCCGATGCCGCGGCCATCGACGCCGTGCTCAGGTGGCTCGAGCACGGCGAGCCCACACGGGCGGTCGCGATGCGCGCCGTGCTCAGCCTGCTCGAGAGCGGCTTCACGCCCAGCGATGACCAGGCCCAGCGCATCCTCGCCACGATCGACACCACCATGGTCCCTGGCCAGCCCAGCACCATGCCGCCCTCGGCCGTGCCCGTGCTGGTGCGTCTGGGCGGCGCGGACGGCGTGGCAACGGTGCGCTCGCTGCTCTACGCCGATCGCGCCGAACTGCGTCGTGCGGCCGCCGATGTGCTGGTGCTCATGCCCGAAGCCATCGACGATCTGCTCGTTGCGGCGGAGGCAGACCCCGCGTTGCTCCAGCGCGCCGCCGACGCTGTCGCGATGCACAAGCCCTGGGCGCCGCTCCTGCGCCGCATCGCCACGCTCGAGCTGCGCACGCCCACCGACGCCTCGGCGGCAGACATCCTCCCCGTGACGGCAGGCCTCGCACGGCTGATGTCCCCGCAGGAACGCCTCGCCGCCGCACAGGAATTGACCCGACGCCCCTTCGCCGTGCGTGCCATCCTGGGCCGACCGACCCGTGAGATGTTCGCCGAGGGCGCCGCGGGCGACAAGGACTACGCCAAGGCACGTTCGCTGCTGGGTCTGCCCGAGCCGACTCCAGATCCCGCACCAAGCGAGCCCGCCGCAGAGATCGCGGCCGAATCGACGCCAGTAGAAGAGCCCGCGCCGGCCGATCCCGGCGGCTGATCCGGGCCTGGCCACGGGCCAATCAACCGCGCGGCTTCAATCCCTCGAGCGGCTGCACGAAGTGCATCGAGATGAGCACGTAGGGCTGCTGGCCGTAGCGGTACACCGTGCCGCTCACCTCGAAGGCGACCTGATCGCCGTAGCGGCTGACCGACTGCTCCATCGATCGCAGCGAGGTGCTGGGCAGCACGATGAGCGGCGGCTGCGAGGTCGGGCCGTCCGCGTCCTGATCGAAGCGCAGTGTCCACAACCCCCGCACGCGCTCGAGCCTGGCTCGCTGACGCACAACGCGGTCGCCCTCCTGGAACGCGCCGCGCTCGACAGCCTCGCCCTGGCTCTGGCCCGACTCGCCCTGCTTCTCGCGCACGGCCGGCGGCGCCATCACCGGCGCCTCCAGCGAACGCGCACGCGTGCGGCCGGCCTCGAGTTCTTCGGCGATCGCCTTGAGCTGGGGATCGATCCCATCGAGCGGGTTCGCCGCTTCGGCCTCAGCCTTGCCGCCTGCCGTGTCCTCGTCTGGCGTCGCGATGGGAGCCGTGATCATCGCGTAGTTCGTCGGCAGCAGGTAGTTCACACGCTCGTAGACGGTGAGCTG
>JBITAB010000186.1:0-2235 GCA_044439825.1 Phycisphaerales bacterium JB064 | reverse complement strand
CCCAGTAATCCACAGGATCAGCAGCACGTCGATGAGCGCCCAGAGGAACTCAAAGGCCGCACGCCCGGGCTTCCTGGGTTCGTGCCGCAGCGCCTCGAAGCCCGCCCACAGGCTGCGCAGCGCGAAGACGCCCAGCGCGACGACGATGACCCACCAGAACCAGCCCATCGGGACCCCCTTCCAGAACCAGCCCGACTAGCGCTTTCGCGCCACCATCACGCCCTCGCGCAGCGGCACGCAGAACGCCTCGAACCCTTCGTCGCCCGCCACCATGCGGTTCACCCTGTCGGCGGCGTCGCGGCTGGCGTTCTCGCCCTGGGGGGCGTCGATCCACCAGCCTCCACCGCCCAGCATGTTGTCGGCCACCAGCAGGCCGCCGGGCCGCAGCAGACGCTTGGCGTGGGGCAGGTAGTCGGGATACTCGGTCTTGATGGCGTCGAGGAAGATGAGGTCCGCCTGCCCCGCACGCTCGCCGGCCAGCCGCTCGAGCTGCGGCGTGCCATAGCCTCGGATGAGCTGCACGCGATCGCCCACGCCCGCCTCGGCGAAGGCCTTCTCGGCGAAGTCGGCGTGGGTGTCGTTGGGCTCGATGGTCAGCATCGTGCCGCCCTCGGACAGCCCTCGTGCCAGCCAGATGCCCGAATAGCCCGCCAGCGTGCCCACCTCGACGATGAGCTTCGCGTCCACCAGCCGCGCCAGGCAGAGCAGGAGCCGCCCTACCGAGGCCGAAACGGCGATGTCGGGGATGCCGGCCTCGATGGCCTTGGGCATGAGGCCCGCCAGGTGCTCGTCCTGGTCGCCGAAGACGGTGTCGAGGTAGTCGCAGGTGTGTTGCCAGCGGTCTGGGGTCATGGAGATAGGCATGGGGGAAGGTAGGGGCGAAACGCGGGAGGGCATTGCCCAATAGTTTGAGTAGCTTCGAGAGAGAGCATTCGTCCGAGAATCACAGGGGAGAGAACCAGATATGCGACAGCTTTCGCGCTGGATCGCGCTCGTCGCGGCCACCATGACCGTCCCGGCCCTTGCCCAAGACCTGCCCTCGCGCGGGCGGGTTGTGCCGCAGCTTTCTGCCCTCGACCAGCTCATGCAGGACACGATGCAGGACAACGACATCTCCGCGGGCGTGCTCGCGGTGGGCTTCGATGATCGCGTGGTCTACGTCCGCTCGTTCGGCTGGCTCGATCGTGCGCGCACGCAGCCCTTGCCCGTGAACGCCGAGCTGCGCCTGGCCAGCGTGTCCAAGCCCATCACCGCCGCGATCGTGCGTCGGCTTATCTCTGACGGCCAGCTCTCGCTCACCGACAAGGCGTTCGATGTGGGCCAGCCCGGTGGCGGCGTGCTGAGCATCGCGCCGTTCCCCTCGCTCGGTGATGCGCGCATCGCGGACATCACGATCGCGAATTTGCTGCAACATCGTGCGGGATGGAATCGAGACCTCGTGGGCAACCACGCGTTCCGCGAGATCCAGATCGCCAGCGACATGGGCGTGCCCAGCCCGCCCGGCCAAGAGAACGTCATGAGCTGGGTGCTGGGCCAGCCGCTCGAGTTCACACCGGGCCAGCAGTTCGCGTATGCAAATCTCGGATATCTTGCGTTGGGGTTGATCATCGAGGAAGTCACGGGCAACACCTACGAAGCGGAGGTCGAACGCCTCTTCGCAGACCTTGGCCACGCCGGCGCCGTGCGTGTCGGGCGCACCTTCGCGGCCGACCAGAGCCCGCTCGAGCCGTGGTACAACCAGGAGGACGTCGGCTTTGGGCCAAACGTCTTCGACCCCACGGGCCCGCAGGTGCGCTGGCCCTATGGCGGGTGGCATCATGAGGGGGCCGAGTCGTTCGGCGGGCTGGTGTCCTCCGGTGCGCCATTGCTGGCGCTGGCCGACCAGTTCATCCTCTACGGCGCGAGCTCGGGCGGTGCGCTGCCCGGTGGCATCAGCTCATCGTTCTTCAGCGCCCACAGCGGCTCGCTGCCGGGGACGGACACCGTCGTGTGGCAGCGCGGCCAGGGCCTGCGGGTGGCGGTGATGTTCAACCATCGCGACCAGACCTTCCAGCACGCCTGGGGCGTGGACGTGGCCGCCGAGATCGACCGCATGGTGCAGGCAGGCGAGATCGGCGAGCCCCCATGCCCGGCGGACATGGACGCCGACGGCCAGCTCACGATCTTCGACTTCCTGGCCTACCAGAACCGCTTCGACGCCGGCTCGATGGAGGCCGACTTCGATGGCGACGGCGC
>JBITAB010000185.1:0-2240 GCA_044439825.1 Phycisphaerales bacterium JB064 | reverse complement strand
AGCTCGCCGTCGAAGTCGAAGTCGGCGAGGGCCTCGCCGGCGTCGAAGGCGTTGAGGAAGGCCAGGTAGTCGGCAATGGTGAGCGTGCCGTCGCCGGTGAGGTCGGCCCGGCAGGGCACGACAAAGATGGTCGCCTGGGCCTCTTCCAATTCGTCCAGGCGGGAAACGGGCGGTGGGCAGCCCCAGCCGTGGATCTCGTACTGCGTGGTCAGCGTCGCCGCATGCACCTCGTAGGGGAAGTCGGCGGGTGGGGCGGTCAGCGTCGCGCGCCAGAACAGCACGGGGTCTGGCTGGGGCCACTGACAATCGGCGCACGGCAGGCAGAGCGAGCCGGCCAGGATGCCCTCGATGCCATCGTCCGTCCGCTCGCCCGCGGACGTGCCCGGCCCATTGAGGAACAGCAGTTGCTGCTCGCCGAACCGGTCGGGGTTGTTGGTCAGGACGTTCGTGCGGATGAGCGCTGGCAGCCAGTACTGCCGATCGTTGTACCACGCCCATAGCTCGACCGTCGCGGTCTCGCCGGGCTCGAGGATCGGGCGATCAACGCGGATTTCGAGGCGGTACGGGCTCGATTGGGCAAACGCCGGGGCAGCGGCGGCGAAGGCGAGTAGTGCTGCGAGACGCATGGTGTGGTCCTCCCTTGGCTGGGTGCATTCGACACAACACCAGCCAATGTACCACACCAGGGCGTTTCCACCAAATGAATCTTACGTCATGGCCATGCGGAGCCGCGCGGCGCGCGTGATCACCGACGTGGCGACGGGCACGGGCAGCTGCGTGGCGCCGTCGCTCCAGGCCTTGGCGGGCTCGGGGTGGCTCTCGATGAACAGCGCGTGCACGCCCGCGGCGACGGCGGCCATGGCCAACATGGGCCCGCGCTCGGGCCGGCCGCCGGTCTGCTCGCCGCTGCCGGGCAGTTGCAGGCTGTGCGTCGCGTCGAACACGACGGGCGCGGGGCCGCGATCGCAGAACGCGGAGCGATCGAGTTCCATCATGTCGCCCACGCCGATGAAGTCGGTGACCAGGCGGTGGTAGCCGAAGAACGTGCCGCGCTCGGTGAGCAGCACGTTGTCGCAGCCGGCCTCGCTGAGCTTCTTGATGGGCCCCATCATCTCGCGCGGGCTCAGGAACTGGCCCTTCTTAACGTTTACCGCAGTTCCCTGCCCCTTGCATGCGGCCGCAGCTTCGAGCAGGTCGCTCTGGCGGCACAAGAACGCCGGGATCTGGATGATGCTCACGACTTCGGCAACGGGCGCCGCCTGCTCGGGCAGGTGGATGTCTGTGGTCACCGGGCAGCCCAGTTCCTGGCCGATGGTGCGCAGCCAGCCGAGCCCTTGCTCGAGCCCCGGCCCGCGCGGCGAGCTCGCGCTGGAGCGATTGGCCTTGTCGAAGCTGGCCTTGAAGACGTAGGGCAGGCCCGCGTCATCGGATGCCTTCTTGAGGGCGCGGCCGACCTCGAGGCCCAGTTCCATGGTCTCGAGCGTGCAGGGCCCGCCGATCACCAGGAGCGGGTGGCCCGGGCCGACGGGGATGGGCTGGCCGAAGGGGTTGGGGACGACGCACGGGGCCGAAGGAGTCGTAGGTGGTGCCATCGGAGATGGTACGGTCCGCCTCGTACACTGGCCCGTGCTGCGCCTGGTAGACGTTCGCAAGCGATTCGGCAAGGTCACGGCCGTCGACGGCCTGAGCCTGAGCGTGCGCCCGGGCGAGGTGATGGGCCTGCTGGGCCCAAACGGCGCGGGCAAGACCACCACCATCGGCATGGCGGTCGGCCTGCTGCGCCCCGACAGCGGCTCTGTCACGCTGGGCGAGGTGGACGCTGGCGGGCTGGCGGGCAACCCCGCCGACGCGCGGGTGCGCCGGCTGGTGGGCGTGGCGCCGCAGGAGATCGCCCTCTATAACGCGATGACGGCGCGCGAGAACCTGGTCCTCTTCGGCCGCCTGCACGGGCTCGGTCGCCAGGAGGCCAGGGCACGCGCCGCTGAGTTGCTTGAGCGCATCGGCCTGAGCGACCGGGCCCACCACACCGTGCACGGGTTCTCCGGCGGCATGAAGCGCCGGCTGAACCTCGCGTGCGCGCTCGTGGCCGAGCCGAGGCTCGTGCTGCTCGACGAGCCCACCGCGGGCGTCGACCCGCAATCTCGCAACGCCATCTTCGAGATCGTCGCGTCGCTCAAGGCCAGCGGCGTGACGGTGCTCTTCAGCACGCACTACATGGAAGAGGCCGCCCGGCTGTGCGA
>JBITAB010000184.1:0-2248 GCA_044439825.1 Phycisphaerales bacterium JB064 | reverse complement strand
TCCTCATTGGCCCCGCCCGGATGTGAGCGGGGCGGAGACTGTAGGGAAGAGGGGGGAGAAAGTGCCGTGGTCTAAACTTGAGAATTCAGGGGCTTGTTTGGGCTCCCTCACTCGAAGCCGAGTTCTTCCAGCACGCTGTCGACCGGCCGGCCCCGCTGGTGTGCGATCCACTCGGCCAGCGGCTCGCCGTCGGTCGCGTCCGTGTCCAGCCGCAGGGCGCGGGCGAGCTCGGGCACGTTGCCGATCAGCGTCAACGCGTCCCAACGCACGGGGTCGTCGCCCTCACGCAGCAGGCGGTCCGCGGCGTGGAGGAAGGCCTCGCTCTCGGGCAGGGACCCCATCGCCGCGAGCAGGCCCATGATCCGGGCCCGCCTCACGAGTTCACCCCTGGGCCGCAACGTGCCCAGCGGCATGGCCATGCTGGCAGGCACGGGTTGGCGCAGGGCGCGGTCGAGCAGCACCTGCGCGGCCTCGGTCTTGACGGCCTCGTTGTCGTCGTCGAGCATTGTCACGAAGGGGCCGACGGCCGCGTCCTGGCCCATCAGCACGTGCCACCACAGGCAGCGAGCCGCCGTCATTCGCACGTTCGCGTCCGGGTCTTCCGTTGCGGCCAGCACGGCTGGCAGCGTCGAGGCGAAATCATGGCGGTCAAAGGCCAGCCATGCGACATCGCGCCGGAGCCCCCGTCGGGATACGCCAAAGAGCGGCGGCATGGCGGCGGCGACGCGCGCGGTGAAGTGCGGCGGCGGCGTCGAGTCATCGTGGTGCCGAAGGATGAGCAGATCGAGATCATCGATGCGATCGAGATCACCGGGGTGCCGGGCGTTGGCCAACTCGATGCGCGCGATAGCGCCCTCGGCCAGCAGCCCGAGATGGATGTTATGGAAGTCGTTGTCCTGGGCGACGACGACGCCGATGTGGCGATTCACGATATCGCGGGCGTGGGGGTCGCTCCATCGCGCGTGCAGATGGGCGATGGTCGAGTTCGGCAGAACGTCGTAGACGATCCTTTCGGTGCCCAGCGTCACGGGTTCGAGCATGACCAGCACGCCGGCGAGCGCGATCACGAGCCAGATCGGCCGGCGCGTGCGTGACGCACCATCCTTGGGTTTGCGTCCACGAAAGAGCAGCAGGCCCAGCACCACAAGTGCGAGCCCGAAAACCACAATCACGATTCCGATGAGGCCCGCCAGTGTCATGGCCGCTTACCCGCCGGCCATCGCTGGCTTGGCGCTCGCCCTCGCTTCCAACGCCACCGGCATGATCAGCGGCACGGCGCTGGGCAGGCTCTCGATGACCATGCGGCCCGTGTCATCGCAGGCCACACGCTCGATCTCGCCGTCGATCTGAAGGTCTTCGAGGGAGTCCTTCGCTGTGTTATGGTCATGCATCGTCAACTCGACCTTGCGACCCTGCGCATAGCGGGCCTGGGGGTGGCGGATGTGCAGGCCGAGGCGCGCGATGGCCAGCCAGCCCAGGATGCTCGCCGTGGTGCTCGCGGGCAGGAAGACGACGTCCAGCAGCCCATCGGTGCGGCTGGCCTTGCGAGCGAGGTCGAGCCGCAAGGGATAGCGCGGACCGATGGCGACGATGAGGCAGCCGCGGCGGTTGCTTGCGAGTTGCTGGCCGTCCACCGCCACGCTCAGGCGGCGGACGTTGGGACGCAGCGCGCGGCCGAACGTCGGCAGCACGAAGCGCATCTTGCCGCCGGTCTTGCTCCCTCGGGCCTTGGCCACGCGGTGGACGATGGCCGCGTCGGGACCCGCGGTGAGCATGAGGGCGAAGGGGACCGACTCCGTTGTCACGTTCTGCGGGCCCGCCGCCGAGGCGTCCGGATGGTGCACGACGCCGAGGTCAGTGCGCAGCGTGGCCGCGCCCTGGCGGAAGGCCTCGAGCGATTCCAGCACCGTCGAGACGCGGGGCTTGAGGCCAAGCTCCTTGGCGACCACGTTCTCGGTGCCCAGCGGGGCGATCAGCGTGGGCACGCCCCGCCCGCCCTTGGCCCGGCTGAGAGCTCCCAGGGCGTGGTGGAAGGTGCCGTCCCCGCCCGTCAGGACCACCGCGTCGAGCGTGTCCAAAGCCCCTTCGGCCATGGCCAGATCGAGCGGAAGGTCGACCAGGTCGAAACGCTCCTGCAGCCCGGTATCGCCCGCCACGCGTGCACGCAGGCGCGACACGAAGTCGGGTCCGCGGCCCTTGCCCGAGAAGCGGTTGTGCAGGATGCCGACGCGGAGGGTGTGGGGCATGG
>JBITAB010000183.1:34932-37224 GCA_044439825.1 Phycisphaerales bacterium JB064 | reverse complement strand
GGAAGCTGCGGATGGCCTCGTCGTGGTTGAAGCCGTAGAGCAGTTGCAGGCCCTGGTCGAACCATTGCTGGGCCTCTTGCGAGTCGGTTGTCACTTCGCGGTGGTAGCCGCCAAAGCCGTCGTAAAGGGTTGGCGTCGTGACACTTGCCGGGGTGGGCGAGCGTTCGATCTGGCAGGCCGAGATCGAGAGCAGCGGTGCCGTGAGCGCCAGGCCGGCCGCGAAGAGCAGGGCGGCGGTCTTCATTCGTGGTTCGATTTTGGACATGAGTTGTTCTCCTCTTCCTTGGATTGTTCCCCTCACGCGGGGAGGCGCGAGGCGGAAGAGGATCTTGACCATCAAACCCGGCCAGACAACTTGACTCGGCGTTCACCCCGACTTCGTGCAAACAAAGAAGGCCGGCCGCCCCCCGCGAGCGAGAGGCAGGCCGGCCTTGTGAACGAGACAGGTGGAAGGGCTACAGAGGATGAGACGCACGCTGCCTCGGGAACGATCGCTGGCTCAGCGGCGGCGACGCAGGGCGGCCAGGCCCGCGAGCCCGATGAGGGCCGAAGACGCCGGGGCCGGAACGATCGCGATGGAGCCGACGAGGGCGCCGCCGCCGATCTCGTCGATCTGGGTCGCCTCGCCCGTGTCGAGGTTGATCGACCAGAAGGTGGACCGCCCCAGCGCGATGTCCTGCACGGCCGCGTAGGCCCGGTTGGTCGAGCCATCGATGTCGAAGCCGACCACATCGGTAAGGTCGACGCCCAGCACGCCCACGGTGTCGAGCGTGCCATTGCTGTTGTCCTGACGCACGAGGATGTCCAGGCCGGTATCGATGCCGTAGAGCTGCGTCGTGGTCGCGCCCATGACCGAGTTGGTGTACGCCGAGCCGACGACGTTGGGATCGGCGCCCTCGTTCACGTCGCCCGCGCGATAGAAGAGGTCGGTGACCAATGTGCTACCGCCGGTGATGGGGTTGAGCACCAGGTTCTGGTCGGCGTCGCTCACCACGCGGATGCGGTCGATCGTGGGGTTGAAGTCGAAGCCGAAGCTCGAGCCGTTGAGGCTGTCGCTGAACCCCGAGCCGACGCGACTGGCCACGCCCGTGCCTGGGTTGATCGTGTACAGGTTGTTCTGGCTTCCCAGCGCGAACAGTTCTCCAGTCGCTGGGCGGAAGTCGATGCCGATGGCACGCTCTCCGGCGGCCATGCCAGAGAGGAACGAGCCGCTCTGGATCATGCTGGGGTTGGAGGCATCGAACGTGACGAGGCTCTGGGTGTCGGTCAGCCCATACACGAGTTGGGCGTGGGCGGAGGTGGCAAGGCCGGCGGTGGTAATGACAAACGCAAGGGCATACGAGCGGCACATGGGGGTCTTCCTCCTCATATCGGTTCTCTCTTTCTTCCTCGGACGTCCACTTCGCGCGCGGCGGCGATCGCGATGCAATCGCCGCGCGTTTTTCTGGGCTGGGGGTTACACTCTGGGCCATGACGGGCACCGAGCCCCATCCCGGCGCGAGCCACGACGGAGAGGAATCTCTGTTGCAGCGGATCGCCCGCGGCGACGCGTCGGCGGTCCGGCCGCTCATCGACGCCTACGGCGGCTTCGTGTGGAGCATCGTGCGGGCCCGCTTCCCCGGCCAGGCCCAGCAGCACGACGCCGAAGAGGTGGTGCAGGACGTCTTCGCGTCGATCTGGAAGGACGCGGGGCGGTTCGACCCAACCAAGGGCAGCGAGAAGACCTTCATCGCCGTCATCGCACGCCGTCGCGTGGTCGATCGGCTTCGAAGGATGGGAGCGGTGCAAGAATCGGCCGTGGAGTCGGCTTCGCTCGATGGGCAAGCACCGGCCGCCCAGAGCCTGCCCGGCCTGACGAGCGAGGCCGAGGACGTCCGGATAGCCGCGCAGGCCCTGGAAAACCTGCCGCAACCGCAGAGGATGGTTCTGAGATTGTTCATCGTTTCGGGGCAAACCCACGAACAGATCGCCGCCGCCACCGGCGTGCCGCTGGGGACGGTCAAGAGCCACATCCGCCGTGGATTGGCCAGGGTTCGTGAGGATTTGCAGGCCAGGGGGCTTGAGCCGTCGTGGAATCGGACGAGCGGGCCGGCTGGCTCGCACAAGAGCGAAGCGCTGGGCGTGCGGGAGGCGACACCATGAGCGCCCGCGATCCATACAACCACGCCCGCGATCCACACAACCACGCCCGCGAGCAGACGGCCCAGCAGCCCAGCGATTCCCATCAACCAAGTGGGGACGAGTGGGCCGAGGCCGTGGTGCTGGCGAGCATGACCGAGGACGCCTCGCTTC
>JBITAB010000183.1:15378-34832 GCA_044439825.1 Phycisphaerales bacterium JB064 | reverse complement strand
AGGGGTAAGCCCCCTTCGCCCAGCTCGCAGGTGGCCATCCCCGTATAGAGCCCGTATGGTGCAGGCATGAGACGCCTGCCCGCACTGGTTCTAGTGCTCGTTGCGATCCTGGCCGCTTCCGCATTCGCGCAAGAGCAGGAAGGCGGCGAGCCTCGCACGGTGCGCGTCACGACGACGATCGCGCCGCCCTTTGTCATCGAGGGCGCCGACGGCGAGCTCTCCGGCATCGATGTCGAGCTATGGGAGCGCGTCGCCGAGCGGATGGGCGTGCAGACGCAGTGGGACGTAAAGGGTGGCGTGCCCGACGCGCTCGACGCGGTACGCGCGGGCGACGCAGATGCAGGATTGGCAGCGCTCACGATCTCGCGCGAGCGCGAGGCGACACTGGATTTTTCGCACGCGTACTACAACACGGGCCTGGGCATCGCCGTGGCCAAGGGTCGCAGCGGCGGGCTCGGACTGATCTCGCTGGTAAGCGGCCTATTCAGCCTCGCGTTTCTGCAGGCCGTCGGTGCGTTATCGCTGGTGCTGCTCATCAGCGGCCTGCTGATGTGGATGTTCGAGCGCAAGTCGAACGCCGAGCAGTTCAAGGCCGGCGTGCGCGGGCTTGGCGACGGATTCTGGTGGAGCGCCGTGACCATGACCACCGTGGGCTATGGCGACAAGGCGCCCGTCACGATGGGCGGCCGGCTCGTGGCCCTGGTCTGGATGTTCACGAGCATCATCATCATCGCGGCCTTTACCGGTAGTATCGCCAGCGCGATCACCGTGGGCGCGCTCGACGGCAAGGTGCGCGGGCCAGAAGACCTGCCCGGCGTACGAGTCGCAGCCCCTGCGGGCACGACGGCGGTAGATTATCTCGTGGACAACGGCGTGCGGCCGACCGAGGTGGAGTCTGTCGATGATGCGCTCCGGCTGCTCGAGGCCGGCGAGGTTGACGCGGTGGTGCACGACGCGCCGGTGCTGCAATCGCTCATCCGCCAGCGGCCAGACCTCAGCGTGCTGGAGGCGACGTTCGCTCCGCAGAGCTACGGCATCGCGTTGCAACAGGGCAGCGAGATGCGCGAGGCGGTGAACCGGGCCGTGCTGGCCGAGACGGGCAGCAGCGATTGGAAGGACCTGCTGGAACGCTACCTGGGCCCCTGACGCAACGCGTCGACCAGAGAGCCCAGCAGGCTGGACGCGCCGATGCGGAAGTATCGCGGGTCGGGCTGCTGCCACTGTGCGTTGCCGGCCATGATGGTGTGCGCCTGGGACCAGTAGGCCAAGGCGTCCTCGGCCGTACGCACGCCACCTGCGGGCTTGAGACCGACCTTGGGGCCGCCTCTCTGCCACGCTTGGGCAAGCACGCTCAACATGATTGCCGTGGCCTCAAGCGTCGCGGCTGGCTGCGTCTTGCCGGTGCTTGTCTTGATGAAGTCGCCATCGCGCAGCAGCGGGACGATGAGTTCGCTCGCGGCCCGGATGTTGTCCTCGGTCTTGAGTTCGCCGGTCTCGAGGATGACCTTGAGTGACGCGTTGCCGATGGCGGCGCGGATCTCTCGGACCTCTTGCACGACGAGATCACGCCGGCCCGCGAGGAACTCTCCGCGGCTGATGACCATGTCGACCTCGTCGGCGCCGTGCTCGACGCACCATGCGGCCTCGGCGACGCGCAATTGCAGCGGGCTCATGCCGCTGGGGAACGCGCCGGCGACCGACGCGAGCTTGATGAAAGACCCCGCGAGCGCCTCCGCGGCGGCGGGCACCATCGTGGGATAGACGCAGATGGCCCCCACCGCCACCGAGCCATCGCCCAGCGGGTCCTTGCCCTTGGCGCACAATTCGCGCACGCGTTCTTCCGTGTCGGTCGCTTCCAGCGTGGTCAGATCGAGCACGCCGACGAGGCTGCGCAGCAGTTCAGGCGTGGGCGAGAGCGGTGATGGCGGCGGTGTACTCACGCTCCATCGTCGCACGGCAAGCCTCGTCCTTCCACAGGTTGTGGTGGGTGCCGGCGGGAATCTCGACGAATCGGCCCTGCGGGCACGCCTGGGCGATGGCCTTGCCGTCGCCCACAGGGCAGGTCGCGTCGGCATCGCCGTGCAACACCAGCAGCGGGCAGCCCAAGCTCGCCGCCAGGGTCGCCCGATCGAAGGCGGCTTCGCGGGTGTCGAGGCTCGGCCCGGTCCAGCGACCCGAAGCTCGCAGGCCGATGTACGCCAGCGCTGGGCCGAGGTTGAGCGTGGTCGGCGCGTTGCGCAGCCGCATGACGTTGCGGGCGGGCGTTGGCGCGAGGCGGTAGGGCGCTTCGGCGACGACGAGGGCAATAGCGTTGGAGCCAGCCGCGGCGGCGATGCTCACGCCCGAGCCCATGGATGAGCCGCAGAGGATGACCGGGCGATCTGTGCCGACACGCTCGACGAGCGCGAGCAGATCCTGCGTCTCTCGCACACCGAGCGTGCACACGCCACCGCTCTCGCCGTGGCCTGGCATGTCCCACACGATCACGCGTGAGCACAGCGACGCTAGCAGCGGCACGCGCTTGATCGCGTTGACCCTGCCGCTGCCCCAGCCGTGCGTGACGATCGCGATGGGGCCATCGCTCGCGTCGCCCGGCACGTCCCACACGGCGAGGTCACGTCCCTGGCTCTGCAACGTCCAGGACGAGAACTCGCGGGGATGGTCGAGTTCGCCCGGGTCTCCGGCTCTGCCCTTGGCGACCGCGGCGGCGTAGGTCTGGCGCGGCGGGTGCGTCAGCGAGCGCACCGTCCACGCGACGAGCACGAACCAGTAGAGCAGCCCGCCCAAGGCGAGCAACATCATCAGGCCGAGAACGCCGTTCACGCGTCAGAGCCCGGTGAACACGTTGCGGATGTCGTTGAACGTCACGATGAGGAACGCGGCCCCGATCAGCAGCAGGCCCGCGACGGTCGCGATGCTCTGCACGGCCTCTGGCACGGGCTTGCCGCGCACCCACTCGAAGAGGATGAACAGGAACTGGCCGCCATCGACGATGGGCAGGGGCAGGAAGTTGACCACGGCGAGGTTGACGCTGATGAGGGCCATGAAGAACAGCAGCCAGATGAGACCGCGGTCCGCCACGCGCGTGCCCAGGTGGGCGATGCCGACGGGGCCCTTGAGGTGCTCGACCTTCACGCTTCCCTGGAACAAACGCGCAAACGTGAGGTAGGTCATGAGCATCACGCGGTGCGTCTCGGCCAAGCCGACCTGCACGGCGTCGATCGGGCCATCGGCCTTCAGCGTGAATTCGGCGGGGCGGAACGCGCTGAGCAGGCCTGGGGGCGGGCCGTAGCCGAGGTCGTGCAGAGAGGCGACCTGCGCCGCGGTCAATTCGAGCGTTCGCGTTTGCTCGGCTCCGTCGAGGCCCTGGGCGTTGGGCAGCCGCACACTGAGCCCGATGGTGGCCGAGGTGTTCTGCTCGCTCGCCTCGGCGGTCGCGTCGAGCAATACCGAGCGGATGTCGGCGAAGCTCTCGACGGGCTGGCCGTTGATGGCGGTGATGCGGATGCCGGGGCGATCGATGGCGGGCTGCTCGACGTCGGCCGACGTCGGCGGCAGCGAGACGATCGTGCGATCGAGCGTCTGCTCTGGGATGAAGCCGATCTGACCGGCCCCCGACACGCTGACGGTGAGCTCGACGGGCTGGCTGTCGCGGATCACGACCACGGGCATGGTGTCGCCCGCGTTGCGGCGGATCTCGGCGATGCCGGCGGCGATGCTCGGGTACTCCAGTGAACCCAGGCGGGCGAAGATGTCGCCCTCGCGCAGGCCCTGCTGGTAGCCGCGGGCGTTCGTTTCGAGCGGGCCGACGGCCATGACCGGAGTCAGCCCGAGCAAGTGCGTCTGCGGGGTTTGCGCTCCGGATGGCATCGGGACCAGGGCTTCCTGGAACTTCGGCCTTGGCTGCAGCGTGGCCTGATGCTGCCCGCCATTGGCGACGAACTTCAGCGTCACAGGCTGACCGCCCGAGGTCGCGAAGACCTCGGTCAGCACGCCCGCATCGTTGATCTCACGCGTGGGACCGTCGCCGACGCGTACGCTCTCGAGCGTGGAGCTTGGCGGCACGCCCTGGAGGCCCAGCATCTCCATGACGCTGGCGAAGCCTTGCGGATCACCGCCATCGTCGTAGATCTGGTTCGATTGCGCGGGCGCGACGCCGATGTCCTGCAAGCCCGTGACGCGCGACGTGCGTGGCATGATCTCGTACGCCAGCGGCTTGTCGTACCCATCGCGCTGCACGAGCACGTCGAAGGGCTTGCCGGGCTGGGCCATCGCCGAGGCGAGCATGAGGTCGTTGAAGCTGCGGGCCTCGCGACCGTTGATGGTCAGCACCTCGTCGCCGGGCTGCAAGCCCGCCTCGATCGATTCGTCTGCAGGGGTGGCCGTGGCGGCTGGGCCATCGGAAGCGACCACGCCGAGGCGCGGCGGCTCGGTGCGCAGGCCCACCATGAAGACAAACATGAAGATGAAGGCGGCGAGGATGATGTTGGCGACGACGCCGGCCGAGATCACCACCAGCCGCTTGGCGGGGTGGCAGGTCTGGTAGCTGTCGGCCGCATGGCTGGTGGCGCCGGGGTTGGCGTCCTCCTGGCCCAGCATCTTCACGTAGCCGCCGAAGGGCAGCCAGTTGAGGCGATACTCCGTCGGGCTGATGTCCTTGGGCGCGGGGTCGTGGACGGTCAGGCCGCGGTCGGCCAGCATCGTCCGATACTCCGGCTCGCTGCTGCCGCTGCGCAGGCCCAGACCCTTGCGATAACTGAACATGGCCGGCCCGAAGCCCACCGCAAACGCGAACACGCGGATGCCCGCCCAGCGAGCGGCCAGGAAGTGCCCGAGCTCGTGGATGACGATGATGAGCCCGAAGCCCACGACCACCAGGAGCAGGTCGAAAGCCGAGGATGCGAAGGGGAGGATCTGGGCCATATCTGATAGTAGATCGGACGGATGCGGGGGTGACCTAATGAAAACCCGGGCGGGCGTGTGACCGCCTGCCCGGGAGGATGATTCGAGCCTGCGGACTGATCAGTTGCGGTACTTCACGGTGCAGCCGTAGGCCTGCGTGCGCTGGGTGGCGACGGTCTCGCCGGCCAGATGGGCCTTGAGGGCCTCTTCGACGTAGTTCTCTTCGCCCAGGTTGCGCGCGCTGCGATCGCTGTCGATCGCGCCGTGATAGACGATGGTGCCGTCCTTGGAGACGACGAACATCTCGGGCGTGCGCTTGGCGCCATACTGGCCGCCAACCTTGCCGTTCATGTCCATCAGCACGGGATAGGCGATGTTGTAGTCCTCGATGGCCTTCTTGTTGCGATCAACACCGGCGCCCTGCAGGCCCTCGGCGCCAGAGTTGATGGCCATCCACACCACGCCCTGCTCGGCGTACTTCTTGGCCAGATCCTTCATGGTCTTGTTGGCCTCGTGGTGCTTCTTCACGAATGGGCAATCGGGGTTGAACCACTCGATCACCACCGCCTTGGTCGACTCTTTGGCGAGCACGTCCTTGAGGCTGTGCTCCTTGCCCTCGGTGTCCTTGAGGGTGAACATGGGGGCCTTCTCGCCCGCCGTCACGCCCTGCTGAGACATGTTGCCGTTCTGGTTGCCTTCCTGCGTGGCCATGGCCACCGACAGGCTGGTGGCGGCCGACATGGCCGCGATGGTGCTGATGACCGTGAGGCCGTTGCGCTTGAGCCAGTTCATCGTCGACTCCTTCTGCTTGAGGGCCGGTTGTGGGCCTTGGAACGAGGCCCATCGGCATTGGTGCAAAACTCAAAACGGTGGCCCAACCCCTACGAGGGCTGACGCTCCACCCGATCACGCACACGCGAGATCGTCTCCGAATCGGCCGGCTTTCGCAGGCCGTCGTTTCCAAAATCGATCAGGTGCCACGAAGTGCCATCATCGGTCTTCACCTCGAGCACTCCGATGAGACGGCGCTCGTCGCTCTCGGAAAGGTCGTTCTCAGGCGACGCCAGGCGTAGCGCCAGCGTTTCGCCCTTGATGTGTCCGTCCTCGAGCATCGAGACGAGCGAGACGCACGACATGGCGGGATAGAACGCGAGCTCGGTTGCGCCCTCGTAGCCGATGGTCGCGACCGAATCGGTCCACTTGAGCGTAAGGGCCTCGGGCTTCTTGTCGGGCATCATCGGCTGGGGCAGTTGCGAGGCGGCAAGGCCGATCGGGTCGCTCACCTTCAGCGTGGGCGGGGTCACTGGTGACGAGTTTCCGCCGCGAGACGCGGTGAGTTCGATCGAGACCGGGCCAAAGCCCGGCAGGCAGATGTCGTCGCACACCAGCCACTCGACCTCGCCCTCGATCTTCAGCGTCGAGCCAGAGACCATGCCGGGCTCGAGTGTCACGGGCACCAGCACGGTGGGCTGGCCCTCGTAGACATGGTCGATGATGTTGCCGGGCGACTCATGCCTGTGCGGGGCGGGCCAGAGCATCGGGCCGATGGTGACGCCTTCGGGAGCCGTCCACTTGACGGTCGGCGGGAAGCCCGTGTCGTTGCGGCCATCCCAATAGATGTGCCAATGGTCATCGATCTCGAAGTGGAGGCCGAGCAGGATCGTCTGACCAGGCATCACGCGTGTGGTCTCTGCGATTAGCGAGACCTTGGACACGTCCTCGGCATTCTTTTGGGCGTGTGCGGCCAGACTCGAAGTCATGAGGGCGACGCCGGCGGCAAGGGCTCGGTAGGTGGGTTTCATCGGAGTCCTCCGTCGGCAAGCGGGGCTGCAAGCACACGATCCGGCAGGTGGCGGCATAACGTGCGGGCGTATGGACCTATTCCCCCGAGCGGGCCAGCCTTGGAACGAATACATGGTATCCCTATGCAGCCGTCGGAGGTTCATGTGATGAGGATGGCTTGGACTCATGCTTCCCGTCGCGGTTACGCCACGCTTGCCCTTGCCGGCGTCGCCATCGCCGCGGGCTGCAACACGGGCATCACCGATGCCGACATCGACAACATGACCCTGACCGAGGTGCGGCTGCTGTGGCTCGAGCAGCAGGAGCGGCCCGACCAGCCCATCTTGCTGCTGATCGACCCCCGCCGTCGGGACGCCTTCGAGGGGGCTCGGCTGCCCGGCGCGCTCCACGTCACGCTGCCCGACCTGGCGCTTCAGGAAGAGATCGATCCCTCGGTGAACGTGTACCGCAACATCGTGGTGTACGCCGAGGGGCCCGGGGCGCTCTCGGGACGAGCGATGACCAAGCGTCTGCTCGTGCTTGGCTACGACCAGACCAAGCTCTTTGGCGGCGGCGTCGTGGAGTGGGCCGACGCGGGCTTCCCGGTGGAGAGCGGCGAGCCCGACAACGAGCCCCCACCGCCACCCGAGCGCGACGTGCGCCGGCCCGTGCCCTGAAGACCACACGGCTTCCGCGACACGATGAAAAACACCCCCGGAAGTCCGGGGGTGTTTTCGTTGGTCAGGTTGTCGAGACGGGCCTCGGAGCGAGCGTCAGCTGACGATGCTCTCGAGCGGGTTGGTCAGGCCGAGCGGAGCACCGGCGTTGGACCAGCCGCCGTCGAGGACCAGGTCGTAGTGGGTCAGCGACGCGATGATCGGCAGGTTGCTGGTCACCTGGATCGAGAAGAAGTTGAGCGACTGGCGGGCGATGATGGGCGCGAAGGCGTCCAGTCGCAGGTTGTTGAAGCTGCCCGCGCCGACCTGACGCACCGTGTTCTCGGTGGTGCCGTCGTTGAAGAACAGCGTGATCTCGACCGCGATCGACTCGCCGGTGGGGTTGAAGAAGCTGAGGGTCTCGAAGTAGGTCAGGCCCGCTTCCTCGCTGTTGAGGAAGGCGTCGCCGAAGAACCAGGTCTCGGCGGCGGTGTTCTGCGTGGCGATGGCGTTGGCGTCGCCGTTCTGACGCTCCAGGGCCACGCCCGCGACGGGCAGGGTCGACTCGATGGTGATGCCGGCCGTGACGTCGCCAGCCAGGCTCAGGTCGCCCGCACGCAGCACGATGGTCTGGCCCGGGTTGATGTCGCGTGTGATCTGCACGCTGGGCAGAGGCGCGGTGATGTAGTCGCTGGTGATCGTCACGGTGGTGGTCGTGTCGCCCGGGTTGTAGAGCGTCAGCTCGCCGGTGACTTCGGCGCCCGAGGTGAAGCTCGGGACGACGTTGAAGGTGGCCCCGCCGGTGGGGTCGCCCAGCACGCCGAAGGCCTCGCCGTTGACCAGGTCGTAGTGGCTCAGGGCCGCCACGATGCCGTCGCTATCGGTGATGCTGCCATCGACGGGCTCGCTGGTGAGCGTGGCGCCGAAGACGCCCAGCGGGAGTTGGCCAAGGGCGCTCAGCTCCCAACCGCCACGGCTGGAGGCCGCCACGGTCTGCTGGATCTGCACGTCGCTGCCGCCGACGCTGGCCGTCAGGGTGACGGTGACATCATGGTCGTTGGGGTTGAAGAAGACCAGGAACGACTCGACGCGGCCGGGGCTGCGCTCGAGGCGGCCGAAGGCCCAGGTGTCGCTGGTGATGGGCGTGAAGGCCTCGCCGATGGCGCCCTCGAAGTCGTAGTGCGACAGGGTGGCGCCCAGAGCGCCGGTGGACTCGATCACGATCGAGTAGGGCTCGTCCTGCTGCACGCCGGGGAAGACGAAGGTGCCACGCTCGGCGATGGTCACGCCGCCACGGCTGCCCGCCTCGACGATCTCATTCTCGACGAGCGTGAGCGGGGTGAGGCTGGAGTCCTCGTAGTAGAGGCGGATGGTGTAGCTGACGTCCTGCGTCTGGCTGGGGTTGCTCAGCGAGACGTACTCGCTGATCTCGTTGTTGACGAATCCTTCGGGGTAGTACAGGAAGAAGGTTTCGGGACGCGAGTCGATACGGACGGTGTACTCGCCAGTGGCCGAGTTCAGGCCGCTAACGAGGATGTAGTAGGCCGCGCCGGTAGACGCCACGTCGAAGTCGACCGAGGCGTTGACGCCCTGGAAGCCGGTGGTGTCGCGAGCGATCTGCACCGGCGTGCTGCCGCCGCCAAGTTGCTCGAAGATCGTGACGTCGACGTCGAGCAGCGAGCCGCTGGGCGTGACGACCTGCACGAAGGTCTGGCCGATGGCCATGGGGTTGATGCGGAAGAGGTCGCTGTCGGCCGAAGGATCGATGCGGCCGCTGAGGCTGCCATCGCCGGTCTTCTCGTCGAGATCGATGACCGTGGCCTGGCTGAACTGGCCGCGGTTGGCGTGATCGTCGCCCGGCGTTGGGATGACGTCGGGGATCGGGCCCTCGACGGTAACGGAGTAGCTGCCCGTGGGGAACATGCTGCCGTCGTCGAGCTCGACCTGCAGGTAGAACCGCTGGCCGGGCATGCCCGAGGCGGTGATGTTGTACTCGATGACGCCGGCGGCGGGGTCGAGGTCGCCCGCGCCATTGTCGACGATCTCGGCCAGCAACGACGTGCCAGCCTCGAAGACGCTCAAGACCGGAGTCACGCTCTGGCCCGAGGCATCCACACGCACGGTGTGCTGCTGCGGCGCTGGTGTGGCGTCGGCGATGGTCTCGAAGAAGAAGAGGTCGGTGTCGTTGATCGTGCCGATCTCGCCCGTGCTCTCGCCGGCGCCGGTTTCGGACGACAGCACGATCTCGGTCGCGAGGTCGAACTCGCTCTCGTTGGCGTGATCGTCGGCCGTCGGCGTGGTGGCGTTGAGCGTATAGGAGCCGTTGGCGGTCGTGGAGACGCCCGTGCCATCGCCGCCGACGAGCACGTAGTAGTTCTGGCCACGCGTGACGTCGAAGCGATAGCTGGCCGCCGAGAACGCCGCGTCGGGACCGGTGACCGCGGCGGTCATGCCCGTGGTCAGGTTGGTGACGGGGTTGAAGGCCGAGTCGAACACGCGGATGGTCGGCCGCAGCGTGCTCATCTCGTTGCTGACGGCCGAGAGCAATGCCTCGCCGCCGGCGGGAGCCGTGAAGACGAACAGGTCGGTGTCGCCATCGACCTCGATGATGCCTGGGCGCTCGCCCTGGCCCGTGGCGGGGGCCACGACCAGCTGCGAAGCGAACGGCCACTCGTCCTCGTCGGCGTGGTCGTCGGTGGGATCGGCGGTGATGGTCAGGTCGTACGTGCCGCTGCTGCCCTGCTGGTCGGCGCCTTCCACAACGATGTAGTACTCGTTGTAGGTCTTCATGGTCAGGCCAGACGTGCGGTCGGCCCCGGTGACCGGGAACAGCACGCGGGCATCGACCGTGCCGCCGGCGCGGTTGTCGTTGAAGGCGATCTGCAGGAAGATGGCGTTGCCGGCCGGGTCTTCGCTGACCTCGAACACGCGCACGATCGGGTCGAAGCCGAAGCTGGTCGACTCGACATCGATCTGCAGCTCGTCGTAGCCAGGGGTCGTGAACTTGAAGATATCGGTATCGCCCGGAGCGTCGATGGCGCCCGAGAACTCGGCGGTGCCGAGGAAGTCGAGGATCTCCAGGTCGGTGGCGTCGATGGGGTTGTGGCGGTCGGCGACGTCATCGGTCGCCCCGGCGCCATCGATCGACACCGTGTAGCTGCCCTGCTCGCCGACGTTGGCGTCGACACGCACGATGTACAGCTCGCCCTTGTTCGCGTTGAACTCGACCTCGGCGGCCCGCGTGCTCGTTGCACTCGTGGGGCTGACGCGGATGGAACCATCGCGGTTGAAGATCGTGACGCGTGGACGGAACTCGCTGGGATTGTCGGCCGTGACGGTAATGTTGACAGTGCCCGAACCAACCGCATAGCCGAAGAAGGCGTCGTTGTCCTCGATGCCGCCGGTGCGGGTGCGGATCTCACCGCGGATCTCGCCCTGGCCGTCCGAGCCGATGGGCAGAGGGGTATCGAAGGCGTAGAAGTCGGCAAACAGCGAGCTGTAATCCTGGTGATCGTCGGCAAACTCGAGGTTGGGCGAGCTGTTGATCAGCAGCTCATAGCCACCGATGGCCTTGCGCCAGTCGACCAGATCCGGATCGGTCATGTAGGCGTCGAGCTGGCCGCTCTCGACCACGATGTAATACACCTCGCCACGCTCGGTGGGGATCACCACGCGAGGATCGGTGTTGCTGAACACGCGGCCGTCGATCTCGGTGTCGCCCTGGCCGTACAGCGTGTCGCCGTCGAGGTCGAGCGAGCCGATCGGCTGCATCATGCGAGTGCCGGCAAAGCCCGGGTTGTCGTTGTTCTCTCCAACAAGCTGGAGGTCGTTGTTGTAGATGCGGATCTTGCCGTCCAGCGGGCTGTCGAAGGTCTTGGTATACGTCGATTGCTCGTCGGGGCTGGGAAGCGTGCGCAGATCGTCGCGGAACTCGACGAACTCGTCGGTGATCTGCTTGGTCGCCAGGCGGATCTCCGTCGTGCCGTTGTCCGGGGCGCGGAAGAAGTAGATGTCGAAGTCGCCCACGCGCTCGATCATGCCCAGTTCCTGGAACTGGGTGACGCCCCAGCCGCTGGGCGTCGCGTCGTAGCCGCGAACCTGGAAGGCGGCGTTGGGCAACGCAAGGTAGTTGCGACCATCACCGGCGCCGGTCGTGCCGAGCACGATCTCGGGCGCCTGGTCGAACTCGGCGCGGATCAGGTCGGCGCCGCCGGGCTCGCCGTACTGGCTGATAACGTCATCGAAGACACCATCATCATCCACGTCGGGCGGCAGGGCGTCGGAGATCATGGAGAAGCTGTAGCGACCGTTGCCACCCACCGAGCTGATCTCGAGGTAGTACGTCTCGCCAGCCCACAGGCGGCTGTCCTCATCACCACCGATGTCGATGATCCACTCGTCCATGTCGAAGTCGACCGCCAGCAGCGACGGATCGACCGAGCCAGCGGGATCGGGGAACGGCGGGGAAATGGTGTCGTTGGTATAGATGACCTGGAAGTTCGAGTCGTAGACACGCACGAACGTCTGGGCGCCGGGCAGGAAGTCCGGAGCCACGGTCAGACGCAGGCGGGAAGCGGTGCGATCGTCGCGATCCCACACGTTGGGCAGTTCGTCGTTGAAGTTCTGCAGCGCAAAGACGGTGTCGGTCGAACCGAACCCCATCGGCTGCCATCCCCACGCGAGCAGGAAGGGATCGAACGTGAGCTGGGCGATGCGCGACACGGGCTCGCCATCGGCGATGGTGAATTCGCCGCCCGCGTACACCACGGGGTTTTCCGCGAAGGGCAACTCGCCAACGCCAAACTCGGAGTCGATGAAGACACTCAAGCTGTGCACCGGGGCGTTGAAGCCAGGCTGAGCGAAGGGATCCGCAGGCGTGCTGGCAATCACCCAACCGCCGGCGTAGATGCCGATGAAGTTGAGCGGACCTCCGCCGGCCATGGTGAAGTCGCCGCCGACGATCAGTTCCTCGGAGAGGTCGGTTCCAGATCCGTCGCGGTCCCACGTCTCGAGAGCACGCACGGTGTCGTTCGTACCGCCAGACATCAAGTCGTACGTAAAGACGCCTGGGCCCATGGACGCGGTGTCGCCTTCCAAGAGCACGATGTTGTTCGCGGCCCGACCGTCAACATCATCGAAAGAGCCACCGATGGCCAGGGCCTGCGTGGCGTCACCACCCATGTCGTCGGGAATCTCGAGTGTTTGCAGGGCAAGAACGATGCCGTCGCCAACGCCAAGACCGATGTCGATGGTCGGACCAGCGATCGCACCCATGTCATCATCGATGACAATGGATTGGACCTGGCCACCGTCACCACCGAAATAGAGGCCTTCGGGATTCGGGTCGCCCATCTCGGGGTCGGCCGGGTCCCAGACCTCGATGGCGTAGACGTTACCGCCAGGCACCACGCCGGGAAGCGCAGAGAACGCTCCATCGGAGATGAAATCGCCGGGCTGCACGGTATATTGCACCGCGCCGCCAGTGAATTCTCCACCGACGACAAGCTGCGACTCGATATCGTCATCGGGATCAAAATCGAACACGCCGAAAGCGTGCACCGCTCCATCAAGCACCCCGCCCAGAGGCGTGAGGACGTACTCCTCGACACCTGGCGTCGGGTCATAGGCGTAGGCCGCAACAAACGGAGCCGCCTGGAAGTCGGCGAACTGGAACTCGCCGCCGAGGATCAGGGCGGTGCCGCCGATCTCGGCGTCCGGGTTGTACTCCCAGACATCCATGGCGTAGATGGTCATGTCCACGCCCGCGCGGACGGGCCACCAGTCCTGTGCATCCCAGATGCCCAGGAAGTCACGCGTGATCGGGCCGCCCGTGTCGTTGTCGGTGCCCTTGATGACGAACGAGCCCTGGCCACCGGCGAAGAGCGCGTCGCCCGCGTCGTCGTCGTCGCCCTCGTACTCGCCCAGCATGTCCACCGGCAGGGTGAACTGGAACAGGTCGGTGTCGCCCGTGCTGTGGATGCGGCCTGTGCCGAGCGCCTGCTGCACGTAGCTGTGGTCAGCCACGGGGTTGACGACGTCATCGAACATGCCGAGAGGATCGACAAACGTCCGCGTGTACAGGAACGGATCGCTCCAACGCAGCGGGGTCGCCTGATCGAACGTGCGGCGGATGAAGTCGTACTGCTCGGAGTTGGTGAAACCCTCTTCGTCCGAAAATTCGAGGTCGTTGCCGTCGGGATCCTCACCCTCGGGCCGGCTCGCGTGATCATCAACATCCTGCGCAGGGATGAAGGTGTGGTTGCTCTCGATAAAGACGTTGTACGTGCCGCCGGCGGGGTTATCGAACGTCTCGATGATGATGTAGAACTCTGTGTTGCTCGGCAACTGGATCTGCAGGTCGGCCAGACCCGCCAGATCGCTGAAGCCGCGCAGCGTCGTGTCGCTGTTGTACAAGCGCAGCGCGGGCTGGGGCAGTGGCGTCAGGCCAGCGCCAACGGCGCCGGCGAAGGTCAGGCCATCGCCCTGCGTGGTGAACCGATAGATGCGCGTGTCGAAGGCGTCGTTGATGCCATCGAAGATGCTGCCGCGGCGCGTCACCGGATCGATCTCGATCTCGGTGGCGACCATCTCGGCCTTCAGCGTGTACGTGCCCACGGAAGTAGTCAGCGCAGGATCGAAGCGATCGCCGCGAACGCGCACGTAGAAGACGGCGTCGGCCTCGCTCTCCACGACGGCGTAGCCCGTCTGCAGGCGACCGGTCAGGCTGTCGCCCTTGATGAACTGGCCCTGCTCGTTGTAGACGTCCACACGGGTGTCAAGGTCCGACGGCGGGAGCGACTGCAGAGCCGCGTAGAAGCTGGCCAGCGAGTTGAACGCGCTGTCACTGCCAGCCTCGACGCGATAGACGGTGTCGTCACCGGCCATCGCGATGGTGCCCACGGCGGCGCCCGTGCCGAAGCGCGGGGGCGGGACAACCATCGGATCGGTCTCGATCACGAGGTTCTTGTTGCTGATGGCGTCGACCCGGACCGTGTAACCACCGGTCGTGGCCTGGCCCTGGTTGTCCACGTCGCTCAGGATGCGGATGAAGTAGGTCTCGCCCGCCTCGGCGATGAATCCGGCCCAGCCATCGGTGAAGAAGCCCTCGGTGAGCTGTCCCTGGCTCGAACCCTGGGCGACCAGGTCGCCGTCGATGTCGTACACCTCGACGCGCGAGTCCAGGTCGGAGCCGCCCATCACATTGATCGTGTCGGCCCACACCGTCACGAAGTCACTGTCGGGCGCAACGAAGCGGAACAGGTCGTCGGCCACATCGGGCGTCACGCCCTCGATGATGCCGTCTTCCGTGCCCTCGCCGTTCATGCCATCGATGACGATCTCGGTGCCCGAGGTCGGCGTCAGCGGCAGATCGAAGCTCGGGTGGTCGCCACCCAGCAGGATGCGAGCCTCGAGTTGCTCCATGATCTGGCCGTCACCAGCCTCGGCGTGCTTCTCAGGAACACGTCCAGCAGAGCGGTACAGCGAACGGAGACGGCCGAGGCCGAAGGGGGCCTTGGCGTGGCGGGACGAACCAGGACGTTGGCCACTCATGCTCATGCTCCAGATATCGATCGGCGTCAGGCCGGCTGCCGGGGGGGTTGGACCCTTTTGGGGTGCTCGGGTGGGCTCCTGCACGGGCTGGTTGGGGCAGGTTGCCCGTTGTCCGCTGGTGAGGCCTTCACCAGCACTCACGGCGTGGGGTGGGATGCAGGGCCTCCACTCGACCGTCAACTTCTACGGTCGGCGAAGGATACCGCCTGTCGGCGGCTCCCGCCTTGCACGCGTTCCGCACGGGTCAGGATACCAGTGGGCACCCCCACTTGTCCAGCCAATTTCCCCGCTCCGTGCGTCTTGGCACAATCCCTTTCGTGCTCCGCCCCGGCCGGGTTGCAGACGAAGCTGTCAATATAACGCTCGCCGGGCGATCCAACGCTCGGTATTGACCGGAATTTGATTGGGTACGAACTCAGGCTGCCTCGGGCCCGCCGGCGGCCATCCGAACCGCCGTCACCACCTGGATCTCGCCCGGGTCGTACAGGGGCAAGGGGCAGTTGGCCCGGCTGAGCAGCAGCGGCACCTCGCTGGAGCCCATGACGATGGCCTCAGCACCCCGGTCGGCCAGCCGGCCGATGACCTCGCCCAGCCGCTGGCGGGAGGCCTCGCGGGTCTCACCGAGCACGAGTTCCTGGAAGATGATCGAGTCGATCTCGTCGACCTCTTCGGGGCTCGGGGTCATGACCTTCACGCCCTTGAGCCCCAGATGGGTCTGATAGGCCGAGCCGTTGGTCACCATCCTGGTTCCGAGAATGCCCACGCTCTGGCGGCCATCCTGGCCCACCTGGTCGGCCAGCAACTGCGCCATGGTCAGCCAGGGGATCGGGCAACCCGTCTCGGCCATCTGCACCGCGTGCTGCACGACGTGGTCGGGCGTGAGGCAGAAGTGCGCTCCGGCGGCCGCGAGGCATTCGGCCGATCGTCGCAGCAGGACGCCCACGGTCTCCCAGTCCTGGGAGCTGATCGCGCGAAGGTACTGATCGAACGGCTCGCCATGCATGGTGACGGCCGGCCGATCCTCGGGCATGGTCATCTGCGTCGCGTGGCGGTGGAACTGGCGGTAGGTCAGGGCCGCACCTTCCGGACTCACGGCGACAATCCCGACGTGTTGTGATGGCACCGATGGCCTCCGTTCCAGGGCCGGGCGACATTCCTCGGCGAGCCGTCCCTAGGGACCATCCTCTCCGATCGCCGCGGGCTGGTCAACCTCAAATGCCCGCACGCCTACCGTCTTGCCAGCATGGCCCAGAGCCCATTCGACACGCTCGGACTGCCCGTTCGCTTCGATCTTTCCCAGACAGAGATCGAACAAGCCTATCTCTCGCGCATTTCCGCGGCCCATCCAGACCTCGCGGGCGAGGGCGAAGCCGCCGACCCCTCGGCCCTCAACGAAGCGCGCAAGACCCTGCTCGATGACGAGCAGCGGGCGCGGGCCGTGCTGGCTATCCGCGCCCCTGGCGCCCAAGCCCCCCCACTCTCGCCCGACTTCCTGGCCGAGATCCTGGAGGTGAGGCAGGAGGCCGAGGAGGCGATCGAGTCGGGCGATGACCAGGCCGTGCAGCGGTGGCGTCAATGGGCCGCCGATCGCAGGCGAGATCTGGCTGCGGAACTGGGCAAGTTGCTCGCCGGTGACGGCCCGCTGGATGCGGTACGAGCCTCGACAGCGGCGGGCGTGCTGCAGCAATGGCGATACTTCGAGCGCATGCTCGAGCAGGTGGGCGTGCCCGCGCACGCGCCCGACGCCTGAGCAACGCCGATCACCATGACGCCAACCACCGACACCCAGGCGATCACCGAAGCCGCCCAGGCCCTGCCCGAGGCGGCCGGCGGCGGGCTCGCGCTCGGGCTCATCGTGCTCATGAGCGGGCTGCTGGTGTGCTCGGCGGCGGCATCGGGCAGCGAGACGGCGCTCTTCGGCCTCACCCACGGCGAGCGTGTGGCCCTGCGACGCCAGCACCCCAAGGCCGCGGGCATCATCGACGACCTGCTGGGCAAGCCCCGCCGGCTACTGATCTGCGTGCTCCTGCTGAACATGGTGGTCAACGTGCTGTACTTCGCGGCCGCCGCGTTGCTGCTGCAGACCACACGCTCGCCGCTGCTGGGCGTGCTGGCGGCCGTCATGCCCCTGGTCGCGATCATCCTCTTTGGTGAGATCCTCGCCAAGCTGCTGGCCGACACGTTCCGCACGCAGTGGGCCCGCATCGCCGCCCCGATCCTGCTTTCGGTCAACGTCGCGCTCGGCGGATTGCTCATGGCGATCGATTCGCTGATCGTCGCGCCGCTCTCACGGCTCATCCGCCCAGCGCCCGTTGAGTCGGTACAAGACCCCTCGCACGTGCGAACGCTCATCAGGGCGGGCGCGCACGGCGGCACGATCGATGACCACGAGCAGGACCTGCTCGAGGGCGTCGTAGGCCTGAGCAACGTGCGAGCCCGCGTGGCCATGACGCCCCGGCTCGACCTGCCGGCCGTGACACCCCACATGCCCATCGGCCAGCTCGTCAGGCACGCGCACGAGGCCGGCACACACCGCCTGCCCGTGTTCGACGATCGCGGCGTCGTGATCACGCGCATCCTGGACATCAAGGCCACGCTGGCCCGCGGCAAGCCCATCCTCGAGAAGCCCATCTACGTGCCCGAGAACGCCAAGGTCGACCGCGTGCTCAACCAGCTGCGCGAACGCAAGGCCCGCACCGCCGTGTGCGTCGACGAGCACGGCGAGAGCACGGGCGTGCTCGAGTTCGCCGACCTGCTGCGTGGGCTCGTTGGTCTGCCCATCGAGTATGGCGAGACCGGCGTCGATGGCATCATCATGGTGGGCCTGGGCTGCTGGAGCGTGCCGGGCCGCATGCCCGTGACCGAGCTGGCGCGCCTGTTCACCGAGCATCGGGCTCAAGACTTCGAGCTCCCCCCCGAGGCGGTGACGATCGCCGGCGCCGTGATGACCTCGCTCGGCCGACTCGCCGAGGTGGGCGACGCCGTGGACTTCGGCCCCGTGCACGTCGAGGTCGAGACCGTCTCGGGCCGAACTATCGATCGCGTGCTCGTGCGGCCCGTCGAGCCCCCACTGCCCCAGCCGGAGCCCGCGATATGAGCGGGGGCGAGGCGTTGCTGTGGGTGCTCGTGGCCTTCCTGGGCCTTGCCGGCTCGGCGATGGCCAGCGGCCTGGAGATGGGCGTGTACGCGCTGGGCAGGCTGGGCCTCGAGAGCCGGGCGCTGCGCGGCGAGGCCACCGCCGTGATGCTGCGCGGCGAGATCTCGCGCACCGATCGCCTGCTCTCGACGCTGCTCGTGCACAACAACGTGTGCAACTACATTGGCGTGCTGGGCGTGTCGGCCCTGCTCGGCGCGGCCGGGCTCGGGCCCATCCTCACGCTGGTCGTCCAGTCGGCCGTCGTGACGCCCATCATCCTCGTCTTCGGCGAGTCTCTGCCAAAGGAGCTCTTCCGCACGGGCGCCGATCGGCTGACCTACCTCTTCGCGCCGGTGCTCAAGGGCCTGCGTGTGTTCTACGTCATGACGGGCATCGTGCCGCTCGTGATGCTCGCCAGCGGCGCGCTGACCAAGCTCATCGGCGGCGGCGGGCTGGGCGGCTCGTCCGACGCCCGCCAGCGCATGGCCAACATCCTGAAGGAAGCCGGCGGTCCCACCGGCATGACCGACGCGCACAGCACGCTGCTCGACCGCGCCCTGGCCCTTGGCCGCGGCCGCGTGGGCGATGAGATGCTCTCGTGGGCGATGGCCCAGAAGGTGCACGCCAACTGGCCGCACGATCGCATCCGCCGCGTGCTGGGGCCGACGCCCGCCACCACCGTGCCCGTGACCGACAAGCACGGCAAGCTGCTGGGCGTCGCGTCGGCCATCGGCCTGCTCGCCGGCGAACCCACCGAGACGGGCACGCTCAAGCCGGCCGTGCTGGTGTCTCCCGATACGCCATCGGTCGTCGCGATCCGCCGCATCCTGACCGCCGAGGCGGACCTTGCGATCGTCGTGCAACATGGCAAGCCCGTAGGCGTCGTCAGCCTCAACGATCTGACCGAGCCCCTCCTGGGCCAATAAGCACTGCGTATGAGCCTGGAGGACGAATACACCACGCCCCTATGCGGTTTGCGGCGCTGACCTATCGCCTTTGGATCAAGGAGCACCCATGGACCCCACCGCCGCGCAGGACGCATCAACGCCCACGAAGCCACGCAAGCCCATCGCCGGCCTCTTCGCGACGGTGGTCATCTTCGTCGTGGCCGGCCTCCTGCTCGCGCGGATGGGCTTCGGTGAGAAGACCGCTCCCGCGCCAGAGTTCATGCCAGTGACGACCGACATCTCGACGATGAGCTTCCAGCCGGGCACGCCCGTGGTTGCCGTGGTGACCGCCGACTGGTGTGGCCCGTGCCAGGAGCTCAAACGCACCACGCTCAGCGACGCCCGCGTGCGAGACCTGCTTACCGCCAACGCGCAGGCCGTCATGATCGATGGCACCGACACCGAGGCGGCCAGCCGCACGCTGCAACAGCTCGGCATCCGCGCGTTCCCGAGCACCGTGATCCTGCGCGACGGCAGGCC
>JBITAB010000183.1:14086-15278 GCA_044439825.1 Phycisphaerales bacterium JB064 | reverse complement strand
CGGCTGCGACGCTCCTCGTCCACCAACTCGAGCAACGCCGTCCACACGAGCCAATACGTCTGGCCATCGGCTTCGATCGAGACCATTTCCGAAGCACGCCGGAAGGCCGCAACGGCCTCGCCCTTGCGCCCAAGCTGGGCGAGCGCCTGGGCACGCAAGATAGTCGCCCGCTTGCCTTGGTCATTGCCAATCGCGGCGAGAGCCTCACGTGCCGCTTCGGCCCGGCCTTGGGCAACGAGCATCGTCGCGACACGCAAGGCCAGCCCCTCCGCATCGAGCGATGTGCTCGACGGATGCTGCTTCACGAAGGCCAATGCCTCGCGGAGCGCCGCGAGCGATGGATCATCTTGCGAGACCAGCACCGTATGAATGGCGCCAACCAGCGAGATGGCTTGCGATCGCGTCTCTCCATCCTGGCTGCGCGTCGCCGTCTGTGCAAGTTCCAGAGCCTTCGCCCAGTCACGATCCACGTTGATCAGCACCGCCGCCAGCCCCAATCGCCAGCGATCGGCCTGCGCGTGCTGCGGCTCGCGGTCGATGGCCGCTTCCAGCAGCCTGCGCCTTGCTCCCACAGGAACAGCTTCAGGAATATTCAGAACCAGCGTGGCCGTTGGCTCGAGCAACCCCGCCAGATCGGCCTTCTCTTCATCGAGCAATCGCACGACAAGCTCGATCGCTCGCACTTGCAGCGCCACCGCATCATCACCGCCCCGTTGGGCCCGCACGAGGCACAACCTCGCGAGCAACTCCACCGCGGGCGTCTGCTCGCCTGGCGGCACAAACGCCTTACCGTCTTTCTCGAGCCGAGCCTTCATGGCGTCGAACCGGGCGAGCAAGCCATCAAGCATCGCTGCCGCTCTCGCGTCGTACTCCGCCCGATCCCGGCTGACCAGAGCCTGAGCAGCACGGAGCACAACGTCGGGCGCGATCCCGGACCAATCGCCAACCCGCTCGGCAAGCGCGGCGAGGCGATCATCGACCACGCCCTCGATCTGCTGGGCCGTGCCACCAAAGTCCCGGCGCGTTGGCAGTTCCATCACACAGCGAGCGGCCGCCTCGGTTTGGCCGGATTCAAGCAACACGCGAGCCCGCGCCTCGACGGCGAGCACCGCTAACGGCGCACTCACGAGCCCATCGGCATCCACGAAGGGCGCCTGCTTCGAGGCTTCCGCGATCGCTGCGTCCTTTGCGG
>JBITAB010000183.1:7230-13986 GCA_044439825.1 Phycisphaerales bacterium JB064 | reverse complement strand
ACCACCATGCGTGCGTCGGTCATCGTCAGCGTCAGCCGCGTCAGCGTGTCGGTCGCCTGATCGAGCAGCCAGATCGGGCGATGCGCGTCACCCGATAGCGTGCTCATCAACGTATCGCGTTGGCGGATCGCGCGATCGAGCGCGTCCAGGCGTGCCTCGAGCGTGGCGCCCGGCGCTTCGGCCTGCGTCGACCAACGCTCCACACCCTGAACAAGCTCGGCGCGATCCTGCGCACACGCCACGCTCGCAAGCAACCCAACAACACACGCGACCATTCTCATCGGCGACGCAGCTCCGATTCTGGCAACAGGCGGTAGCTCTCGGGCCCGCCGCCGTGCACCTCGGCGATCGCCCGCATCACGCCCGTGGGGTCTTCCTCGAGGAACTGCACGCACTTGACCTGCACCGCGCGAGCCGGCGGGCCGAAGATGCTCGAACGCACAGGATTCGCCTTGTCGAGCTCGGCCAGGATCGCCTCGCGACCCGGGCCCCAGTCGCCCACGGCCTCACGCCCATCGGTGCGGCGGATGCTTCGCGACAGCAGGAACACGACCTGAGGCTTGCGATCGAGCGCCGCCAGCAGCCCGTCGAGCGGATTGCTCGCCCCGCGCGTCTGCACGCCATCGAGCCACGTAAAGAGCTGCGCCTTGTTCGCGGGCGACGCGGGAATCATGCCGTTTTCTGGAAACAGTCGAACACCCGCGGCATCGTCGTCCTCTCCCGCGCGGCGACCAAAGAGCACGACGGCGAACTTCTGGTCTGGCGCGAGCGCCGAGACCGATCGCCGCAACTCCTCGAGAACGAATGGCAGGCTCGTCACCATCGCGCCGCTGGCATCGACGGCGTACACCACGCTCGTCGCGCGCCTGGCGCTCACGCCCGCGAAGCTCGCGCCCTCGAGGGCGGAACTGGCCGCACCAAGATCCGTCAGCGCCGAGCCGCCCGATGGCCCACGATCCAGCAACGGAGCCGCCGAATCGCCGGCGCCCCCACTCCCCCGGCGGATCTCAGTCTCCACCGGTGCGGGCGCTGCCGACGCTCCGATGCTCGCCAGGGCAGAGGCCAGCCCCGCGGCCGCGTCGGCCTGGTCGACATCCTCGGTCTCGGTCTCGATGAGGTGATCCTCGACCACCGGCGCATCGAACGTGCTTACCGGAGCTTCACCAACGCCCAGGTCGAGGCTCACGAGCGAACTGCCGCCATGCCTCGCGACGCTGGACAGCGTCAGCGCGAGCAGCCCGATCAGCATCGCGTGCACGCACACCGAGATGCCCACCGAGAGCGCCGGATGGCCGCGCATCGCCCGCCCCGTCAGCAAACCGCGAGGGACGCGTCGCACACCACCGAGTGACACCTGCGGCAACCGAAACGCCGGCCGCGTGCGCTTCTCGCGCTGCTTCGACGACCCGCTCTTTCGCCGCGGCCCGGGGCCGTACCAGTGACGCATCATGCGATCATAAGCCGCACGGGTCGCGCCGGTTCGCTCAAGGCCGTGCGAACCTACCCTGCGAACATGCCGCAAACCGAGCAGATCTCCCTCACCCTCGCCCACTCGCCCGACGCCGACGACATGGCCATGTGGTGGCCGCTCACCGGGTTCGTCGCGCCCGATGGCACGCGGGTCCGCCCCCCCGCCATCGACACGGGCCGCTTCGCCTTCCAGCCCAAGCCCGAGGACGTGGAGGCCCTGAACAAGACGGCACGAAGCCAGCCGCTGGACATCACCGCCATCAGCGCCGCCGCGTGGCCGGCCCTGGCCGACATCTACGCCATCACTGACTGCGGCGCAAGCTTCGGCGAGGGCTACGGGCCAAAGCTCGTGGCCAAGACCGACGCCCCGCTGCACTGCGACGGGTGCGTGCGCAGCCAGAAGCCCGACATCGCCATCCCCGGCGTCAACACCACGGCCGCCCTGGTGCTGCGCCTCGTGCTCGGCCAGTCTCGCGACGCCATCAAGCTCGTGGAGATGCCCTTCCAGCAGATCGCGCCGGCCGTGCTGGAAGGCGCCGTCGGCGCGGGCGTGCTCATCCACGAGGCCCAGCTCACCTTCAAGGACATGGGCCTCAAGCAGGTGCTCGACCTGGGCGCCTGGTGGCACAAGACCACGGGCCAGCCGCTGCCGCTCGGGCTCAACGTCATCCGCAAGGGGCTCGACGCCGAGCATGGAGACGGCACGATCGCCGAGATCAGCCGCCTGCTCAGCGCGTCGGTCGCCCACGCCCGGGCCAACCCCGAGGACACGCGGGCCTATCTCAAGCTCCACAGCGCCGCCCGGCCCGAGTGGAACGACGCCGATCTGCTCAACCGCTACCTCACCATGTACGTCAGCGATCTGACGGCGAGCATGGGCGACACCGGCCGTCTTGCGCTTACCAGGCTCTACCAGGAGGCAAACGCCGCCGGCTTGCTCGAGCGCGCGATCGATCCCGAAGTCGTCTGATCACAATCCGCCGACAATAACAAGAAGCCCCCGCACTTCTGCGAGGGCCTCGTTCGATTCAAGTTTCAAACCGGCTTGGGATCAATACACCCGGCCGGGCTTGTGGTCGTGATCGTCATCATCGTCGTGATCGACGGCGGGGATTTCGATAACCTTGGGCGCAAGCTCGATCACACGATCCACGCGGGCGGTGGCCTGCTGGCCGCCGATGCTCAGCTTGGCGCGATCCTCGTAGCTGAGCTCCTTCTGCCCGGTGGCCAGGCTCTCGAGCTTGGCCTCCTGCTGCGAGCGCAGCTGGGCGAGGCGGTCCTTCACCTGGTCGATGCTGTGGGCCTTGTACGGGCCAAGCTCGTCCAGGGTCTTCTGGCGGGCCTCCATCATGTCGATCATGCGCTCGTTGCGGGCGATCGCGTCGATCTGCTGGTTGAGCCTCCACAGCTCGCTCTGGAACTGGGCCCGCTCGCTCTCGAGCTTGGCCAGCAGGTCGTTCAGACGCTCGCGCTGCTTACCGAGCAGGTCGATGTCGCGAGAAATCGACTCGCTCTCGACCAGGTACGCATCACGGGTCTTCTCGATCTGCATCGCACGGGCCTGGGCGTCGCTCAGGTCCATCTTCGTGCCGCCGAAGCTCACACGAACGATGGTGCCATGCCCGGCGCTCGCCATGGCCTCTTCGGCCCGGGCGAACAGGCCCTGCATGGCGTCCAGGTCCGCCTCGGCAAGCTCGACCACGCGCTGGGCGACGGCCAGCTCACGCTCGTACTCACCGCTCTGGGTGTCCAGCGTCGCCAGATCCTGGCGGACGCGCTCGATGCGCTCGGGGTACTGGGCCTCGAGCTTGCGAAGCTGGGCCCGCATCTTCACCGGGTCATCGATGTTGCGATCGATGGCCTCGTTGACGGTGTCGCGGGCCTGCGTCAGAGCGGCGCCAACGCGCTCGGGGCCAGCCACGGCGATCAGCCCGCCGCCCACGAGGGTCCCGATGACGCCGACGCGAATGATGGTCTTGACCAATGGCATGTGCCGACCTCCTTAGCGTTCGTGTTCCGGCGGGCTCGTGCTCGCCGGCGAGCGTCGGCCCTTCCCTTCGTGGGCCGCTCGCTCTGCACCGGGGTTGTTGGGAACGGGCCGCCTCCGATTTCACCACCGACACGTCCGCCCCCCTCCCTGGCAGTAAGCCGAGGAGGCGAACTCCTAATAAACCCACCGAGGAGACGGTTTTGGGCCCCTTCCCGCACTGCCAGGGGCCCAAGGCGCGTCATAATGAAGGGGGCCTCACGCGTTCACTCGGGCCCCGCACGCAGAGGACTGAGGGGAATCGCGGATGCTCAACTCCGTCAGCACCGACTTTATCGGGCGACTACGAAACAACGACGAAGCTGCTTGGTTCGAGCTGTGGGAAACCTTCGGCCCCGTCGTGCGCACCCAGCTCACCCGCTGGGGCAAGGGCCGCATCGGCGTCGAGACCGTCCGCGACCTGTCCCAAGAGACCCTGGCCGCCCTGAGCGACTCCATCGATCGCTACGACCCCAGCCGGGGCGCCCGCTTCAGCACGTGGCTGCTGGCGATCGCCAAGCACGTGCTGGGCGACGAGATCGACCGCCGAATGGCCCAGAAACGCGGCTCGGGCAAGAAAGCGATAGCCCTGGACGAACGCTGGGCCACCGTGCCCACCAGCATCGGGGCCGACGCCGAGTACGAGGCGGCGGTCTTCCGGGCCAAGATCGAGGCCGCCCTGCGAGCCGTGGAGCACGAGGCCGAGTTCGTGGACTTCTCGATCTATCGCATGCGGGTTCTGGACGGCATGAGCGGCCGGGACGTGGCCGGCCAGCTGGGCGTGAGCGAGCCCACCGTCAGCCGCCGCCTGGCCAAGGTCCGAGACATGGTCCGCCTCCGGGCCAGGGCCATGGTCCAGCAATTCAGCTTCACGGAGGACGAACTCAGCGAGGCGGCGCGAAACGGACTGGAGCTCAATCCGAGCAAAGCAGACGACGACCTGTTCGACGAGGCCATCGCCGAGATCTATCACCGGCAGGCCGAGCTCAGGAGGAGAGACGAACAGGCCGCTCTGGAAGGCTGACCGGAAACCCTCCCCCCGGCCAGCCAGGAGGCACCGATGACCACCCCGCTGCTGCTCATCCTGGCAATCCTGCTGCTGCTGCCCGCGGCCATCGTGCTGATCGTCTACGCCGTCAAGGCGTTCGCCTTCATCGTCCGCAAGCTCGGGGCCTTCATCATCGGCATGATCGGCGATGCCCTGCGCCTCATCGGCATCCTCATCACCGTGCCCATCCTGAGTCTGCTGGTGGTGGCCAACATCGTCATCGGCCGCTGGTCGGCGGCCGGTCACTTCGGCAAGGGCGTGGCCGACGAGGTGCGCACGTTCGGCGCTGCGCTCTACCGCCTGATCATCGGCCACCCGGCACGCCTGCTGTGCCTCACACCGCTCACCGAGGGCCTCGAACGCCGGCTGCCCGAGATCGTCGCGGCGGCCCCGGGGCCCGACAAGCCCGCCCGCCGCACCGGCGCTTTCGAGGGCTATGACATCACCGGCTCGCTGCCGGGCGGCGGCTCGGGGGGCAAGCTCTATCTTGCCCGCCCCGACGAGCGCAAGCGCGGGGCCTTCCTGCGTCAGGGGCTCGGCGAGGTCGACCAGGTGGTCATCAAGGCCTTCCACCTGCGCGAGGGCTCGAGCCTCCCGCAGATCGTCCGCGAGAGCCGCAGCCTCGAGTCGGCCCGCAAGATGGGCCTCGTGCTCGAGCACGAGCTGACCGACGAGCGGTTCTTCTACGTCATGCGCTACGCGCCGGGCGAGTCGCTCACGCGCGTCACCCAGCAGATGCACGCCATGACCGGCGGCCAAGGGCTCAGCAAGCGCGACCTGCGCACGGCGCTTGGCTACGCCCGAGACCTGCTCGACACGCTCGCGGCCTATCACGCCGGCGGGCTGTGGCACAAGGACGTCAAGCCCGACAACATCATCGTCGACGGCAACCGCGCGCGACTGGTCGACTTCGGCCTCATCACGCACCTGCGCTCGGCCATGACGCTCACCACCCATGGCACCGAGTACTTCCGCGACCCCGAGATGGTCCGCATGGCTTTGCGTGGCGTGAAGGTCAACGAGGTCGATGGCGAACGCTTCGACGTGTTCGCCGCCGGCGCCGTGCTCTACTCGATGGTCGAGAACAGCTTCCCCGCCCACGGCGGGCTCAGCCGCATCGCCCAGCCCTGCCCGGAGGCCGTCCGCTGGATCGTCCGCCGTGCCATGACCGACTACGACAAGCGCTACCGCTCGGCCAGCGAGATGCTCGCCGACCTGAACTTCGTGCTGTCGGCCGAGGACATGTTCGCCATCACGCCCGCGCAGCTCCCCAGCATGCGTCAGGGCGATGCCGTGCAGCAGGCGATGGACGCCGACGCCCCTGAGCCCCAGTACGCCCAGGCCGCGTCGTACACGCCTCCGCCCCCGCTGCCCAACCGCGAGGCGCCCAAGGTGCCGGCCCAGCGGCCCACGCACGTGCGCCTGCTGAACTGGTGGACGGGCGCCTTCACCGTCGGTCCGGCCGAGGAGCCGCGTCCGGTCGCCGACATCCCCGTCGACGTGGGCGCCCCCGCGCCCGCGTTCGTGCGTGCGAGCACGCCGGCTGCCCAGCGCACGCACCGCAAGGCGTCCGAGCAGGTCGTCTCGGCCCGCCAGCGCGCCCGCGAGCGTCAGCACCGTGCCCATGAGCGCCGCCGTGCGCTCACGGGGCGTCCGTCGCGCACGGGCCCGGCAGCCGCACGCTTCGGCATCGGGCTGGCCATCATCCTCGTCGTGCTGCCTGCTATCGCCGCCGGCCTGCTCACCATCCGCTTTGCCGAGACCGGCCGGATGAACACGCATGTCGAGACGCACGATCAGTTGATCATCGCGCCCCCGGCCCAACTCCCAGCGCCCGTGCACCACGTCGAGAACCCGCGCGAGCTCGTCACCGAATTGCGCCAGGCGATTTCTCGCGCCCCGGTCGCTCGAAATGGCGTTGACGGCACGCTCCTGGTCGTCCGCGACGCCACGGGCCTCTCGCTCGAAGAGCGTGCGGTGCTCGAGCATCGCCTGGCCGCCCTTCGTGCCGCGGGCGTGAACGTTTTGGACGCCCACAACGCCGCCGAGGGCGAACTGCCCCACATCACCGAACTGCTCGCCACGCTCCGCCGCCACGTCGGCATGACCGACCCGCGATCCACCTCGGGCTCGATGCTGCTGCGTGACTGGATCAAGCAGGCCGAGGGCGTCGACGCGGTCTACTGGATCGCCCCCGACGAGCGCGACGCCA
>JBITAB010000183.1:0-7130 GCA_044439825.1 Phycisphaerales bacterium JB064 | reverse complement strand
ACTGCCGCGAATGTCCGTGGCGCCATGCCGAGAGCCGTGCCGATGACGTAGGGCACGAGCCGCACGCCAGAGGCGGCCATCGCCAGGTTGGTCAACGCGAAGGGCGAGTTCGGCGGCACACGGATGAGCGCCACGATCGCGGTGGTGCGTAGCTGCCCATGCCCGATGAGCGCATCGCGCACGGCCCTGGCCTTGGGGTTCTCGTCGATGAGCTTCTCGACGCGTCGCCGCGACACGGTGCGCGCGATGGTGTAGCCCACGAGCGACGCCCCGACGAACCCGGCCCACGCGGCCAGGAAGCCCACGACGGGCCCGAACGCCCAGCCGCCGAGCAGGGCCTGCGAATAGGTCGGCAATGCGCCGAACCCCGCGCTGAACATGAAGATGATGGCGTAGATGAACACGCCGCTGCCCTGGTGATCGCGCAGCCACTCTGAGATCGATCCGATGTAGGCCAGCAGCAGGAACCCGCCCAGAGGCGGCATCGCCGTCCACGCGATCGCAAGCACGCCGGCCGGCCCGAGCCGCTTGAACAACGCGACCAGCCCTTCCTTCGGTGCGTCCTGCTGTATGTCCTTCTGCGGCTCACCGCCCGCCTCGGTGGAAGGCGTCGTGCCTGCGTCGGTGGGCGGCTCGGTCTCGCTCATGGCCCCAGCGTACGCCCCGACGCCCCGGCACGAGCCCGCCTAGGCTCGCCCCGTACTCAGAAACCCCGCGCCCGACGGCCCACCGGCCGCCCGTGCGCCTTTCCCGCCCGTCGCCACGGGCCGAGGTCCACCCGCCACATGCTGCCCAAGCCGCCACCCCGTGAGCCCTCGCTGGGATTCATCTACTCGCCCCCCTACCGCATCCAGGGCATCTCCATCGCCGGCGAGGCCACCTGCATCCAAGTGCCCGAGCTCGACGTCGTCTTCGACATGGGCGCGTGCCCCCGGCCCATGCTCGCCAGCCCCCTGTGCGCCCTCAGCCATGGGCACATGGACCACGTGGGCGGCCTGGCGTACTACCTGTCCCAGCGGCAGTTCCAGGGCATGGGCTCTGGAGCGATCGCCTGCGACGCCCGCATCGAGGGTGACGTCCGCCGCATGCTGGAGGGCTACGTGGGCCTCGAGCGCCAGCGCACGCCCTTCGAGCTCTACCCCCTCGAGGATGGCCAGAGCCACCCGCTGAAGCCCAACCACTACCTGCGGGGCTTCCACACCGAGCACACCGCTCCATCCATGGGCTTCGTCGCCTATGAGAAGCGCACCAAGCTCAAGGACGAGTACGTGGGCCTGCCCCAGGAGAAGCTCGTCGAGCTCAAGAAGCGGGGCGAGGAGATCACCCGCACCTTCGAGGTGCCCCTGGTGGCCTACACGGGGGACACCCTGCCCGGGGCCCACCTGCTCCGCAGCGACATCCGCACGGCACGGGTGGTCATCGCCGAGTGCACCTTCTTCGAGAAGGGCCACCAGAAGCGCAGCCGCATCGGCATGCACATGCACGTGGACGACATCGCCGAGTGGCTGCCGCTGCTGGAATGCCAGACGCTGGTGCTCGGTCACATTTCACGCAGGACCCATCTGGGTGATGTCCGCCAAGCGCTCGAGCAACGCCTGAGCCCCGAAGACCTTGCGCGCGTACGCGTTCTCATGGACCACCGCGCCAACCGACACGAATACGAACGCCAGGTCGCGCAGGTCGAGGCGACCAGCGCAGGCAGCGCGCCGAGCGAGGATTCGCAAGACGACGAAGACGCCTGACGCACGCGCCAGGGCCGATCGCGCGAAAGCTATCCACAATCACGGTTGACACCTCGGGCGATTTGTGGTATCTTCACCCCCGCGTTCGTTCGAGCGGCAGGCATATTGGGACATCCGCAATCGTCAAGGCTGGAAGTGCCGTGACCGGCGGCAGTTGTCCCATGCGCACGCCGCCCGAACGCTTCCCACGCGGACAGGGGTTCTGGCAATGGGCTACGCGTCGGCTGCGCAATCTGGCAACTCACCGCAAGACCGCACCGCCACGCAGAGCCGCAAGGAAGCCACCGACCTCTGGAGCCGCGCCCTAGCCACCGTCCAGGCCGAACACCCCACCCTCGTGCGCGTGTGGTTCGACGACCTCCAGCCCATCTCGCTCGATGCGGGCCAGCTCACCGTGGGCTGCGCGACCGACGTGCAGCGTGACCACATGGAGCGCGACTGCGGCCGCGCCTTCAGCGACGCCGCCCGCATGGCCTCGGGCCAGTTCGTCAACGTCCGCTTCGTGGGCCCGGCCGGCAGCACGGGCAAACCCCCGCGCAACGCCCGCCAACTGGCCATCAACGCCGACAACACCTTCGAGAACTTCATCGTGGGCCCGGGCAACCGCCTCGCCCACGCCGCGGCCAAGGCTGTGGCCGAAGAACCCGGCATGCGGTACAACCCGCTGTTCATCCACGGTGACGTGGGCCTGGGCAAGACCCACCTTCTGCAGTCCATCTGCATCACCATCCGCAACCAGCACCCCGACTGGGTGATCGAGTACGTCTCGTGCGACGAGTTCACCAGCCAGTTCATGGAATCGGTGCAGGCCGGGCGGATGAGCGACTTCCGCAACGAGTTCCGCCAGGTCGACATGCTCGTGATCGACGACGTGCACTTCCTGGCCAAGCGAGACCGCACGCAGGAAGAGTTCTTCCACACCTTCAACGCGCTCTACCAGACCAACCGCCAGATCGTGCTCAGCTCCGACGCGCCGCCCGAGGACATCCCCGACCTCGAAGACCGGCTGGTCAGCCGCTTCAAGTGGGGCCTGGTCTCGTCCGTCGAGGCGCCCGACTACGAGACGCGCATCGCCATCGTGCAGACCAAGGCCCGCCTGCGCGGGCTGACCCTGGGCGAGGGCGTGGCCGAGCACATCGCCGCCTGCATCGACGCCAACATCCGCGAGCTCGAGGGCGCCATCACCAACCTGCAGATCCGCGCGTCGGTCGACGGCCGGCCCATCGACCTGGCCATGGCCCGCGAGACCATCCTCGCGCCCCAGAAGGAAGACGCCCCGACCAGCGCCACGATGCAGGCCGTCCTCGATGCGGCCATCGGCTTCTACGGCGTCAAGCTCAGCGACCTGCAGGCCAAGAAGAAGACCCGATCCATCGCGCGCCCGCGGCAGGTGGTCATGTACCTCGCGCGCAAGCACACTCGCCACTCGCTCGAAGAGATCGGCGGCTATCTGGGCGGGCGCGACCACACCACCGTCATGCACGGCGCGAGCAAGATCGCGGAATTGCGCGATGCCGACCCCGCTTTTGCGTCGGAACTCGATCGCCTCGAGGCTCGGATAGTGGGCGATAACAGGCCCTGACGGCCTTCAGAGGCCAGCGCCGATCGGCCCGCCTCAAGATAAAACCAAAATCACCGCTACTTCAGCAAGGCTCCACACCTGGCGGGGAAAGTTGTGTTGTCAGCGGCCACAAGGCCCGACATCAGCAACCACCCACGCGGCACGCACGAGCGCCCGCGAGGCAACAGCAGGAGCTTCAACATGCAAGCCAAGCGAATCATCGTCGCCAGCGGCCTGGCTATCGCCCTTATGAGCACGACCGCCATCGCCCAAAACCGCGGCACCGACCAGGACCGCCGCCAGAACGACAGGCAGACGGACAGGCAGACCGATCGCCAGAGCCAGCTCGGCGCGCAGGAGCGCGACGGCGACCGCTGGTCGGCCAACGACAGCCTCCTCACGTCTCTCGAAGGCGTCTGGACCGTGAAGATCGAGGTCAACCGCACCCAGTGGCAGGGCCTCAACAAGACCTACGACTGGCAGCGCACCGACGGCCTGCAGCGCGATAGCGACGCGCAGCGCCTTCGCGATCAGCAGCGCGACCAAGAGCGCAATCAGGAGCGCAACGGCGAGCGGGAAGAGAACGACCGCAACCCCCAGCAGCGCGACACACAGCGTGACGGCCAGCAGCGCAACGGCCAGGACATGGATCGGGACATGGACCAGGACACCTGGAACGAGCGCATCGAGGCCGACTCCAAGAACATGCACAAGGCCGACGGCGTCGCCTCGTCCCAGACCATCCTGGGCGGCGACATCCTGCGGACCACGGTGATCCTGGGCGCCGACACCGCCTCCACCCGCACCAACCCGGGCCAGCAGCAGCGTGATGGCTCGACCACCACGACCACCTCGCCTCGTGGCGACTGGGGCAACGACCAGCTCCGCACCATGTCCTTCCTGGGCAAGAACGAGCAGACCGGCAAGTACGATCTGGTCTTCATGACCGCCCAGGGCGGCATGCACACCTTCAGCGGCGACTACGACGCCTCGGCCAAGCGCATCGTCTTCACCAGCAAGGACAGCGCCTACGGCATGCAGGATCGGGCCACGACGACCGATCGTCGCACGACCGACCGCACCACTACGACTGATCGCACGACGACCACCGATCGCACCACCACGACCGATCGCCGTGTGGATGGCCAGGAGCGCGACCGCCGCGACGCCGAGCGTCAGGGCACGGATCGTGATCGCACGACCACGACCATGGCCTCGAACGCCGGCATGGCCATCGTTCTCGAGATGAAGAACGACAACACCTACACCATCACCGCCTATCGCGGCTCGACCTCGGTCGACAGCCTCCGCGGCGAGCGCGGCGCCGACTGGGGCGGCCAGCCCGCCCTCAGGGGTAGCGAAGGCAACGATCGCGGTGACGGCCAGCTGGGCGATGACGCCCGCCTGTCGCCCAACATCGTTTACAAGGCCACCTACACCAAGGCCGACGAGAGCATGCGTTCGCAGTACGAGCGCATGATCGAGGAGCAAGACGGTCAGCAGCGCAACCGCGGCGCTCAGAACCCCAGCCGTCGCTAAATGCACAAGCCCGAGCCGATTGGCCCGGGCCCATCCGTGGTGCTCTGAGAAGAGCTTGAGGGGTCAGCTCTTCTCCCAGTCCCCGGCGTCCGCGTACGTGCGCGGCGTCGGGGCTTTTTCGTGGGCCGCCGAACGACTTATTCGTCGTCCTTCTCGTGGTTGGCGGTGCGCGGCATGTTCTCCAGCACCTTGTCGACCAGGCCGTACTTGAGCATTTCCTGATCGTCGAGCCACAGGTTGCGGTCGCAATCGCGCTCGATCTTGTCCTTGCTCTGGCCCGTGTTGTCGGAATAGATCTGGTACAGCCGCTCGCGGAGACGGATGATCTCCTTGGCCTCGATCTCCAGATCGGTCGCCTGGCCTTCCATGATGCCGCCGATGAGCGGCTGGTGCATCAGGTTTCGGCTGTTGCGCAGGCAGAAGCGCTTGCCCTTGGCCCCGCACGAGGCGATCACCGAGCCCATGCTCGAGGCCTGGCCGATGATGTAGGTGCACACCTGGGGCTGGATGAAGTTCATCGTGTCGATGATGCCCAAGCCGCTGGTCACGCTGCCGCCGGGCGAGTTGACGTACAGGTGCACGTCGCTCTCGGGGTCCTCGTTGGCCAGGAACAGCAACTGGGCGACGATCAGGTTGGCCATGTCGTCCATCACCGGCCCGCCCAGGAAGATGATCCTGTCCTTCAGCAGGCGCGAGTAGATGTCGTACGACCGCTCGCCGCGGCCGGTCTTCTCGATGACGATGGGCACCAGATAGTTCGATTCAACGCTCATGGGCGGGTTTCTCCGGCTGGGGGTGGTCTGCTACGGGCGATGCGATGAAGTGGGGCTCAGAAAGCTCGCCGGCTCAGCCGGTCTTCTTCGTGTGCTGGAGCACTTCGTCCACGATGCCGTAGGCCTTCGCCTCCTCGGCGCTGAAATAACGGTCACGCTCGCTGTCACGCTGGATGGTGTCCGCGTCCTGCCCCGTGTGGCTGGCCAGGATCTCGTTCAGCGCCCGCTTGCTCTTGATGATCTGCTCGGCCTGCAGACGGATGTCCTCGGCCTGGCCCGTGATGCCGCCATAGGGCTGGTGGATCATGACCTTGGCGTGGGGCAGGATGTACCGCTTGCCCTTCTCGCCGGCCGTCAGCAGCACCGCCCCGCCCGAGTAGGCGCGGCCGATGCAGTACGTCGCCACGGGGCTGCTGAGGAACTGCATGGTGTCGTAAATCGCCAGCGTGTCGTCGACGGCGCCGCCGGGGCTGTTGATGTAGAAGTTGATCTGCTGGCCTCGCTTCTGGTCTTCGAGGTACAGCATCTGCATCATCACCCGGGCGGCCGAGGCGAAGTTGATCTCGCCGATCAGGAACACCACCCGGTTCTCGAGCAGCAGCTCGTCGATGGTCATCTCACGCGTGCGCTGGTAGGAAACTGCCGAAGCGGGCATGGGCGGTCCTTCTCCTCTCTGAAGCCGACACGAGGGCCGACCCTGAGTCCTGATAAATGCCGACCACCTCGGGCCCAACGCCCCGCGGCCGGCTGGAAGGCGACTTCGCAGGCTTCTCATCGGCCCGCTGGCGTCCGGGCTGCAACCGTTGGGCCATCTTTCCGGCCTATCCGGCTGCCTGCCATGGCCCAACCTGGGTCCAACCCGACACCTTCCGGGCCCATATCGGCTGGAAAGCTGGGCACACTGTGCCCAACAAGCCGCCGTTCTGGCAGCCCGGCCGCCGGGCCCGGGGCCATCCCCCGTCCGGGGGCCTCACATTGGGCGATGGCCTTCGGCCGGTCGCTTCCGTACACTCCCGCCCATCGCCATCCCGGCGGGGATCGCGGGGGCTTCGAAGCCAGCGGGCCGTGCCCGCGGAGGGGTTGTTCATTGCCGACCGCCGTGATCAGCGACATGCACGGGAACGCCACCGCCCTCAAGGCGGTGCTGGCCGATATTGAGAGCAAGGGCGTCGACCGGATCGTCTGCCTGGGCGACATCGTGGGCTATGGCCCCGAGCCCCTGGCCTGCGTCGATCTCGTCCGCGAGCGATGCGCCTGGTCGCTCATGGGCAACCACGACTTCGCCGTGCTCTATGAGCCGACGAACTTCAACCCCATGGCCGCCTCGGCCGCCTACTGGACGCGCGAGCAGTTCGACGCCGAGCCCGACGAGGCCAAGCGCACCGAGCGATACAACTTCCTGGGCCGCCTGCGCGTCCGCGTGGTCGACGCCGACTCGCCCTTGAAGGTGCCGCTGCTGGCCGTCCACGGCTCGCCCCGCCGGCCCATCAACGAGTACATCTTCGACAAGGACGT
>JBITAB010000182.1:0-2263 GCA_044439825.1 Phycisphaerales bacterium JB064 | reverse complement strand
TCTTCATCCTGCCCAGCGTCGAGAAGGCCTTCGACATCACGACGGGCATGAAGCTGATCGAGCTGCGCGATCCCAAGCACCCGCTGCTGCGCGAGTTGCAGCGGCGCGCGCCGGGCACGTACAACCACTCGATGAACGTGGCATCGATCGCCGAGGCCGCGGCCGACGCCATCGGCGCCGACGCGCTGCAGACCTACGTCGGTGCGCTCTACCACGACGTGGGCAAGATGAACAAGCCCGAGTACTTCGTGGAGAACCAGGCGGGCGGGCCCAACAAGCACGACAAGCTGAGCCCGGCGATGAGCCTGCTGGTGATCGTGGGCCACGTGAAGGACGGGCTCGAGCTGGCGCGCGAGTTTGGCCTGCCGCGCACGCTGCACCACTACATCGAGGGCCACCACGGCACGACGCTGGTGGAGTACTTCTATCACCGCGCCAAGCAGAAGGCCGCCGAGGAGGCCGAGGCCGCGCGCGAGAGCCGCGCGGTGAGCAAGGAGGCGTCGGCCCAGGCCGGCGAGGTGAGCAAGCGCGAGGCCCGCGAGGGCGAGATGGTGAGCGAGCCCAGCGAGATGGAGTATCGCTACCCGGGCCCGAAGCCTCGCACCAAGGAGTGCGCCATCCTCATGCTGGCCGACGCCGTCGAGAGCGCCACGCGCACGATGGCCGACCCCACGCCCAGCCGCATCGACCAGCTCGTCCGCCGCCTGGCCCAGAAGCGGCTGATGGACGGCCAGTTCGACGACTGCGACCTGACGCTCAAGGAGCTCGACGCGGTGGGCGACTCGATCTCCAAGACCGTGGCGAGCATCTACCACGGGCGGATTGCGTATCCGGGGGGTGGGGAGAAGCGGGCTTGACGCCTCTTACTCCGTTGCTTGAGTCGCTCGGCTCGTTTGCGTTGCTCTTCGTTTGGTTTTGGTCTGCCGTGCTGTTTTCGCGATTCTCTTCGTTGCCTGGCCGGCTGCTGAGATACTCGCTGCATGCGGTGGTGCTGTTTATCGCGGTCTTGATGGGTGCTTCTCTTACAATGTGGTGGCAGACCTTGCCCCGCGTCGGCTCAACGGACGTTCAACGCATGATCGGTCCTGTTGCGCTCGTTGTTGCCGTTGGCATAGGGGTCTGGATGGAGGTCTCCAGCCTAATCGACCGCCACAAGGGCGCCGATTACGAGCCCTGAGAGGCAGCGAACTCTTCTGAGTACCACTCCCCCAAAACCCCCCGCCAATCCTCCAACCCCCGCACCCCAATAAACCGCTTGCGCACCTCGTCCCCCGCCGGATGGTGCTGGGCGAAGCGGATGGCGAACTTGCGCATGGTCTTGCCGGTGACGTGCTCGGGGTCGCGCATGTGGGCGTTGACGCGCAGGGCGAGCTCGAAGTGGTCTTCGAGCACCTGCCGCTGCTCGGCGATGGTGGGGGGGCGCGGGTCTTGGCCGGCCATCAGGTCTCGGGCCTGGCGGAAGATCCAGGGGTTGCCGATGCAGCCACGTGCGACGCTGACGCCCGCGACGCCGGTGTAGCCGATCATGCGGAAGATGTCGTGCACCTGCCAGATGTCGCCCGACCCAAAGACGACGCGGCCGGGCCGCTGCCGCACGATGTCGCGGAGCAGGTCCCACCGGCTGGGGCCGACGTACTTCTGCTGCACGGTGCGGCCGTGCACGGTGGCCCAGGCGTAGCCCATGTCGTAGGCGGCGTCGAAGATGCGCATGAAGTTGCGGGCCATCTCGGGCGTGTCGTCGTAGCTGCGGCGGATCTTCAGCGTGCAGGGCACCGCCTCGGGCAACGCGTCGCGCACAGCCTTCAGGATCGCGATGGCGCCATCCGGCTCGGCCAGCCAGTGCCCGCCGCGAGCCTTGCGTGAGATCTTCTTGACCGGGCAGGCGAGGTTGATGTCAATGGCTTGGAAGGAGGCATCGGGCAGCACGTCGAGCGTGCTCACCAGAGGCGAAGACGACTCTCCCGAGGCCCCATCGGCAAGCTCACGATACTCCCTCGGCCGCCGTGCGCCTTGCTCGATCATCTTCACCGCGGCGGCGGCCATCTCGCCCGGGTCGCTGCCCATGAGCTGGCCGACGAGGGGGTGGTCGTCCTCGCCGCCGGGCACGTTGTCGTGCAGCTCGCCCAGGTCGGCCTTGGCGAAGCCCCGGCCGCCCGAGAGCAGCGTGCGATCGAGCAGCGCCTCGGTGACGCACAGCGGGCAGCCGTGGCGGCGGGCGATGAGCCGCATGGCCGCGTCGGAGTAGCCCGCCAGCCCGGCCTGG
>JBITAB010000181.1:0-2283 GCA_044439825.1 Phycisphaerales bacterium JB064 | reverse complement strand
GTGTGCCTTAGCGGCTGGCAACCTTGAACTGGCCGACCAGCTGCTTCAGCTGCTCGCTCTTGGCCGAGAGATGGCCCGCGGCGCGAGCGGCCTCGGCGGCGCCGTTGGCCGCCTGGGTCGAGACGTTGCTGATCGAATCGACACCCTTGCTGATCTCGCCACTGGCGGCCGACTGCTCTTCGGAGGCGGCGGCGATGGACTGGATCTTGCTCGCGACCTCGCGTGCGTTGGTGACGATGCGCTCCAGGCTCTGGCCGGCCTCGGTGGCCCGCTCCACGCCCTGCTCGACCCACTGGGTGCCGCTGTCCATGTTCTCGACGGCCACCTTGGTCTCGCTCTGGATGGCGCGGATGGTGTTGCTCACCTGCTCGGTCGCCTGCGTGGTGCGGTCGGCCAGCTTGCGCACCTCGTCGGCCACCACGGCGAAGCCGCGGCCGTGCTCGCCCGCACGGGCCGCCTCGATGGCGGCGTTGAGGGCAAGCAGGTTGGTCTGATCGGCGATGTCGTTGATCACCGCGATGATCTGGCCGATCTCCTCGCCCCTGCGGCCGAGCTCGGCGACGATCTGCGAGGAGCTCTTCACAGACTCGCGGATGTGGTGCATGGTCTCGACGGTCTGCGCGACCACCGAGCCGCCATCCTGGGCCACGCTCCCGCTCTCGTCGGCGTCGTGGGCGGCAGCGGCGCTCTTCTTGGCGACCTCCACCACGCTGACGCTCATCTCCTCGATCGCCGCGGACATCTGGTTGATCTGGTCCTTCTGCTCGCCCATGCCCCGAGAGGTCTGCTCGCTGGTGGCGGCGATCTCGGTCGCCGCACCGGCCACCTCATGGGTCACGGACACAACCTCCCAAACCAGATCGTGCACCTTCTGGGCGAAGGCGTTGAACCGCTGGGCGAGCTGGCCGACCTCGTCGGTGCTCTTCACGTCAATGCGGCGGGTCAGATCGCCCTCGCCCTCGGCGATGTCCCGCATAACCTCGGCCGTGCGGCGGATGGGACCGACGATGGCCTTGCGGATCAGGTACAGCGTGGCGGGCACGACGATGAGGAGCGCGTAGGCGAGCATCGCGATACCCGCGATCGAGGCGTACGACATCATCTTGCTGTGCGATTCGGCGCGGATTGCCGCCAGCTTCTCCTGGACGTCATCGATGTACACGCCCGTGCCGACATACCAGGTCGTGCCGGGGATGAGCTCGACATAGGACATCTTGGGGATCATGTCCTCGACGCCGGGCTTCTTCTGGGCGTACTCGACGAAGCCGCCGCCCGCCTTGGCCTGGGTGGCGAACTCGCGATAGGTGTACTTGCCGTTGGGGTCCTGGCTGTCCCAGTGGGCCCTGCCGTGGCGATCGGGCATGGCGCCGTGGGCCACGTTGGTGCCATCAAGGGCGTAGGCGAAGAAGTAGCCGGTGGGCTTCTCTTCGTCGAGGGTGATCTTGAACCACGAGTTCGCGAAGCGCTCTCGCATCAGGTCGAGCTTTGCCTGCTCGTCCTCGAGGTCCGCGAACTCGGCGCCCAGCGCGGCGGTCTGGGCCTGGACGAGCGAGCGCAGCTTGCCCTTGTGCCCATCCATGATCGATTCGTGCAGAGCGGTTTGACCCGCTCGCTCGACGCTGATGGTCAGCAACCCGCCGGCCACGATGGCCACGACCGCCAGACCGAAGATGACCCCACCAAGCAACCAGATCTTGGCGCCGACTGACATACGCGAAAGTAGATGCATGGCCAATAGCTCCCGTTCATCGCGCGGGTGACAGACAACCACGCCACGCGCTTGGGGTATCGGCATGCCTTGAGAAGTGATCCACCCTCGGGCAAGATCAGAGATGAGATCGACAAGAAAACTGGGTAGAACCACCTGAAATCTGGTGGTCTGCGCCGTGTATACGTGGTAAGGCCACAGATTATCGAACCTATGGCGCCGGGTCCCCATCCCCGGGGCTCGCGAGCGCCAAGGCTGTGCTCCAGCGCGTCGGAAGCACCCGCACCTGCGTCGTGAACGTGAGCAACAAACTCTGGCTCTTCGCGTTGTCCGCTTCGGCAAAGGGAGCCAGACGACCATGGTCGCCAAGTGGCGAGCGAGATCGCCAGGCCGATCTCCACTTATGCGGACCTGGACGTCCGAGTGGCGGGCGTATGCACTCGGTGTGGTGCTAAGACGATGGCCGGCTATCGGACTCATCTCTGGTAAGCCCGTGGCCACCGAAGCGGGCCCGCAGCAACTTCTCGACCGCCAGCACGTCGGGCACGCCGTAGAAGCCGTGCGGGCCGCCCTGC
>JBITAB010000180.1:0-11004 GCA_044439825.1 Phycisphaerales bacterium JB064 | reverse complement strand
CGATTCGTGCATCTCCACCGGCGCGTCGATGATCAGCGAGTTGCTCGACTCATCGGCCGACACGACCACCTGGCGTGGCTCCTGCAGCCAGGGCATCGGCACGCCACGACGATCTCGTGGGATGGGCGGCTCGGGATACAGCCGGTTCATCGCGTCGGCCACGTTCGTGGCCTTGGCGACGCTCAGGCGGAACAGCAGAGGCGCCCGATCGGGCTCCTGCGTGCTCTCCTCGTTGATCTCGTCGACGAACGACTTGATGTCGGCCAGAAGTTCCTCATGGGCCGAGACGATCAGCGTGTTGGTCGCCTCGTCGGCACGCACATCCACCGGTCGCGCCACACGATCGGCCTGCGGACGCTGACGATACTGGTCGCTGAGCATCCGCGCGATGTTGCCGGCATTGGCCGTACGCAGCTGCAGGAGCTTGAGCGGCGGCAGATCGGTCGGCTCAACCGTGTCGAGACGGCGAACCAGTTCGGCCACCATCGCGTGCTGCGCGGGCTCGGCCTTCACCACCAGCGTGTTGGTGCGCTCCAGCACGGTGATCTCGGGCAGCGGCGCCTCACGAGCGGGGTCCACCGGCTCACGCTCGGCGATCAGCGATTCGAGGGCCGGGAGCACCTGATCGGCGCTGGCGAACTCGAGGTCGATCATCCGCGTCGAACGCGCGGGCGGCACCAGGTTCTGCACCTGGCCCAAGACTTCCTGGAACAGCGCAACGGCGCCCGACGAACCACGCGCGATGATCGCACCAGCCGCCGCATCGGGCGTCAGCGTGATGTCGGTCAGCGTCGGGTCTTCACGCCGCGCCGCCTCCGCATCGAACACGGGCTTGACTCGGGACAGCAGGTCCGCGGGCGTGGTGTTGCGCACCGGCACCGTCACGAAGCGAGAGCCACCACTGGGCTTGTCGAGCTGGCCGATGATCGCCTCGATCACCGAGAACTGACCCTCCTCGGCCCGCACGATCAGCTGGCCAAGCTCGTCGATCGCCTCGAACTGCGGCGCGTCGTACGCCGAGCCATCGCTGGGCCGCAGCATGACCTCGGCAACGCGTTGCACGCGCTGGGCCACCTCGCTCGGCCGAGAAGACTCGAGCGTGAATGTCCGCGACTCGCGATCGACCGTGACGCCCGACTCGCTCTGCCGCATGAACTCGGTGAAGCGGTCGAGCCCCTCACGCTGGCCCACGACCGTCACGATGCGGCGCGGCGCGTCAACATCGATCCGCAGCGGCTCACGCTCATCCATACCGCTGAGCGTGTACAGCTCCATGGCGCGATCGACCACGGCCTTGGGATCGCCCCGCGAGACCGTCAGCGTGCGCACGTCGCGCGTGAAGGTCTGCTGGCTATCGAAGGCGCGAGCGAGTTCTTCAAAATCTTCCACATCGGCGGCCGGCCCGGTGACCATCATCGCCCGGCCGTCGCCCAGCGACGCGAACCGCAGCACCTGCTGCTGGCGAGGCGACAACAGGCGGCCCACAGTTCGCTCCACCGAGGTGGCGTCGACGCGCTGCAACTGCACCACCGTGGTGCGCATGCCGCTGGCCTCGCGGTCGTTCAGGCCAGGGTCCATCTCGCCCAGCAGCGCCTCGGCCTGCATGACCAGAGACTCGCTGCCCACGATGGTGATCTTGCCCTGGCTCTGCATCGGGATGATCGTGGGCTTGCGCTCGCGCGGGACGCTCGAGAACAGCCGCTCGAGCTGCCTGGCCGCGTCGTCGGGCGTCACGGCCTCGAGCGTGAAGCTGGCCATCCGCTGCCCGCCGTCCATGCCCTGGGCCTGGTCGAGCATCTCGATGATCTCGGCGGCCTGCTCGAGCCGGCGCGTCGGGCCGATCGCGATGATCGTGTTCGCCAGCTCGTTGGGCTGGAAGCGGACCGGCGGCTTCTCGACATCGTCGATGATGTCGATCCGGTTGCCCTGCTTCTCGATCTTCTTCTCATACTCGGGCACCAGCGTGCGCAGCGTGCCGAGGATGTCGTTCACCTTGGCGTTGCGCAGCGTGTACACGCGATAGTCCGAGTCGCTCGGCGGCTGGCTGTCCACCAGTCGCAGGATCTCGCGGATGCGGCGGATCTGCTCGCCCGTCTCGGTCACGATCAGCAGGTTCTGCGTGGGCACGGGCACCAGCGAGCCGTACGCCGCCACCATGCCCTTGACCTGCTCGGCCACCTGGGCCGCGTCGATATTGGTCAGCGGGATGGCCAGCGTCACGATCGCGCCGTCACGCACCTCGTCGGGCAGCTCACCCTGGAAGATCGCGCCCGGCTGACGCGCCGCGTCCTGGATCGTGCGCAGGTACAGGTATTCACCCTCGGGCGTCAGACGCACGTTGTGCGGCAGCAGGAACCTGTTGACGATGTCCAGCGCCGTGTCGAAGTCGTACGACTGCCCGCTCACGAACGTCATGCCCTGCTCGGGCACGGGCGCCTGATAGATGATGGGCACCTGCGCCTCACGCGAGAAGAAGCCCAGCACCTCCGAGTACGGCGCGTTCTCGAACGTGAAGCGGATCGGCCGCGTCGCCTGCTGCTCGTCGGCGGAAGGCGCTGGGTCGGTCTTGGGCGCTTCGGCGAGTGTCGTGCCGCCGGCTTCCTGCGCCGCCTGCACGCTCATGGCCATGCCGCACGACAGCATCAGGGCCGCCGCGATCTGTCCCTTCTTCGCAGCGCTCATGCGCGTCTCTCCCTTCGCCTTGGGGCCAGCCTGCTGTAGATCGTGTTGGGTGTTGTCCACGGTCATCGCCGATCCCTTCTTCCCGAGGCGGCCAGTGGCTCGCCGTTACGCACTTCGTATCGCTGCTCGCTGGTCTCGAACGTCGCGGCATCGCCGCCGATGGCCGCAAGCCGCAGCCCGCTGATCTCTTCACCGAGAGACAGCGTGCGACGGCGACCATTCTGGTGCACCACGATGGCATACTGCCCGCTCGTGCCCTCGATAATGCCCACGAGCTTCCACCCATCGCCGGCCGGCGGTGGAGGCGGCGGCGCGGGCTTCGGATCGGGCGGAGGCGGAGGAGCCGCGACCACCACGGGCTGGGGCTTCAGGGCCGACCGGAACGGATCGGCCCCCACCACCATCGCCACGCGCTGCTGCTCGGCCTCACCAAGCGGATCGATCGGGATCTCGCCGGCCAGCGAACCCTCGTCGCTCACGAGCAGGGCGGTGATGGTCATCGACAGCGTGAAGACGGCCGGCTTGCCCTCTTCCACGCGCTGTGGCTTGATGCTCCAGCTCTCCACGCCAAGCGTCCAACGCTGGCTCTCGGCGAGCGCCAGAGCCCGCATCACGTTCTCGAGCGAGCCCTCGCCGCTCACGACAACCCGCGCCTCGCTCGCATCGATGCGATCACGAAGCGTGCGCTGGAACGCTCGCTCCTTCACGCCGCGGGCCGTCGCCGCCGGATTGCCCAGCGAACGAGGCGGCAGCGAGTTGACCTCGAGCCTGGTCAGCCCCGCCTCGAAGGCCAGCGTCGCGCTCGCGGTACGCAGCCGATGCTCGAGCGATTCGCGATCGCCATGCACGGCCGATGCGATGATCTCGCTCAGCTCGCGCCGGACGCGACCCTCTTCGAGCAGGGCCGTCTCATACCCGTTCTTGTTGCCCTTCGCGGTCGCGATGGTCTTGCGCAGCTCCGCCGCTGGCTTCGCGTAGAAGCGCTCGTACGAAACATATCCCAGCACCGCGACGCCGATCGCGCTCCCGGCGATGATGGCCAGTCGGACCTTGGGGCTCATGACTCGCCCCCCTCGCCATCCGCTGGCGTTTCGGGCTCTGCGGCGGCCTCAACGGCTTCCTCGACCGGCGTCGAGCGTGAGGTCATCTCCACGTCCAGCTTGAAGCTCACGCCGGCGTCCGGCCCCTGCGTCTGCACGATGTACAACGGGTCGTTCACCAGACGGCCACGCACCATGCCCGCCAGCTCGCGCTGCTCGCCCACGCCCTGCACGCTGAGCTCGCCGCGCACGGCCGGGCGATACTCGCCCTGCTGGAACGAGTAGCTCCGCTGGCCCTTGGGGTCTCCAAACCACACGCCGCCGCGCGACACGCCGCCGAGCTGCTCGATCCGCACCCCGTCCACCGCCGTGTGCTCGAGCACACGCTCCAGGTGCGCCGACCACTCGGGCCGGCTCTCGCGCAGCGCCTTGAGGTGCTCCAGCCGAGACTTCATCAGCACGAGGTCGCTGTATTCACTCTTGAGCCGCGTCTCCTGCGTGCGCAGCGTTCGCAGCTCGCTCTGGAGATCGCCGAGCGCGATATACCCAAACACGCCCAGCCCGCCCACGACCGCGATCCCCGCCATCGCGCCCAGCAGCACGCGTTCGCGCGTCTTCGACCGCGTTGCCGCGGCGCGCTTGGGGCTCAACAGATCAATGCGATCACAGGCCGTCACCCCGACGCCCGCCAGCGGCAGCCAGCGCGAGGGGTCGGCGCCATCTGCATCGCCCGAACCGCCGATGGCCTCCAGCGAGAGGGCCGTCGAGTCCACCTCGATGACCTCCGACACGGCCTGCGCGATCGACTCGCACAGCGGGCTGCCGCCCAGCACCACCGCGCTCTCGACCGACAGCGAGTTCTGGGCCGACCGATACCCCATCCACGTCCGCTTCACCTCGACGGCGATGCGGCGGACGAAGCCCTCCTGATCTCCAACCGGCCACGTTGCGTCGATGCCCCGGCTCGTCACCACGCCGCCGGGCTCGACCACCACCACCTCGACCGAAGCAGCGCCAGGCGATACCACGATCCGCGCTTGCCCATCCTCGGGAAGCCCACCAAGGCACGCCGAGCACTGGGCCCGGAGCACCACCGACGCCAGCTTCAGCTTGGCCGCCGACAGCATCTCCCGCATCCAGGCCAGCCGCTCGCTGGGCACCGATGCCCCGAGCAGGTCGAGCGAGCCCTCGGCCTCACCGAGCAGCACGTAATCGGTCGCCGCGTCCGTGCCCTGCACGGGCATCGCCCGGCTCATCTGCAGCCGCACCATCGCGGGGATCTGGTTCTCGTTGGGGGGCTTGGGCAGGCTCAGCCGCTTGAGCAGCACATCGCCCCGCCCCGCGGCCCACGCCACCTGCTTCACGCCGATGCCGGCCTGGCGGAGCTGGTCACCAACCCACTGGCCGACCGCCTCGGCGTCCTCGGCCTTCACCGTTTCGGGCAGGCGGGCGCACATGCTACGCCCCAGCTTGGGCCGGCCCTTCTCGCTGCCGACGACCACCGCCGTCAGCCAGCCCGCGTGCCACTCGATCGCCAGACGGCTCGCACTCATGGCCCCACCCCCGGCGCCTGGGCCATCGCGTCCTCGTCTTCTATCCGCTCACCACCGCCAAGAGCCCGAGCCACCACGGCCAACTCGCCCGCGATGCTCACCTCGCCCAGAGGAACAACGGCGGGCTTCGATCCCGAAAAATCCACCAGCAGGTCCATGGCCACACGGTCGCTCAGCCGGTCATCCTGGGCAGCCGCCATGCCGGCCCGGATGCGCTGCACGTCCTCGATCGAATCGACCCCGACCGACCGCTCTCGGTCCGCGGCCGACATGCCAGCCTCGGCGCGCAGCACCCACCGCACGCTCCGAGTCGTGACACGATCCAGCAGCTTGACCATGTCCGATTCATCGACCAGTCCCTCTCGAAGCGGCCACAGCGGGTCGCACAACTGCTCGGGCGCCAAGGAACGCCGAGCATCCACGATCGCCTCGGCCGACTCGGCGTCGAGCCCGGGCAACACCGCGAGCACCTCGAGCGGCGCCCGGTTGATGTCCACCCGCCCCCGAGCGGGCTCAGCGCCAAAGCACACGCCATCGATGATCTGCCCTGACGTCACGAGCGATTGCCCGGCAGACCGCAGCGCCTGGGCGAGATCCGCACGCGTCTTCGGCCGTTGCCGCCCCTCACCGAGCACTGTGGCCAGCGCCGCCCCGCCCTCCTGGGGGCCAACCAGTTCTCTCGCCCGGTCCACTACGGCCTGATCGAACTCGCCCGAAACATCGACCTGCTCGGTGGCCGATTCGATCGACCCCACGCCGATGGTGAAGCTTGGATCCACAGAGCCAACCGTCAGCAAGCTCGCCAGCGGCGGCATGTCCGAGATCAGCCTGCCCGAATCGTCGTATTCCCCATACAAGAGCTCGACCGTCACGCCCTCGACGCCCAGCAACTCGCCGAGCGACCGTACCGGCAGCTTCGCCACGATCGCCCCCGCGATGGTCTCGTCCAACCCCGGCAGCCCGGCCAGCATCGTCGCGTCGGCCGTGTTCACGTCGAGCAGCGCATCGAGCGACACCGGCGTTTCGGTCAGCGTCGCATCCAGCCGAAAAACACCCGAACGCTCGCCTTGGGTGAACACCTCGAAGGGCACGTCGAGCTCAAAGTCAGCCCCACCGAGCACCGCCTCGCGCTGGGCGATGGACTCCTGCTGCAGGATCAGCACGCCCGACCGCATGGTTAGCCGAGACTGCACGCGGTTGGCCGAGACCGACGCGCCCTCGCTCGCGCTACGGGCCGCCAGCAGCGCCACCGTGCCCGCCAGGGCTCCAATGGCGATTACCACCAGCACCACCAGCACGGCGATCCCGCGCTCGCTCCGCGCCCGCCTCATGAGCCCACCCCCATGGGGTCTGCCACCACGAGCACGACGTCGGCCGCACGCAAGGGCAGCTCGTCCTCTTCGCCCAAAGGCAACGCATCGAGCGTCGCCATCTCGCCCGCAAGTTCGTCCTCTGTTGGCTCGGCGGGCCGAACACGCCCCACCGCCGCCAGCCAGATGCTCACGCGCACGGGCGGCCGGCTGCCCGAGGTCGTCACCAGATCATCGAAGCGGTCGACCAGCACCGCCTCGACGTCGCCGATGACCAGCTCAACCTCTTCGCCCAGCTCGCTGGTCTCGCGCCACACGAGCTCGCCCTCATCGCGCGAGAACTCGAGCCGCCCGGTGAAGCCAACGGGTCCCGCGGGCACACCCGACTCGCCCGCCTCGGGCCACACGCCACGCCCCTTGATCTCAAGCCACGACGAGCCTGTGCTCGCGGGCCGCCTCGCGCTCGCCGACACCCGCTCCACGCGATCCATCACGCGCGACAGCATCGCGCCGCGCTCGCCCTCGCGCATCAGCCGATCGCGACGCTCGCCAAGCGAAAAACCAAAGGTCATCAGCGCAGCGGTGAGCATCGCCAGGATGGCGATCGAGATCATCACCTCGAGGATGGTGAACGCACGCGGAACGCGCCTCATGGCGCACCTCCCGCGGCATCATCACCAGGCACGCTCTCGAAGCCATCCATCGGCACCAATTGCCGCAACGTCGCGAGCACGGGCCAGTTCTCTGGTTCGGCCCCCACGGGCACACGCCGCACACGCACCGTCGCCAGAGAGAGCTCGGGCCACGAACTCGGCTCGAGCTCGACCTCGCACATCCACTCGGCCTGCGGATCGATCTCGCCCGCCTCGTTCGCGGGCGTCGCCCAGGCCGTCGCGGGCCCGTTCAGCTCGCGATCGCCCATCGCTCCGCTTTCGAGAAGTGCTAGAGCCGTCCGCGCCACGCCAGTCGCGCCGATGCGGTGCTCCGCGTCGATCACACGCCGAGCGCCAGACTCCATCTGCGTGAGCACCGCCAGCCCGCCGATCACGAACAGCGCAAGCGCAATCACGAGATCGAGCAGGACAAAGCCCGCGTTCGCACCTCCGTGTCGCTTGGTTGGCGTGCGGCTCCGCCGCAGGCGTGGGGGCATGGTGATTCTCGGTGGGCCTTACTCGGTGGGCCTTATCTGGGCTGCGGTGGTTCGGGGTTGGTGTCGGGTGTGTCGGGATCGTCGGTATCTTGCGGTGTTGTACTGCGTCGCTCGGGCGAGCCTGGTTCGTCGGGCTCGTCACCATCGAACCGTGAGCCCAGATCCTCGAAGCCAAGTTCCTCGAAGCCCCGCTCCTCGAAACCCATGTCCTCAAATCCCGACTCCTCGGGCTCGTCTTCCGCTCCATCCTCCGGCGTCGCGGCGTCATCGAGACCGGCGGGCCTGAGTTCCTCATCCTCCGCGGACGCGTCCTCGTCGGCAGCGTCGTCCTGGCTCTGGAAGTCGAGTTCCAGCGAGCCCACGAGCGGCTTCACACGAATGCGCACGATGCGCCCGTCGGCCAGACGCACCGCGGCCGCGTCGCCCGCCATCGCCGAGCCGTCGCTGAGGAACCACGCGAGCACTACAGCCTCGACCGGCTCACCCTCCTGCTCGTCGGGCAACGCCTCGGCCATCTGCTCCGCGAACGCCGCCTCGAGCGCCGAGGGTGTCTCCACGTCCGCCGCGATGTCCTCCTGCAGCGATTCGAGTTCCTCAAGTTCGCCCGCCCACAGCCGAGTGCCGTCCGGCAAGTCCTGCGGCTGATCGACCGTGGGCCACGTGCTCACATCGTCCGGATCGGCCCGCTGATCGGCGGCGCTGTCGCTCTCGGGGTCGGGCTCGCGAACGACAGCCAGACGAAGCGATTGGCCATCCTCCGAAGGCAGCAGCACCAATGCCACGGGGCGCCCCAAACGCTGGGCCTCGCCCCGAGCCACGGCCGGAGCCAGGGTCAGCATGCGCTCGGCGGTCTGGGCACGGGCAGCGGTGGTGTTGGTCAGGGCAACGGGCAGCACCAGCGAGGCGATCATCACCAGCAGCCCAAGGGCCACCAGCACCTCAACCAGCGTGAAACCCCGGCCTCCGGCCATGCCCCATGCTCCCCTATACGCCCCAACCCATCCATCGGGGGCGTCGTCGCGCCGAAGCGCCGTGTCGCAGATACTTCAGTGCCGCATCAACCGACCGGCGGGGGCGCCAGACCGCCGCCGTCCATGCCTTCCTCGTCCTCTTCCCAGGCGTAGAGGTCGTCGTCGGTCTCAGGCTCGCCATCGGGGCCGTTGCTCGAGAGGTCGTAGTACCCCTCGCGACGAATACCCTCGGGGTTGTACTCCCAGGGATTACCCCAGGGATCGTTGGCCATGTTGTTGCTGATCGTGGCCGACCACTGCTCTTCGATCTCCGGGTCGGCTGTCGAGTTGCTCCACAGCACGGCCAGACCTTCGTCCTCGGTCGGGTAGCGGCCGTAGCGGCGGTTGAAGTCCAGCAGGCCATTCTTGAGCGTGTTGATGTCGATCTGGGCCTTGCTCACGTTGGCCTCGTCACGGCGGCTGAGCAGCGCGAAGCCCACGAGACCACTGATCAGCACGATGATCGCGAGCACGATCATGATCTCGATCAGCGAGAAAGCCTTGCGACGCAAGGCCTTACGAGAAGAAAGCCGTCCGCCCCGAACTCCAGCCGTGTGCGTGTGCATCGTTCCGTCACCCTCTTTGGCCAACGCCTCGTCGCGCCAGCCCGTCCGTGCCAATTGTTCCGAATCAGTACCAAGGGCCGAACGACCCTGCGGCTAGTTTACGCTAGCTTACCCGGCGGCGTTACCCCCGGAAGTGTGAAATGGGCGTCAAGAACCCCCACTCCACGAAGCCCATGCGATACCCCGGGCAACTAGCTGACGTTGCTCAATTCCAGCATCGGCAGAATCAGTCCGATAGCCACAAACGCCACCACCACAGCGAGTAACAACAGCATCACGGGACCCACCAGGCTCACCGTTGTGGTCAGCAACCGCCCCACGCGCGTCTCGATGGTCTCGGAGATCGTCTCGAGCACATCGGCCAAGTTATTGGCGCTCTCCCCTACGGCGATCATCTCGATCACGTCCTCGTCAAACAGCCCGCTGGCCCCCAGAGGGCCCGCCAGGGGCTCACCGCTCCGCACCGCCTCGGCAGCCTCGGCCACGGCCTCCTTGAGCAGAAGGTTGCCGGCCGCATCCTCGGCGATGCGCATGGCGGCCAGAACCGGCACACCATTGGCCAGCATCGTGCCAAACGTGCGGCAGAACCGCGCCACCGCCAGATTTCGCACCAGAGGCCCCAGCACGGGGGCCTTGGTCTTCGCCACCGTGATCGCCCTGGAGACATCGGGCCGCTTGCTCAGTCGCCACGCGATGAAGCCCAACACGCCGATCACCAGGGCGGTGATGGGCCCCTTGGCCGTCACGGCGTCGCTCACGGCGAAAAGGGCCACCGTGATGGGCGGCATGGGGTCGACCTGCTCGAGCACGTCGCCGAACATGGGTAGGAACAGCCCGAAGATCAGGCTCAGCACGCCCACGCCCACGAAGACCAGCACCGCCGGGTAGGCCAGCGCCCCCAGCAGCTTGGCCCGAAGCTCGGCCTGGGCCTTCACCATGCTGGCCAGGCGCACGAGCACGGGCTCGAGGCTCCCGCCCTTCTCGCCCGCCCGCACCATCGCGATGTGCGTGGGCGGGAAGACGCCCTCCTGGGCCAGCATCGCGTCGGCCAGTTCCTCACCGCGCGACAGGCTCTCGGAAAGCTGGCGGAAGATCTCCGCCCGCCGCGGCTTGCTCTTGCCCCGGGCCAGCAGCGTGATGGCCCGCATCAGCGGCACCCCCGCCCGCAGCAGGTCGGCCACTTGCTGATAGGCCGTTGCCAGCTGCCTGGGGCCCAGCCCCTTCTTGCGCAGCGATATGCGGGCCTTCTCGGCGGTCACCTCCACCGGCACGAGGCTCCGCTCGGCGAGCTCGCCCAGGATGGCCGCCTCGCTGGCCCCGGCCAGCTTTCCCATCACGGTCTGCCCGTTGGCATCGATGGCCTGATAGTGAAAGGTGGGCATGATCCACTTTACGCGTGGAAGGGGGCATCAGGCATCGGAGACCGGGTTCTGCGAAGATGGCGCGACCAGACCGCATTCGGGGCAGACACCCACGCCCTCACCCAACTCGTAGCCACACGCCGCGCAGCGCCCTCGCCTGACACGCCGACGCACGCGGCACCAGCGGAGCAGCGCCATCAACGCCATCGCGAGTGATGCATAGAAGAGCGTGTTGACCACCAGCCCAAACCAGCGTGGCTGGATAGGCACATGCCATGTGCGACCGAACACGCGCGGCTCCCACAGTGGCGTGCCGCGGATCGACGGCGAGT
>JBITAB010000179.1:3455-11007 GCA_044439825.1 Phycisphaerales bacterium JB064 | reverse complement strand
TGCCGGCCGCGCGATACTGCTCGGCAAGCTCGTCGAGCTTGGTCTTGATCGCGGGTGCAAGGCTGTCAGCGGCTGTGGTCACGGGGCATTGTTGGCGCGATGGGCCGGCTCTATGCCCGGTTGCTCCTGGCTATCGTCCGTCATGGAGCGAGACGACCTCTACCCCGATGCCAACATCATCCGGCACAAGAAGCGGTCCCAGGCCGATTACGAATCGCACGGCGACGGGCCGCTCATGGATGCGGTCAGCGAGCACTTTGAACGCCATGTCGGGCCGATCTGGAAGGTGCTCCACGAGATCAAGTCCGACCAGGTCCACATCGATGTGTACATCATCAAGGCCGATGAGCAGCGGCCCTACCATGTGCTGTTCACCACGGGCATGGCCGAGCTGCCCATGACCACGCCAGACGGCGCCGAGGACTGGCGCTATGCCGAGGTCATGATCAAGCTGCCCGCGGATTGGCCGTTGGAGTTCGACAAGGAAGATTTTCGACGCGATGAGGCCGAAGTCGAGCGGTGGTATTGGCCTATACGATTGCTGAAAGACCTCGCACGGCTGCCGCACGAGTTCCATACGTGGCTCTCATACGGCCACTCCATGCCCAACGGCGATCCGCCCCAGCCCTATTCGGACGGCGCAACCATGTGCGGCACCCTGCTCGTTCCACCATTGATCGATAGTGAAGGGTTTGAGACCGTACATGTCGAGGATGGACGCACCGTCCACCTGTGGCAGGTGATGCCGATGGGGCCGGGCGAGATCGAGCACAAGCTGACCAAGGGCACGGACAGCCTGCTCGAGCTCTTCGACACGATGCGCGTCTCGGATGTCGTCGATCCAAACAGGCTGGACGTGACCGGAGCCCGACCCCGCCGCAAGCGGTTCTTCGGGCTGTTCTAAGGACCGCTCAGCCGCGCCGGGCTCGCAACTCGTCGCGGATCTCAGTCAGCAGCACCTTGGCCGGGGTCGTCAGTGGGATAGGTTGTCGATATCGAGCCCAGTCAGATCGGCTGCGGCGTCGTTCGCAGATAGGGCTTGACCTCGGTATAGCCCTTGGGGAAGAGCTTGTCCGCCTCGGCGTTGCTCACGGCGGGCACGATGATGCAGTCCTGGCCTTGCTTCCAGTTGGCCGGCGTGGCCAGCTTGTGCTTGGCGGTCAGTTGCAGCGAGTCGATGACGCGCAGCAGCTCGTCGAAGTTGCGACCCGTGCTGGCGGGGTAGGTCAGGGTGAGCTTGACCTTCTTGTCGGGGCCGATCACGAACACCGATCGCACGGTCATCGTGTTGTCGGCGTTGGGGTGGATCATGTCGTAGGCGTCGGACACCTTGCGGTCGGCGTCGGCGATCAAGGGGAAGTTGAGGGCGGCGCCCTGGGTCTCCTCGATGTCGCCGATCCACTTCTCGTGGCTTTCCAGGGGATCGACCGAGAGCCCCGCGACCTTGACGTTCCGCTTGTCGAACTCGGGCTTGAGCTTGGCGACGGCGCCGAGCTCGGTGGTGCACACCGGCGTGAAGTCGGCCGGATGGCTGAACAGCACGCCCCAGCTGTCGCCCAGCCAGGTGTGCCAGTGGATATCACCCTGCGTGCTCTTCGCGGTGAAATCGGGGGCGGTATCGCCCAGGCGAATTGACATAGATTGCTCCTCTCTTGGTGAGGGAAACCGTAGGTCGCGATGGGGGCTCCATACACTGGCCCCATGAGCCAAAACACTCAAAGCCCCCAGAACGCAGCCCCGCCAGCCGCCCACCTCATCGCACGCCGCCAGCGTACCGCCGACGCCCTGCGAGAGCGTGCCCGGCAGGTGGTGGGGGAGCGTGGTGCACTGCCGGTGGTTCTGCTGGGGGCCGGCGAGCCCATCAGCGTGCCAGGCCAGCACGACCGCGTGTATCCCTTCATGGCCCACAGCGACTACTACTACCTCACCGAACAGCAGTGCCCCGGCGGCGTGCTGGCGATCGATCTTGCCGAGGGACAAGGCTCGCCCTGGCTCGCGTTCGCGCCCGAAGTCACACAGGCCCACCGCACCTGGGAGGGCGACGTGACCTGGGAGGGCGCTCCGCTCGCCGAGCTATCACCATGGCTCGTGCAGCGCAGGGGTCGACCGGTCGCGATGCTGGGCTGCGCCGTCGGCGCGTATGGTGGCGGCACCGACCACAAGCTCGGCTCCGAGCTCGCCGACGCGCTCTTGCACGCGCGTCGCGTGCTCGATGACGTCGAGATCACCAACATGCGTGCCGCCTGCGCCGCGACCACGGCGGGCCACGCCTACGCCCACCGCATGCTCACCAGCGGCGAGGCCGCGGGCATGACCGAACGCCAGCTCCAGGTCGAGATCGAGGCCGAGTTCTTCCGCAACGGCGGCGATGGCACGCCCTACGACACCATCGTGGGCAGCGGGCCGCACGCCGCCGTGCTTCACTTCGCGCCGGGCGGGCGTGTCATCTCTAAGGGCGAGTGCGTGCTCATCGACGCGGGCGCCGCGCACAAGCGCTACGCGGGCGACGTCACCCGCACTTGGCCTGTTGGCAGCCCTACCCAGACGCAGCGCGACATCATCAACATCGTCATCGAATCCGAAGAGGCCGGCATCGCCATGTGCAAGCCGGGCGTGGAATGGCACGACGTGCACCGCACATGCAGCGAGAAGGTGCTCGAGGGGCTCATCGGGCTTGGCGCGCTCTCGGGCGACCCGGCCGACCTCGTCGAGCGCGGCGTCGCCGGCCTGTTCTTCCCCCATGGTGTGGGCCACATGATCGGCCTGGGCGTGCGCGGCGCGGGCGGGCGCCTGCCGGGCCGGCCTCCGCGTCAGGGCCCCGGCGGCGTGGGCGTGCGCGTCGATATCCCCCTCGAGGCCGGCCACGGCTTCACCGTCGAGCCAGGCCTCTACTTCATCCCGGGCCTCATCGATGTGCCCGACACGCGGGAGAAGTTTAAGGACGCCGTCAGGTGGGACGCCATCGACACCATCCGCAAGGAGATCCAGGGCGTCCGCATCGAGGACGACATCGTCATCCGCGACGACGGCTGCGAGGTGCTGACGGCCGGCATCGTGAAGCGGCTGGATTAGTCATCGTTTGCCGGAGGCATGAATACGAAGTCCACGCCCTGGCCGTCGAGATGCAGCGCATCACCAGGATTATCTGCCATCGCGGCGTCGTTGTCTTCGCCATCGAAGCCTACCGAATAGAGCGTGTAACCCAAGTCTGAGTCTTCATCGAGCACATAGCGGAAAGGCGCATCGTTCACCGCATCCACAGGTACCGGCGATAGCATGCTTGCCGGGATCTCGTCCAGAGACGCCGGCACGTGGCCTTCACGCACGCGATAGAGCTCGATCGCAAGCGCGATCGCGGTGGCACGAAGGTGGCATGCTCGGGCGATCTCGGTAGACAAAAACGCTCCGTAAGCCGGCGCAACCATGCCTGCGAGCGCCCCGATGTCCTTGGTCCACCCATCTTCCAGGCTGCCGCGGCGGATCGCATCGATCCTCTCTTGTCCCGACAGCGCCCACGCTTCGAAGACGCGCTCGTTGAGCCGACCGAGGTCGCGATCCCCGGCGCCGGGATTCACGGCCTTGAGCGGCACCTTGATGCCGTCGGATTGGAGCATGTCCCTGGCAAAGAAGCGTTCGCCCTCGAAGACGGCTTCGATGGTGGGCCAAGGGGATCGTGCCGACTCTCCGGTGTGCAATGCGAGGAATGCCTCGAGCATGTCTTCACCGGCGACGCGGTCGGCCATGAGATCCCGCAGCATCCCTGTTGCGGCTATGTCAACCGCCGTTGAGACGAGCCTGCCGATGATTGAAAGGGAGCCCTGAGCATTCGCGTGCGCAAGCCCACGCATTCTCGAGTACGCACTGATAGCCGCTCCAACATCACCCTTGTGCCAGGCGATGTGCATCGCCGCCATGTACAATCGTGTGAGCGAACGCACGAGGCTGCCGCGATCGGGCATAAAGCCCACCGTGATCAACGCATCCACATTCGTGTTGAGCCCGCTGGTGTCCATGGCCTCGACAGCCCGCTCGATGGCTTCTCGCTGGTCGGCAGGCAGGTCAGCCTCTCGCACCTCCGTGCCACCAAGCTGAAAATCGTCGGTCACCAGGATCGGCCAGATCTCGCGGTCGAGAATGTCCGCTAACTCATCCGAGAGTTGCTCGGTGCGTGCGAGTTCCGCCTCGCCCAGTCCACTCCGTTCGGCTACGAATCGCTCGTGGTCCGCGATGTAGTCGCGTTGGGGTAGCCCGGGGCCAAAGTAGCCGAAGGTCAGAGCCAGCCCGCCAAGAGCCAGCAGCAGCACGCCGACGCAGCCGATAGAGATAGACCGTAGACCGGCCCCGCGTCTGGATTGAACAGAGCCTGAACGTGCACCCATCACTTCCCCTTCTGAAATAGTTAAAACGCTCGGACCTTAGGCCATTCGGTGTACAATTGGGTATCGAGAGCCTCGTCTTCCACGGAGCATGACCATGCCCACCTTCGCCGACAAGATCGACATGCAGAACCGCCTCTTTGCCGAGCTCTCGGCCATGTTTGGCAAGGAGGTGCCGCTCTATGACAAGGCGCTGGCGGTCAACTTCGCGTGCAACCGGGCCGTGTGCGACCTGCTGGCCGTCCGGCATCCGGGCTTTGCCGTCAGTGACGAGGAGATCGAGCGCACCAGCGGCGAACGGCACGGCGCTATCCGCATCGGCCGGCCAGACGAATACCGCCTCATCGCCCGCTTCTTCGCCTGCTTCGGCATGGAGCCGCACAACTTCTACGACATGACCGCCATCGGCGCCAAGAGCCAGCCGGTCATTGCTACGGCTTTCCGCTCGCCACGCAAGCCCGAGCACCGCGTCTTCACCAGCCTGCTCATGAGCGATTACTTCGATGACGCCACGCGCAAACGCATCGAGGAAGCACTGTCAAAACGCCAGGTGTTCTCGCAGCGCGCCATCGAGCTCATCGACACCTGCGAACGCGACGGCGGACTCTCGTGGGACGACGCGACCGCCCTCATCGCCGAGGCCACCACCCGCATCTTCAAGTGGACGGGCCACGCCCACGACTCCAAGCTCTACACCGACCTGTGCGAGGGCGGCTTCAAGATCGCCGCCGACATCGCCTGCTTCGAGCGTCACCACCTCAACCACCTGACGCCCAACACGCTGTGCATGGACGTGTACACCGCTGCTATGAAGCTGTGCATGGGCGAGGGCGACCGAACCACGTTCGAGAAACGCGCAACGCGTGCACTCGAACGCATGCTCCTCATGAGCGGCCGCGACTGGCTCACCCTCCACTTCAAGCACCTGGGCCACGATCGCATCGCGCAGGCCGGCGAGGCCGACATCGATTCGGCCATGCTGGCCACGCACGTTACCGCCCTTGCCGATCGCCTGGGCCAGAGCGACCTGGACCTCACGACGCTCCCGCACTCGGGCTTCAAGGACTTCACCGAGGGCCCCGCGAGCGACACGCCCGTGCTGCTCAGGCAGGACGCCTACAAGGCGCTCACCGAGCCCGTGACCTTTGTCGAGGCGGATGGCAGCGAGACCAGATCAAGCCACACCGCCCGCTTCGGCGAGATCGAGCAGCGCTTCTATGCCACTACGCCCGCCGGCCGCGCGATGTACGACCAGTGCCTCGCGGCCTTCGAAGATTCTCGCGCGAAGAGCCCCGATCTGGCCAAGACCGACGAAGCCGCCTTCCTCGCCCTGCAACGCGAGGCCTTCGCGAGTTTCCCCAAATCGCTCCAGGGCCTGCTCGATCGCAACCTGGTCTACGCCGAGTACGCCGCCACCGATGCCGGCCGCGCGGCCAAGGGCACCATCAGCACCACCGACATGCAGGAACTCGTCAAGCTCGGCTACGCCACGCGCGAGGGGCTGCGGTACGAAGACTTCCTGCCCGTCAGCGCAGCAGGCATCTTCGCCAGCAACCTCAGCCAATACGGCACCGCCTCGACCGCCGCCAAACGCCCCGAATACAGCCGCGAGCAGCTCGAAGAGATCATGGGCAAGCCGATCATCGATACCGACGCGGCGTACGCGGCCGTCGATGCGAAGTCGCGTCTGGAGGTCTATGAGCAGCTCGGCGTGCTGGCGATGCTGAACGAGGCCGATCGCAAACGGCTCGAAAAAGCCTCGGCCGTCAGCACCCCGGCCAAGCTGCAATAGCCCCGCCCGGATTCGAACCGGGGACCAAGCGATTATGAGTCGCCTGCTCTAACCGCTGAGCTACAGGGCCCGCGAGCCTGGCTCACCCGAGTTGGGCAAGCAGGTCGCTCAGTCTCATCGCGTCCTTGATCTCGCGGGTCTGCACCCACTTGATCACGGGCTTGCCACCATCGTCCTTGCCCACGAGCACGGTGCCGCGGCTCGACACGTTCAGGTCGGGCCAGTAGAAGCCATAGGCCTTGGACACCGCGCGGTGCATGTCGGCCAGCAGCGTCTGCTTGAGGTCCAGGCTCTTGGCCCAGGCCTCGTGGGTGAAGAAGCTGTCGCACGACACGCCCACCACCTGCACGCCCTTGCTCTTCCAGTTGTCGAACTCGTCGGCCACGCACTTCATCTCGGCCGAGCAGACCGGGCTGAAGTCCATTGGGTAGAAGCACAGAGCCACATCGCCGTTCTCGAGTGCCTGGCTGAGGGTCCATTCCTCGCGGCCCTGGGTCATCAGGGTGAAGTCTGGGGCGGCCTCGCCCTTCTCGACGGGCTGGATGCGGGGCGGCAGGTCGGTCGTCACGGCCATACGTGGGATGCTCCATATGCCGCGGGGCATTCCGGCCCTCTCCCAAGGCCCGCCAAACCCCGCGCGGGCGTATGCTATGGGCATGGCCACCGCAGGGCAGACAGCGTCCGAAGGCGACCTCCTCCACCGCTACTCGGAAGTCCGAGAGCGTGTCGAACGCGCCGCCGCCAAGGCGGGCCGCAAAGAGCAGCAGGTGCTGCTGGTCGCCGTTACCAAATACGCCGAGCCAGACCAGATCCTCCAACTCGTGCAGGCCGGCCACCGAGACTTCGGCGAGAACCGCGTCCAGCAGCTCCTCCAGCGGGCCCCGATGCTCGACGAGCAGGTCAACCGCATGCGATCCATGGGCGCCGCTCTGGGGGCCGACCCTGCCCGCAAGCAGGAGCCCATCCGCTGGCACATGATCGGCCAGCTCCAGAAGAACAAGGTCCGCCAGGTGGTCGATATCTGCCGCCTGATCCACAGCGTCGACAGCCTCCGCGTGGCCGAGGAGCTCCAGGAAGTCGGCCTCAAGCGCGAGAAGCCCATCGAGATCCTGCTGCAGGTTAATTGCTCGGGTGAGGCCGGCAAGGGCGGCTGCCCATCGCCTGCCGTGCTCCACGTGGTCGAGCAGATCCACTCGATGATCCACCTCAAGCTCCGAGGCCTGATGACCATCGCGCCCGACAGCGACAACCCCGAAGATAGCCGGCCGGTCTTCACCCGCTGCCGCGAGCTGTTCGAAGAGGTCCAGACCGAGGGCCTCGTCGACCGCTCGTTCAACATCCTCTCGATGGGCATGTCGGGCGATTACCAGATCGCCATCGAGGA
>JBITAB010000179.1:0-3355 GCA_044439825.1 Phycisphaerales bacterium JB064 | reverse complement strand
TTCCAATCCTTGACGTGAGCGCCCTGGAGCTGGATCGGGCGGGCGGCCCAGATCGTGCCCATCGGATCGATCGAGTAGTGGTAGCCGATGTCGGCCCAGCCGTTGTTTGTGTGGGCGCGCTGGATGTCGCGCAGCCGCGTCCGCGCGTCGTCGGCGGATCGGAAGCCCGCCGCGTCCATCGCGTCGTGGTGGATGGTGATGCGCTCGATGCGGCCCATGCGGTTGGCCAGCGCCACCGTCGGCCCCTGGCTCGTCCATGCAGAGCGAGGCATCACACGCGGCATGCCGGTCGGGGCAGGCGTCTCAACAGGCGGTCGGGTATTTCCCGCGCCGGCGTAGGTATCGGCACCAAATCGGCGCTCGATCGGCCACACCGGCGATGGGGGACCCAGAACATGCCGCCGAGATGGGGCGCAACCGGAAAGCACCAGCCCCCCGAGCACGAGCGAGCCGTACAGCACCTGACGACGTGTTGGATCGTGTTCCACCATGGACATCATCGGACACCGGGCCTCGGCGAGTCGAAAGGTTCAAACCTTCGACTCACTCGTCCAGTCATGGTAAACTGGCTCCTTGCCTCGCGTCGGCCCTTCTGCTTACTCGTGGGGAACCGCCGACGACACATGTCCAGACCATGAGAAGGAGCTGATTCGATGGGTGTCATGAACAAATCCCGTATTCTGGCCGGCATGGCGGCGTTCTCGCTGGCCAGTGGCGCGTGGGCGTCAGATTTCGGCCTGCCCACGCTGGACTTCCCCAGTCAGGAAATCCAGACCCCGGAGGCCGGCGAGGAAGAGGTTGTCGACTCCTCCGAGCCGACGGGCTTCTTCGAGGGCTGGGTTCGCAGCGTCGAGCTGGGCATCAACGGCGCCTCAGGCAACACCGAAAATTTCAACCTGCGCGCTATTTTTCAGACCGAGCGAGAGACCGACACCCTCCGCACGCTCTTCCGCGCCCGCTACCTCTACGGCAAGGACGGCAGCGAGGTCTCCGAGAGCAACGGCCGCCTGCGTGGCGAGAACGACTGGCTCTTCCCCGGCGAGCGCTACTTCATCTTCGCCTTTGGCATCTACGAGTACGACGAGTTCCAGGACTGGGACACCCGCCTGCAGCTCTTCACCGGTCTGGGCTACGACTTCCTCAAGGAGCGCGCCCTGCTCGATAACGGCCAGGACCGCGCCACCCTCAAGGGCCGGCTCGGTGCTGGTGCCACGCGAGAGTTTGGCGGCACCGACGACGACTGGCACCCCGAGGCCCTGATCGGCCTGGACTTCACATGGGCCATCAACGAGCGCAACACCTTCGCCGCTGGCACCGAGATCTTCCCGGCGCTGGACGACCTGGGCGAGGTCCGCACGGTCAGCTACGCCACCTACGACGTGCTGCTGAGCGAGGACGCCGACCTGCGCCTGCGCATGGGCATCGAGCACGAGTACGACTCGGACTCGGGCGACGCCAAGGAGAACGACATCAAGTACTTCGTCACCCTGCTGGCGACCTTCTGAGACCATTCGAACTCAACTCTGGGAGAAAACCATGCTCTGGCAAGATGGAGATACCACCGGTTCGGGCGAGCCAACACCTCAGCCCAACCCGGTCGCGGATGGCGCTTCGCGCCTCTGGCAGAAGATTACGAGCGGCAACTTTGATGAGATCACGGTTCCCGAGGTCTGGGCCGTGGCCCAGCCCATCGTGGTGGCCATCGTTCTCATCATCGTCGTCATCCTGCTTGCGGGCTGGGCCAAGCGCCTGACCGTGAAGGCCACGACCAAGGCGAAGGTCGAGCAGACCCTCGCCAAGTTCTTCGGCAACCTCGTCAAGTGGGCCATCCTGGTCATCGGCGCCGTCACGGTGCTCCAGACGCTCGGCGTCGAGGCCACCAGCTTCGCTGCAGTGCTCGCCGCCCTCGGCTTTGCCATCGGTCTTGCCCTCTCGGGCACGCTTGGCAACGTCGCCGCAGGCGTCATGCTGCTGGTGTTCCGTCCCTACCGCGTGGGCGACGTCATCAACGTCAACGGCATCACCGCCAAGGTCGACGAGATCGAGCTGTTCACCACCACGTTCGACACGCCCGACAACCGCCGCATCATCATGCCCAACGGCTCGATCTTCGGCTCGACGATCGAGAACGTGACGCACCACAAGACACGTCGCGTCGATATCGCCGTGGGCACCGCCTACGACGCCGACCTCGACACCGTGCGCGAGACGCTGATGGCCGCCGCCAAGGGCGTGCAGGGCCGCGACGCCGCACAGGAGCCCGTGATCTACCTGAGCGAACTGGGCGATTCGTCCATCAACTGGGCCGTCCGCGTGTGGGCGGCCACGGCCGACTACTGGGCCGTCAAGGAGCGCCTGACGCGCGACGTCAAGTACGCCCTGGACAAGGCCGACATCGGCATCCCCTTCCCCCAGCGCGACGTGCACCTGCCCGGCCCCATCGAGGTCAAGGTCACCAACGGCTGATCCTGCCCGACATCTCTTGCTTCAGCCAGCCCCTCGCCCGTGCGAGGGGTTTTCATTTCCACCGCGCCGCAATCCATCGAGCCACTTCGCCCAGATGCTCAGCACCAGCAGCATGTACAGCCGCTGCGAGTGGTCACGCCCATGCCACGGGTTGATCGACTTCTCCCCAGCCGCGTCGTGCTCGCGCAGCATCTGCCGCACGAATCCCATGCTGATCTCCACGTCCGCGTCGCCAAGCCCGGGGAACGGGTCGGCCGACTCGAGGTGGTCATACAGCAGTTGGCGCAAGCCGCCACAATCGTCCCGGAACCACTTGCCGATGGGGATCGCGAAGCCTTGCTTGGGCCGGTCGACGATGTGGTCTGGGAGATACTTGCGGGCGACCTGCTTGAGGAGGCCCTTGCGCTCATTGTTGGGCATGAGCACGTCCAGCTGCGTATTCAACGCGGGTTGCGCGACACTGCGCGCCAAAAACGGCGCACGCACTTCAAGCGATGCGGCCATTGACGCTGAATCGGACTTTCGCAGTATGTCCTCGGGCAAGTAGAATATGGCGTCGAACCGACGTGCCCAAAGCTCATTGAAGTCAGCCGTAAAGCCCCAATGGCAAAAGCCACCGTCATCACCCACACCCAGTTGATTCAACATCATGCGGGGAAAGATCGCCACGAGTTCCTTGTAGCCGTCACCTTCCATCATCATGGCGATGCGGCGAAGTCGCGAGAGCTTGGACTTTGGATTCCCACCTCCAGGCAAGAAGTCCGCAAGGAATTCCCACTGCTCCTTTGGCATGCGTTGTAGCTTCGGCAGCCACTGGATGATCCGATGTCTGTCGTATCCAAGGAAGATGTCGTCGCCGCCGTCACCCGAAAGTGCGACCCGCACATGT
>JBITAB010000178.1:0-2302 GCA_044439825.1 Phycisphaerales bacterium JB064 | reverse complement strand
GCCGTCGGACCACTTCCCTGTCAGCGCCCGCGTGGCCTGGCCCACCAGATAGCACAAACCCCCGCACGGCCGTCGCCATGCGGGGGCTGCTGGGGTCTCTCCTCCCTGCGAATCAGGCTTAGCGGCAGCCGCGGTCGAACGCGTTCTGGAACGCCAGGAAGTCGAACAGGTTGAGCTGGCCGTCGCCGTTGAAGTCGGCGCTCCGCAGGCCGCGATCGAAGGCGTTCTGGAAGGCCAGGAAGTCGAAGATGGTCAGGGCGCCGTCGCCGTCGAAGTCGGCCTCGCAGTCCACCGTGTGCGAGAACTCGAAGGCCACTTCGCCCTCGCGGCCGTCGGGCAGGCCCTCGATCTCCACGGACTCGCCCTTAATTCCCTCGATCTTGATATACGCCGGCATCAGGCGGACCTGCACGGGCCCGGTGGTCAGGCCCTTGTGCACGCCAGGGATCTCGACGAACAATGGCTCGTCGTCGCAGGGGCTGATGCCCAGCACGTCCTGGCCGGTCACGTCGTCCTGCTCGATGGTGAACGTGAGGCAGCCGGGGATGCGATCGAAGCGTGCGATGGGGCCACTGGTGGAACCACCGGCAGTGAGCGCCGAGGGACCGCAGATCAGCTGACCATCCGGGCCGATGAGGCAGATCAGCGTGTACCGGCTGATGCCGCCGTCGCTGTCGAGCTCGTACATAACCTTGCCGGTCAGCGGGTCCTCGATCTTCGTGAAGTTCAGCGTCAGTTCCTCGACCGGGTAGAAGGTGCCGGTGGCGCAGGCGAGCTGGATCTTGCAACTCGAACGATCGGGCTGGGCGTCCGTATCCATGCGAACTGTTGACTCACGCACCTTCTGCACGGCCGGCAGCAGCAGGCCGATGAGGATCTTCTGGTCGGGGCTGGGCTGCGCGACGATCGAGCCATCGAGTTGCACGTCCATGCCCGTGCCCTCGCCCGGGGCGACCTCGCCCACGCCGGGGATGGCGATGGGATCGACCCACAGGTATTGCCGGCCGGCGACCGGGCTGGCGACCTCGGCGGTCGAGGTGGTCATCTCGCTGGGGTAATACGCGAAGTGGTCGGCCTCGGCCCGCAGACGCAGGAATGCCGGGCCCGCCACGTCGGGACGCCACTCGCCCTGCCAGATGGGAAGCGGGTTGGTCGGGTCGGCGAACAGGCCCGCGCTGGGCATGTGCGCCTGATCGAAGCTGGCGTTCCACACGGCATGGCCGGCGATAGCGCCGCTGCTGGCGCTCAGCCACGACGAGGTGGATCCCCAGACATGGAAGTTGGCCTCGGCCATCGCGAACCCGCTCGTGGGGAAGCGGCCGAAGAGCTCGACCTGCACCGACTCGCCCGAGTTGATGCTGTATTGGTCCAGGCTCATCGAGAGGCCGGAATCCTGCGCCATCGCGCTGCCGGCCGTGGCGAGAAGGCTCATGGCGCCGAGCGCCGCTGTGTGGAACGAACCAATGCGATTCAAATGTTTGCTATGAAACACGGGTGTTCTCCCTTCGGTTTTGCGTGTGCCATTCGCGGTGACGACCGCTGGCACACACGACGCGAGAGACGCGAGAGCATCGCGCCACAGCAAGCAAAAACCCCGGCGAGTGCCGGGGCTGCGTGCTGATTCATTGGGACTCGACCGCTATCGCGACGCGTCGATCATCTGCTTGCTGATCAGCCGCAGCGCCATGCGCCATTCTTCGAGCGTCTTTTCTTCGCCAGACTCGCCCAGCACCTCGCGCATCGAGGCGATCATGGTCTCGATGACCAGGTGGTAGTGCTCGGGCCTGGCGCCATAGCCCGCGTGACGCCTGCCCATCTCGGCGAGCATGTGCGAGTTGGCCTCGGGGTTCTCCAGGTTGGCCACGATGGTGTCCAGCGCCATCGTCAGCTTGCGGGCCTGGAGCTCGAGGTCCTGGGGGAACATCGAACGCACGGCGGGTGCGGCCTCGAAGAGCTTCGCGTAGAACGTGCGAGCAAAGTCGAGCTCGCGGGCGCGCACGAGCCGGTAGCTGGTGCGCAGCCGCTCGATGACGCCCGCGTCGACAGGAATCCGCGTGATGGGCTCGCCGACCTTGGACGCGGTGGCGGGGTGTCGGTGCACGGGCATGGTCTTCTCCCTCGGGGCGGTGCTCATCACAGCGACGCGGATTCCGGTCGCGTTTCGCGCCAGTCTTCAGGGCTCGGTCGCCTGCTGCAACGCCGTGGCGGCCTCTCGCGTGAACACGTGCTCTGCCCCCTGGGCGTCCACGAGCATGGCGTGGGCCTGGGCGAGCAGTTCTCGGGCTTCACTCGAACGATCAAG
>JBITAB010000177.1:0-2305 GCA_044439825.1 Phycisphaerales bacterium JB064 | reverse complement strand
CTCGATACCACGGCCGCGACGCCGCCATCAAGCGGGCCCAGATCGAGGGCTGCCCCGTGCTGCTGGGCTCGGCCACGCCCAGCCTCGAGAGCTGGCGCAACGCCCAGCTCGGCCGCTCGACCCTCTGGCGCCTGCCCGACCGCGCCCCGGGCTCGGCCGGCCTGCCCACGGTCGAGGTCGTCGACCTGGCCGAGGAACGCAAGCGTGCCCGCGAGCAGGCCCACCGCATGGAGCTGCTCGGGCCAACCTTAGAAAGCGCCCTTCGCCAGACCCTCAACGAGGGCGGCCAGGCCGTGCTTCTGCTCAACCGCCGCGGCTTCGCCCGGGTCGTCGCCTGCCCGGACACCATGTGCGGCTGGAGCCTGCAGTGCGACTCGTGCTCGGCGGCCATGGTCTTCCACCGCAAGGGCGTGCTCAGCCGCAGGGGCTTGGTCCGCTGCCACCACTGCCTGGCCGAGCAGACGCTGCCCAAGGCCTGCCCGGCGTGCGGCAAGAAGACCATCCTCCTCGGCCGCGGCACCCAGCGGCTGGAGGACGAGCTCGCCGAGACGATCGGGCTGAGCGAATCCGAGATCGCCCGCATGGACGGCGACACCATGAACCGGGCCGCCGACTACCAGGGCGTGCTCAGCCGCATCGCCGACGGCTCCATCCGTGTGCTGCTGGGCACCCAGATGATCGCCAAGGGCCTCGACTTCCCCAACATCCGGCTCGTGGGCGTGGTCGACGCCGACACGGCCCTGGGCATCGCCGACTGGCGCTGCCAAGAGCGGACCTTCCAGCTCGTCAGCCAGGTGGCCGGCCGGGCCGGGCGGGGCGAGAAGCCCGGCCGGGTCATCGTGCAGACCCTGAGCCCCGACCTGCCGAGCATCCAGGCCGCCGCCACCCACGACTACGAGCGGTTCGCCGCCGACGAGCTCGAGGTCAGGAAGTATGCCCACCTGCCCCCCTTCACCCGGGCCGCGTGGATCGTGGCGCGAGACCGGCTCTACGACAAGGCCGAGGCCAGGGCCTTCGAGATCGCCGGCCTGCTGGCCGAGGCCTTTGGCGACAAGGCCAGGGTGGAAGGCCCCGCCCCCGCCCCCCTCGAGCGGGCCCACGACGAGTACCGCGTGGGGCTCGAGGTCTACGCCGCCAGCGCCGCCATCCTGAGGGATGGGCTGCTGAAGATCCGCGCCCAGCACGGCCTGGTCAGCGACGCCCACGTGGCCATCGACGTGGATCCGGTGAGCATCTGGTAGGCCGCTCCGCGGCGGGGTCTTGCGTGTCGCGAAGGGCGGCACGTTCACGCTTTGATCGCCCCGGGTTTTTCCAGCCCGCAACCGACAGCGATCTCTGATTCTCCCCCACCCACCACGTCGATACTCTCTCTTGTGATCGTCTACCTCAATGGCCAGTACCTCCCCGCCGCAGACGCACACGTCAGCGTGTTCGACCGCGGCTTCCTCTTTGGCGACGGCGTGTACGAGGGCGTGCGCGTCTTCGAGAACACCGTCATCTGTCCCGACCGCCACGTCGGCCGCATGGCCGGCGGCCTGGCCGAGGGCCGCATCCACTGGGACCCGCGCAAGCTGCCGGACATCTGCCTGGAACTCTGCCGGCGCAACAACCTGCCCGACGCGTTCATGTACGTGCAGGTGACACGCGGCACGCCCCCGCCGGGCGAGCCCGTGCGGGCCCGGACCATGAAGACCCAGGGCGAGCCCACGGTGTTCGCGTTCGCGACCGCCCAGCCGCCCATGAGCCACTACAGCGAGCCGCCCACCACCCACCTGGCGATGATCCAGGACCGCCGGTGGGACCGCGGCCACCTCAAGAGCATCAGCCTGCTAGGCAACGTGCTGGCGGCCTACGAGGCCCAGGCGGCCGGCGCCACGGAAGTCGCCATGGTGCGCGACGGCCTGCTGACCGAGGCCTGCGCCAGCAACATCATCATCGCCATCGACGGCCAGCTCGTCACCCCCTCGCTCGACAGCGCGTCGATATTGGAAGGCGCCACCCGCGCCCGCTGCCTGGCCCTCGACCCGAGCATCATCGAACGCCCCGTCGGCGTCGACGAGCTATTGCGGGCCGACGAGGTGATGCTCGTGGGCACCACCAGCATCGTCACCAGCGCCCTGACCCTCGACGGCAAGCCCGTCGGCAACGGCGCCCACGCCGGGCAGATCGGCCCGCAGGCCCGCCGCCTGCTCAACCTGGTGATGGACGACTGCCGCAACCAGGTGAAGGCCGCCAAGGCGGGCGCTGCCAAAGAAGCCCTCGCGGTCGGCTGAGTGGACAGCCTCAAGGGAAAGCGCGTCACCGT
>JBITAB010000176.1:4065-11103 GCA_044439825.1 Phycisphaerales bacterium JB064 | reverse complement strand
ATGTCGTACTTGTGGCTGCTCTCGTTCCACAGCGTCTCGCCCTTGGCGAAGTCGAAACGCTGGCCGTCGAACGTGATGGCGGTGGGGCGGGCGGCCGCCAGGTGCATCTCAACGCGCGCGTCGGCGGCGTTCCAGCGGGCCTCGTAGCGGAAGTCTTCGGGTGTCACCTGGGCGCTCAGGTCACGGGCCAGCCGGTGCAGGATGTTCATCTCGAAGGCCCGCGTCACGCCCGCCGCGTCGTCGTAGGCGGGGATGAGGACCGAGGCGTCCTTGATGCGGTCGAAGCCGATGAGCAGGCTGCCGTCGCGCCCGGCGAGCTGCGCGAGCGAGGCGAGCAGCTCTCGCTGCACGGATGGGAGGAAGTTGCCGATGGTCGAGCCGGGAAAGAAAACCAGGCGCGGCGAGAGGGAGGCAACCTCGTCGGGCACGTCGATCGGCCTGGTGAAGTCGGCCCACAGCGGCACGATGGTGAGGTCTGGGTGGCGTCCCGCCAGCGTGCGAGCCACGCGTCGGAGCTGCTCACGCGCGATGTCCATCGGCACCATCGCGCGTGGCTCGTCCAGAGCGCTCAGCAGGATCTCGACCTTCTCGCCCGCGCCGCTGCCCGGCTCGACGATCGTCGCCCCCGGCCCGATGGCCTGTGCGATCTCGCCCGCGTGGGCCCGCAGCAGGGCCGTCTCGGTGCGCGTGGGGTAGTACTCGGGCTGCTCGGTGATGTCCTCGAACAGCTTCGCGCCAAGGGCGTCGTAGAGGTACTTGCTCGGGATCGACTTCTGCGGCTGGCTCAGGCCCGCGAGGGCGTCGGCGCGGAAGGCGGCGAGCTCAGCGGCGCGGCCCTGGTCCTCATCGGCATCGCGACCATCGAAGGCGTCGGAGTAGTCCAGCACGACGGCGTGCCGCTCGGAATGATGCGTGTCGTTATCGGTGAGAGCGTCGGGGCTGGTGGGGGTCATGCGGAGTCCTTGGCGAGGCGCAGCGAGGAGAACTGCCAGCGCTTCGCGGGGTGGAAGAAGTTTCGATACGTCGGTCGGATGTGGCCGGCGGCCGTCGCGCACGAGCCGCCACGCAGCACGTACTGGCTGCTCATGAACTTGCCGTTGTATTCGCCCAGGGCGCCGGCCTCGGCGGTGTATCCGGGGTACGGGTCGTAGCCGCTGCGCGTCCACTCCCACGCGCCGCCGAACATGCCCGCGAGCTGGCCGGCAGCGTGCGATGGAGCCTGCGGATGGAACACGCCGCGCTCGAGCATGTGGGCGGTGCGGAGCGCATCGCGCCACGAGATGCCCGCGCGTTCGAGGTCGCGAAGGCAGCCGGCCTCCCACTCGAACTCGGTCGGCAGCCGTGCGCCGGCCCAGCGTGCGTACGCCTCGGCCTCGAAGAAGCTGATGTTGGTGACCGGCTCGTTGGGGTCGACGTCGCGCTCGCCGTGCATGGTGCTCACGCGCCAGATGTCGTCGCAACGGGTCCAGTACATCGGGGCTTCCCAGCCCTCGCTCTTGACCGCCGCGGCTCCCTCGTCGAGCCACAGGTGCTCGCGCGCGTAGCCGTTGTCTTCGATGAACTCGATGTATTGTCCGCATGTCACTGGCAGGCTGGCCAGCGCGAACGGCCGCAGGTAGACCTTGTGGCACGGCTGCTCGTTGTCGTAGCAGAAGTCTGGCCCGTCGCAGCCTACCCACAGAAGACCGCCCTCGAACTCGACCCACGTGTTGCGGGCTGCTTCCGCGGGCTCGTGCGGCCGTGGGTCATAACACTCGCACGCGGCTCCGCACCACAGCGCGTGCCGGATATCGGTCAGGAGCAGTTCCTGGTGCTGCTGTTCGTGGTTGAGCCCGATCTCGGTGACACGTGCCGCCTCGTCGCTCACCCGGCCGCTGGTGAGCAACTCCATCATGCGCTCGTCCACGTGTGCGCGATACGCGAGGACCTTGTCGAGCCCCGGACGAGTCATCATGCCCCGCGCGTGCCGCGGCTGGCGGTCGCCCACTTGTGTGTAATAGCTGTTGAAGAGGTAGGCAAAGCGATCGTCGAAGCGAGCCGCTGGGTTCGCTCGCGACAGCACGAACTCCTCGAAGAACCACGTCGTGTGGGCCAGGTGCCACTTGGTGGGGCTCGCGTCGGTCATCGACTGGACCACGCAATCTTCGGCAGAGAGCGGCGACCGCAACGCGTCAGTGGTCGCGCGAACGGCCTCATATCGCTCTGCCAGCGAGGCGCCGGTCAACGGCGCCGCTGCGATGGTGATGCCCATGGCGCCCTTCCTTTCGTGCTGGGCGTTGCGGAACTTAGGCAGCCTAGCCCGTCTGCCGGTCAGGGTCATCCTCAAACGAACAAAGTGCGGAATCTCCGGACGATCACGGGCAAAACCGAAGATTCGATGAATTTTCACTTATCGCGTGCTGCGAGACGGCAGCCACAGCCGCTCCGCCACGTCCAGCGCCAACGTCAGCACGATGGCCATGAGAGCGGCTGGGATGAGTCCCGCGAGGATCTGCACCTCGTCGTCACGCCGGATGCCAGCCAGGATCGGCACGCCGTACCCGCCCGCGGCGACGAACCCGCCCAGCGTGGCCGTGCCGACATTGATGACCACCGCCGTCTTGATGCCCGCGAAGATGCTGGGCAGCGCAAGGGGCAACTCGACATCCAGCAGCATCCGCCCGCGTGGAAGGCCGAGCGATCGGGCGGAGTCTCGAACCGCCTGCGGCAGTTGCACGAGCCCGGCGTGGGTGTTGCGAACGATGGGCAGGAGTGAATAGACGAAGAGCGCGATGATCGCGGGTACCTTGCTGGTCATCGCCAGCGTGCTCACCAGCAAGGCCAGCAGAGCCAGGCTGGGGATGGTTTGCAGGATGCCGCTGACACCCAGCACGACCTGGGCGAACCCGCGTGATCGGGCCGCCACCACGCCCATCGGCACGGCGATCACGATCGCGCCGAGCATCGACACGCCTACGAGAATCGCGTGCTCGGCCGTGTGCTTTGGCATGTTCGACATCGCCTGAGCGATGCGTTCGCGCAGCGTCAGCCCCGCGCCACGCTTGGCCACACCATCGACGTATTGGCGCGCCACGTCGGCTTCCTCGCGACCTTCGACGTCGACCATCGCGTTCAGGCTCACCATCGCCGATTCGTCGATGATCCCCGTGAGTGACTCGATGACCGCCTTGGCTTCGGATGACAGATCGCTGCGATACACCCACACCGCGTCGTATGGCGGGAAGAACCGGCGGTCGTCCTCGAGCACCACGAGCCCCATGCTCTCGATCCGGGCATCGGTAGCGTACAACTCCTTGGCATCGATGGCGCCGCTCCCGAGCGCGCTGTACCCGAGTTCATGGGCGATGCCCTGCACGTCGGTCTGCGGCAATCCATATGCATCTCGAAGCGCCCGCCAGCCATCGCTTCGATCGATGAACTCGTTCGTGAAGCCGAACTTCAATCCCGGATGCTCACGAAGATCGCTGATAGTCTCGAGCCCCAGGCGATCCGCCGTCTCGGGCATCACGCCGATGGCGTAGGTGTTGTTGAAGCCGATCGGCTCGGACATCTCCAGGCCCAGCTCGCGCAAGGCTGCGCGGATCTCGTCCTCGCCCGTGATCCCGCGATCGGCGAACACCTCGCGTGCCAGCGTTCCGGTGTAGTCGGGGTACACGTCGATAGCCCCGCTGCGCACCGCCTCGAAGGCCAGACGCGTGCCCAGCAGCGCGGCCTTGTGCTCGACGGTGAAACCCTCTCGCCGCGCCCGCTCGGCCAAGATCTCGCCAAGCAGCACCGATTCGGTGAAGCTCTTCGACCCGACGCGGAGCGTCTCCTGGCCATGGGCCACGGCCACCATTGAAAGCACTATGAGAAGCACGAGCCGCATCATGCTCGTGCTCCCTCGAGACCATGCAACCGGCGCTGGGCATTCACGAACCGGCGAACAAAGTCGCTCGCGGGTTCATGGAGCAGCGATTCGTGCGGGCCATCCTGGGCGATGCGACCCTCATGGAGCAGCACAACCCGACTCGCCAGGTGCTGCGCCTCGGCAAGGTCGTGGGTCACGAGCACGACGGTCTTGTTCAGCCGATCAAACAATGCCCGCAACTCATCCTGCAGGTCGGCACGCACCATCGGGTCGAGCGCTCCAAGTGGCTCGTCGAGCAGCAACGCTTCGGGATCGTTCGCCAAGGCGCGCATGAGCGCGACCCGCTGCCGTTGCCCGCCGCTGAGCTCGTGCGGATATCGCTGCAACAGGCCGTGATCGAGTTGCACCAATTCGGCAAGCTCGCCCGAGCGTTCCCGTGCTCGCTCGCGGGTCCAGCCTAATCGGCGGCCGAGCAGGGTGGCGTTCTGGTGCGCCGTCAGGTGCGCGAAGAGACCGCCCTCCTGCACCACATAGCCGATGCGTCGGCGAGCCGGCATCAGCGAAGCGCCCTGCATCAGCTCGCCATCGAACCGCACTTCACCGGCTTCGGGTGTGAGCAACCCATTCATCAATCGCAATAGCGTCGACTTGCCGCAGCCGCTGGGCCCGATCAACGCCACGGTTGTCCGTGGTTTGATCGCTAGATCGAGGCCGTCGAGCACGACGGCCGACCCAAACGCCTTACGGATGCCGCGCAGCTCGAACATGGTCGAGCGTAGGGCCCACCTAGCGGATGGGGTAGAGATTGGGCTGGATCGTGATCCCGCGCCGCTCCAGCAGGCTTCCCTCGGCCAGATACAGGCCGATCAACGCGAGCCGATACTCGACAACGGCTGCGACCTCGGCGATCTCGGCCTCCAGCAGGTCGCGCTGCGCCTGTGCCACCAGCAGCGAAGTTCCGACGCCGGCCTCGAATCGCTCACGCTCGGCTTCCGCCGTCCGCTGCTGCAGCACGCGCGTCGTCGCGCTCGCCGAGATCTGCTGGCGTGCACGCTCGACCTCGTTCACCGCGAGGCGGACGTCGTAGGCCACGATCTGCTCGAGGTTCGCCACGGCGGCCGCGGCCTGCTGGCGTGTAGCGATGGCGGCCCGCTGCTCGCCACGCGCGACCAGGCGCCCGAGCGATTGCGAGAAGCGCACGCCCACGGTCGCATCGAACGTGTCGTCGCTGAGGTTCTCGATCGAGGGCCCGAAGCTATCGGCAAAGCCGGTCTTGCCAAGCGCGACGAACACATCGAGCCTTGGCAGCAGGCCCCGCCGTGTCGCAATCACTTCCAGCCGGTCTTGCTCGAGCCTCAGGCGAGATTCCGCGAGGTCAGGCCGGATGAGCCGGGCGAGTTCGATGCGTTCGGGCACGTCCTCGATCGTCGCCGGCTCGGCCTCGGGCATGGTGGTGGCGATCACCTCCCTCCCGCGCAGGTCTGGTGCGCCTGCGCCCAAGGCGCCCACGAGCCGCAGCAGTTCGAGCCCTGCCGCCGCTTCCTCAGCCCGCGCATCGATCAGCGCCTGCTCGCGAACGGCGACCTCCACCTCGAACGCCGCGAGTTCGCTGCTGGGCAGGACGCCGACCTCGATGCGCTGCCCGGCCTCATCCGCCTGCGCTCGCGCCAGCTCAAGCGAACGCTCGAAGATCGCGATCTGCCGCCCCGCGAGCACATACCGCCAGTACGCCCGCTCGGCGTCGGCCAGCAATGCTTCGACGAAGCCACGCAACTCGTACTGGCTCGCCTCGGTCTCGAGTTCGGCCTGTCGCACGCGGGCCAGGTTGGCGGCCGGGCCAAACCCTCGCAAGAGCGACTGCGTCACCGTCAGGCCCACGCGTGCCGACTCCTGCGTGGGCGCGCGGTTTGACGCGTTGCGATCCTGGCTCACGCTCAGCTCGACATCGGTGCCGCTCGGCAGCGTTTGCCGCACGCCCGCGACTAGGTCCCGTGTGTCGCCGCGCACGGGAAACTGCTCGCCCGTCGCTCGCGCGGTTTCCACCGATTCCTCGGTGCCCACACTCGCCTCGGCGAACACCTCGGGATCGAACACACCACGCTCGACCAGCTCAAACGCGCCCGCGATCGCTGGATTCAGCTCGGCCACACGCAGGTCGGGGTTCCGTGCAAGGGCGAGCATCACCGTGCGTTCGAGGCTGAGCTCGAGCGGCCCGGTCTCTGCGATGGTGGGGGAGGGATCGACGGGCTCGCCTTCGGCCTCGAACGCCGGTGTCGGTATCGGCCTGAAGCGTTCGCGTTCCTTGTCGAGTTCACGTCCCCATTCGGGCTCGAACACGTCGATCGCCGTCCGAGCGCAGCCCGACAGAGCAAGCAACACAACCGCCCCCGCAACGCCCCAGCACCTCAAGGCTGCGCCTCCGGCTGGAACGGGTTCTCGGGCGAATCCGAGTGCATCAGCGTGTACGCCGCGGGCACGACCACCAGCGTCGTGAGCATCGAGCTGAGCAGCCCGCCGATCACCGCACGCGCCAGTGGCGCCTGCGCATCGGCGCCCTCTCCGATGCCGAGCGCCAGCGGCGCGAGCCCCAGGATGGTCGTGAGCGAGGTCATCAGGATCGGCCGCAACCTGCGCCGCCCGGCTTCCATCGCTGCCGCCCGCGTGCCCATGCCGTCCTTGCGCAGCCGGCCCGCCTGATCGACGAGCAGGATCGAGTTGTTCACGACGATGCCGCCGAGCATGATGCAGCCGATGTAGCTCTGCACGTTCAGCGTCGTGTTGGTCGCCAGCAGCATCGCCACCACGCCGATGACCGCTAGCGGCACCGCGAGCATGACGATGAGCGGGTCGCGCAGGCTTTCGTACTGGCTGGCCAGCACCATGTACACCAGCACCAACGCCAGCACGAGCGCGATGCCGAGCTGCTGGGCGCTCTCTCGCTGCTCCTCGACGTTGCCCGCCAGAACAAAGTCGTACCCCGCCGGCCGCGCGATCTGGTCGAGCGCCGCTTCCACGTCGTTCGCAACCGCGCCCAGATCACGTCCCACGACGTCGGCCGTGATCTCCAGCAACCGCTGCTGGTCCTTGCGTTCGATGACCGTCGGCCCGCGTCCTGGCTCGGCGATCACCAGGTTCCGCAGCGCCACCGCTTCGCCCGAAGCGCTGCGCACGGTCATGTCCAGCACCTG
>JBITAB010000176.1:1969-3965 GCA_044439825.1 Phycisphaerales bacterium JB064 | reverse complement strand
CGCGTGCGAATGGTCATGCCGGGGATCTGTCCTTCCAGCCGCTGCCGCAGGTCATTGGCGATCTCGGTGTTTGATCGATCACGCTCAGCCGACGGTCCGAGCGAGAGCCGGATATCGCCCGTCGCGCCGTCACCAGGGTTCCATCCGCTCGCGCCCACGCTGGTCACCCAGGCGATCTTCTCGGGCACGGCGCCGACGACGATGGCCTCCATGATCTCCGTCTGCGCATCGACGATGTCCAGCCGCGTGCCCACTTCCATCTCGCCATCGATGCGCACCTCGCCCTCGTCGCTGGGCGGCATGAACTCGCGACCAAGCAGCGGTAGCATCGCCAGACTGGCGGCAAGCACGGCCGTGGCGCCCACCATCGTCACCAGCCGCGCATCCATCACCACGCCCAGGGCCCTGCGGTACCCGTTCTCGAGGGCCGCAAACCCGCGATCGCTCAGCGTGCGGAGCTTGTCGATGGCGTTGGGATTCTCGTGGTCGGGGTGGTCCAGCGGCTTCAAGATCTTCGATGCGAGCATGGGCACCAGGCTCAGGCTCACCACCAGCGCCGCGATGAGCGAGAACGCGATGACATACGCAAGCTCGGCGAAGAGCACACCGCTCACGCCCTGCACGAACAGCACGGGCAGGAAGATCACCAGCGTCGTGATCGTGCTGGCCACGATGGCCGGCCCGACCTCCGCTGCGCCATTCACCGCGGCCTTGGCTGGCCCCTCACCCTCTTCCTGCTTGCGGCGGAAGATATTCTCGAGCACGACGATCGAGCTGTCGACCATCATGCCCACGCCCAGCGCCAGCCCGCCGAGGGTCATCAGGTTGAGCGTGAACCCGCCGCCATAGATCAGCGTGAAGGTCGCGACCACCGAGATCGGGATGGCCAGCGCGATCACAACCGTCGAGCGGATGTTGCGTAAGAAGAACAGCAGCACCAGCACCGCCAGCCCGCCGCCATAGAGCACGCTCTGGGCCACGTTGCGGATGCTCCGCTCGATGAAGTTGCCCTGGTTGATGACCGGCACGACCTCGATCTGCGGGAAGTCGCGGTTCACCCGCTCGATCTCGGCCAGCACGGCGTTGGCCACCTCCACCGTGTTGGCGTCGGCCTGCTTGCGGATCGCCAGCCGCAGCCCCAGCTTGCCATTCACGCGCACGATGCGTGTCAGCCGCTCGTAGGTATCGCGCACCGTGGCGATCTGCCCGATGGTCACGGGTGCCCCGTCGCGCAGCGCCACCACCGTGTCCTCGATGTCCGTCAGGCTGCCAAACTCGGCCGGCGCTCGCAGCGTCACCTCGTAGCGACCTTCCTCGATGCTTCCGGCCGGCCGGTCGAGGTTCGCATCGCGCAGCGCTTGCAGGATGTCGCTGAGCGGCAGGCCCAGCGCCCGCACGCGCGCGGGGTCGAGCTCGATGCGCACCTCGCGGTTGTACCCGCCCCAGATGTCCAGCTGGGCCACGCCCGGGATGCGGCTGAATCGATGGCTCACCTGCTCGTCCAGCAGCGTCGTCACCTCCACGGGGTCGAGCTCGCTGGCGATGCCCAGGATCATGATCGGGAAGCTGTTGACGTCGAACTTGCGGATCTGCGGCCGCGTCACCTCGTCGGGCAGCTCGTCGATCTCGCTCTCCAGCCGAGATCGCACGTCGGTCGCCGCCGCATCGATATCGGTGCCCCACATGAAGGTCATGCGCACCCGGCTGCTGCCCTCGCTCGACGTGCTGGTGAGCTCCTCCACGCCGGGGATGGTCGCCGCGATCGACTCGACGATCTCGCTGACCAGCCGCTCCATCACCTCGGGGCTTGCGCCCTCGTACTCGGTCCGGATGGTCAGCGTGGGCATCTCCACCGGCGGCAGCAGGTCGATGCGCAGCTGCAGCAGGCTGGCTAGCCCCAGCGTCACCACGATGAGCGTCAGCATCGTGGTCAGCACGGGCCGCTTGACGCTCAGGGCCGGGATGTTCAAGCGCCACCCCCGCCCGATCCCTCGAC
>JBITAB010000176.1:0-1869 GCA_044439825.1 Phycisphaerales bacterium JB064 | reverse complement strand
GGCACGATGGTCGCCCCCTCGGCCACCTCCAGCACCACCTCGGCCCGCACGAACATACCAGGCTTGAGTCGCAACTCCGCGTTGGGCACACGCACCTCGACACGCGCCTGACGCGAGGCCTCATCGAACACCGGCGCGATGCGCGAGATCTCGCCCGTCCACGATTCGCCCGGGAACGCGTCGGCCATCACGCCCACGGCCTGGCCGATCTTCAGCCGTCCGTAGTCACGCTGGGTCGCGTAGAAGACCGCCGTGATGGGGTCGAGCTCCACCACGCTCAGGATGGGCGTGTTGGCGCCGACTGTGTCGCCTTCCTCGGCCCAGCGCCGGGCGATCACCCGGGTGTCGTTTCCACCCTCCCAGTCCGCCCTGATGGTCGCATAGCCGAGCCTGATCTGGGCCGCCTGCAACGCCGCGCGCGCTCGTGACAGCTGGGCCTGCACGACCGCCACCGCGCTGCGGGCCGTCAGTTCGGCCGCACGCGCCTGGTCGAGCTGCGCATCGCTGGCGATGCCGCGGTTGTGCAGGTTGACCGTGCGATCGAGCTCGCGGGCGGCGATCTCCGCGGCGCTCTGGGCCTCGGCCTGCTGGGCCCGCACCACCTCGAGTTCGGCCTCGGCCTGCGCCGCCGCCTGGGCGAACTCGTCTCCGTCCAGCCGGGCGAGCACCTGGCCCTTCTCGACGATGTCGCCAAGGTCCACAGGCAGGCTGGTGATCGTGCCGGCCACTTTGGGGGCGATGGTCACCAGGGCCCGGGCGTCCAGTGTGGCGCTGTAGGCTCGCCTGCCCTCCAGCCGCCCGACCTCGACCGCGGCGACCTCGACCGCCGCCGCTTGCGCACCGCCCCGGGGCCCGCCGCCAGCTTCACCGCCCGAACGCACCCAGGCCAGCCCGCCCAGCGCCCCAAGCAGCAGCACGCACACGCCCACCACGCCAAGCGAGGCGATGACGCGCCTGCGGCCCGGCCGCACCGTGGGCCCGGACGTCTCTCCAGTCGATGCACCCGCCCGGCCAGCGTCCGCCATGGATGGACCACTCCCCGCAGGCCCACCCGGCCCGCACATGCGCCTCTAGCCCCCTCTCGCCGCGAGAACCTCAGCGTAGACCTCGGCATTCCCGATGCCGGGCCGGCAATGGCCGGCGCGGAGGCTCCATCGTACAAATCGGGATTGCCCCTAATGGAATGGGAGTCAGGTAAGGCGGAATATTCTACAAACAAAATACAAAAATTTTGAGTCCTGCTGCAACTCTTCAGCCTCGGAGGTGTAGCTTCTATCAATGCCCACGGCTCATCCCGATAGGGCGGCCGGTATCTGTATATAGGAATGGGTTCGAAATGGGGGAGTTCAGCCCATCCCCCTCACGCGAGGGAGCGTGGGGGACGGGTTTCCCCATGCGCCCGATGCGCGTAGACACCCTTTCAAACGCACACAGCGGCCTTGACACTGAGTGCTCAAGAAACAGGCCCGGGTGTAGACCCAGGCCTCGTTCAGATCGTCAACCAAAATGAAGATCAGGCCGTCGCGACCTCGAGGTCGTGGGCCTCGGCGACCGGGCGGTTGAGCAGGCGGCCGTCGTCGGCATTGATCGCCATGGCGAAGCCGGCGTCGCGCTCGGCGATCTGGTGGGGGCCGAAGCGGGCCAGCTTGCGGGCCCAGGGGATGGTCGCGTTGTTGAGCGCGTGGGTGCTGGTGCGGGCCACGGCGCCGGGCATGTTGCCCACGCAGTAGTGCACCACGCCGTCGATGATGTATGTCGGCTGGCCGTGCGTGGTCACGCGGCTGGTCTCGACGCAACCGCCCTGGTCGATGGACACGTCGACGATGACCGCGCCCTCGGGCATGATCTTGAGGTCCTCGCGCGTGACGA
>JBITAB010000175.1:0-2315 GCA_044439825.1 Phycisphaerales bacterium JB064 | reverse complement strand
CCGCCGGCGAATGTCAGGGCGTCGGCATCGGGCACCGGCAGGTCGGCGACGAAGGTTGCTGCGGCGGTATTGGTGTCGATGCGGTAGAGGGCGTTGGCGAACTTCGTTCCTGCACTGCCGAGCGCGAAGAGCTCGCCATCGGGTGTGAACGCGAGGGCCTCGACCATCTCGGCGCCGGTGATGGGGCCGATGAGCATGGTGGCGCCGGTGGCCGGGTCGATGGAGCGCAGCTGCATGCCTGGCAGCACTCCGTAGAGCGTGCCGTCGGGCGCGCGGGCGAGGCCGCGGCGCGTGACCCAGATGTCGACGTCGAGCCGGACGGTGGAAACGACGCGGGCATCGCTGAGCCGGAGGGTGTGCAGCGTGTTGGCGCGTCGGTCGATGGTGTAGACCAGGCCCTCACCCGCATCCTCGAGCAACGCGAGATCGGCGTTGCTGGCGACGGGACTGATGGCGCCGACGGCGGTGCTTCCCTCGGCATCGATGCGGTAGAGGACGCGGTCGTGGTTGCCCAGGCCATACAGGCAGGTGCGATCAACGCTCGAGCATGCCGTCAAGAACAGTGGGCAGGCGAGCAGGAGCGGAAGAAGGCGCGATGTGGGGCTCATAGACGCAGCATACTGCGCATCGGAGTGTGCCGCAAGCGGATTGTTCTGACGTTGTGAATCGCCTCAGCTCCGGCAGGGCTTGGCCCGTGTGGCCCTGGCGATCTCGCGGATCTCGTGGGCGGGGCGGCTGCCGCGCTGGATGCGTTCGGCGTCCTCGGCCGTAAGGCTGCCCTCGGCGACGTAGGCGGCCAGCTCGCGCGTGGTCTGCTCGCGCTGGCGGCCGCGCAGGATCATGCTCAGGAACAGCATGAAGAAGAAGATGACGGCCACGAAGACGCCGCCGGCGATGGCGATCATCGCGAGGAAGGAAGGGGCCACGCCGTCGGTGATGGGGTCGCTGTACATGCTGCTCTTTCTGTCGCGGGGGTGTGGTGGGTGTTGCCGACGTGGCGTCAGTCGCACGCGTCCTTGGGGGCGGCCTTCATCAGCTTCTCGCCCTGCTCGGGGGTCATGGAGCCCTCGGCGATGTAGGCGGCGATCTCGCGGCGGGTCTTCTCGCGCGAGACGCTCTTGATGGTGCCGCCGATGATGCCGCCCAGGATGGCGACGATGGCGATGGTGCCGCCGACGATCCAGAAGATGCCGCCATCGCTGACGATTTCCTTGATGATCGATTCCATGCCGATAACCTCCACTAACCGCGGCCGACGGGCCGCAGGGACGCCCGCATGATTGTTGGGCGGGTGCGGCGTCGGGTTTCAGCACGGCACGGAAAGAGCGAGGAGGCGGACGCATGGCGGCGTGGCTGCGGATGGCAGGGTTCGGGCTGGTGGTGGGGGCGATTCTGCTGCTCACCGGCTGCCAGGGGCGGACGCTGGCGCCCTCGGGCCGGTGGCCCACGGTGCTGCTGGTCTTGACCAATCACGGCGAGCTGGGCGACACGGGCGAGCCGACGGGGTTTTACCTGAGCGAGGCGGCCCATCCGTGGCACGTCTTCGACGACGCGGGCTGGGCGGTGGTGCTGGCCAGCCCCGAGGGCGGCGAGGCGCCGATCGACCCGAGGAGCCTGGAGAACGTCGACGAGGAGGGCGAGGCCTTCCTCAAGAAGTTCGCGAGGGACGGCGTCGTGCCCGGGACGGCGAGGCTGGGCGTCATGAACGCGAAGAAGTTCGACGCGATCTTCTTCGCCGGCGGCCACGGCACGATGTGGGACTTTCCGGAAAGCCCGCACGTGAAGTCTGCCGCGGAGGGCGTGTACCGCGCGGGCGGCGTGGTGGCGGCCGTGTGCCACGGGCCGGCGGCGCTGGTGGAGCTGCGCGACCGCGATGGCTCGCCGCTCGTCGAGGGCATGCGGGTGACGGGCTTTACCAACGCCGAGGAGGCCGCGGTGGAGCTGACTGAGGCGATGCCGTTCCTTCTCGAGACACGGCTGCGCGAGCTTGGTGCAGAGTTTGTCGGCGCCGGCAACTTCGAGGAGAACGTCGTGGTCGACGGGCGACTGGTGACCGGGCAGAACCCGGCCTCGGCACGCGGCGCGGCCGAGGCGGTGGTGCGGGTGTGGCGGGAGGAGCGGGGTGAGGATGAGCCGGAGGAGAAGTAGTCGGCCCGTGCGAGGCGAAGCCTGGCATGGCCGTGGTTTTTGAGGATGGGGTCGTGCCGGTGTTCGGTAATGGGGCGGTGGCGCGGGCTCGGCGTCTACCAGTGCAGCAGGCCGAATATGTTGACGTCCTCGCCGAACTGCGGCCCGACCATCTTGGCCTTCTTCAT
>JBITAB010000174.1:0-2317 GCA_044439825.1 Phycisphaerales bacterium JB064 | reverse complement strand
GGCGGCACCGATGAGGAGAACGCGTGGGCGCTGGCGAAGGCGCGCTATGACGCCGACACGTGGCAGTATCGGGCCAATGGCTCGGTGGACGTGGTGCCGGACACGGCCTTTGACCTGGATGATGCGCAGAATGCCGACCGCAACGTGATCGTGTATGGGTGTGCCGATTCGCATCGGCTGTGGGACGCGCTGTTGGGCGATGCGCCGGTGCGCGTGGGTCGTGGGCGGGTGGTCGTGGGCGATCGCGTGCTGGAACGCGACGACCTGGCGGCGCACTTCGTGTATCCGCGGGCGGGCAGCGAGACGGCGCTCGTGGGCGTGGTCGCGGGCAGCGGCGATGTCGGCCGGCGACTGGCCGACGAGGCTCGGTACTTCATCTCGGGCGTTGGATACCCCGACTGGCTGATCACCAGCTCGGCGATGCTGGAAGAGGGGCTGGAGGGCGTGATCGGGGCGGGCTTCTTCGGGGTTGATTGGTCGGTCGACCTGAGCCAGAGCGCGTGGCGCAATTGACCGGCGCATGAACAGCCCCCGCGTGGGCGGGGGCTTGGCGGAGCGTGGGTTGTCGATCAGCCCTGGCCTTCGGCCGGCTCTTCGGGGGTCTGCTGCGGCTCGGGCAGCGGGGCCGGCTCGGCGGCGGGCGCGTCGGGGCGTGGGTACTCGGGGGCGGGCCTCAGGTACCAGTCGACGCGGCGGACCTCTTCGGGCGGGCAAGGCAGCTCGCCACTGTCCTTGAAGGATGTGCCGATGGTGCTCTTGGCCTCCCAGCGCATCTCGTCGGGGAAGCGGAGGTTGTCCTCGTCGCCGTTGACGAATCGGAGCGTGACCTTGGCGCCCACGGGCACGTCGTAGCGCCAGAGTTCCTCGTCGGTGCGGTTGTCGACCAGCACGATGGTCTTGGGGCTCCAGGTGCGGCTGTCGTAGGTGTAGCGGTCGTTTGAGGCGTAGCAGCCGCCGAGGGGAAGGCTCAGGGCCCCCACCGTCAGCGTGAGAGCGGCCAGGCGGGAGACAAGTGCGAAGCGGGACATCGTCATGCGGGAGCTCCAAGTACTCTGGCCGGCGGGGCCTGGGCCGACCCCATAACCCGATCGACCTACGTCGGGCGGCCCGGCGGGTTCAGCGGGGCCGGGCCCCAACCGTATCTCACCCTCTATCGTCAGGACACGCCGCCGACCCCACACCATCGGCGAACAGACGGGGCTCAGTGCACAGATGACCCAAACAATATCCGGCTTTTCCGCCCAAGACCCGCCAATCCGCATCGGCCATGGCTATGACCTGCACCGGCTGGAGCCCTGTGCGCCGCACGGGGCGGGCAAGCCACTGATCGTGGGCGGGGTGCTGCTGCCGCAGGACACCGATCGACCCATCGGGCCGGTGGCGCACTCCGATGGCGACGCGCTGCTCCACGCGTTGACGGACGCGATCTTAGGTGCGGCCGCGCTGCCGGATATCGGGCAGATCTTCCCCAACGACGACCCGGGCAACCAGGACCGGGCGTCGGAGGACTTTCTGGCTGAGGCCGTGCGATTGATGCGTGGGGCGGGGTGGGCGTTGGCGAACGTGGATGTCACCGTGCTTCTGCAGGCACCGAAGCTCGGGCCGCACAAGGCGAAGATCCGTGAGCGGCTGGCGAAGGTGCTCGACCTGCCGCCCTCGCGTGTGAACCTGAAGGGCAAGACCGGCGAGCACGTGGGGCCCGTCGGCGAGGGGCGGGCCATCGAGACCCATGCCGTGGTGTTGCTGGTGCGCGAGGGCTAGGCGGCTAGCGACGGCCGGGCGGGGTGGCGCTCTGGCGGCCGGCGGGCTTGTGCTCGAGCTGGCCTGGCACGCGGACCGAGTCAATGCGCTCACGCAGCGCCGGGGCGGCCTTGAAGCCGCAGGTATTGCTGGCGGGGATGCGGATGGGCTCGCCTGTCGTGGGCTTGACCCCCTTGCGTTCGTTGCGGTGGCGCTTGACGAAGCTGCCGAAGCCTGAGATCTTCACGCGGCCGTCTTCGTTGAGGCCCTCGATGATGCACTCGAGGACGAGGTCGAGCGTGCTGGCGGCGTCGCCTCGGGGGACACCCATGCGGCCGGCTATACGGTCTACGAGTTCGCTTTTGTTCATTGGCGCAGGCTCCGCGCACGCGCTGCCTGGAGAACGCACAGGCCATCGCCCCACTGTTCCATTGGGCGCGTCGGCCGCGCCCACCCTATTCCGATCCGGCTTATCGGCGCTTGTGCCCAAACCAATGAAGAACTTTCAATGAAGGCTTGCGTTCTTTACATTGGGCCTGTCGCCCAAAAGCGCGTGCAGGTGACGCGTACCATGCTG
>JBITAB010000173.1:0-2322 GCA_044439825.1 Phycisphaerales bacterium JB064 | reverse complement strand
CGCCGCGAAGTTGATGCGTTGCTCGGCCAGCCGCGTGAGCGTGCGGTCGGCGTTGCCCTCCTCTTCCAACGTCGTGGTCATCACCTCGGCATCGTCGTGGCGGCCGAGCTTGCTCGCAAAGGCGCGGGCCACGCCATACGCGGCCATCTCGTAGTGCTCCACGCGCTGGCAGGCCGAGATGATGGCCGCATCGCGGACGTGGTCCTCCTCGGTCTCGTCCAGCACCTCCGAGCCTTCCTTGAGCAGGCCCTCGATGCCCTTGCACTTGTGCCCGCCGGGCTCGAAGTCGAGCTTCTCGAACAGCCCGACGATGCGGCCGACGTGCTCTTCGGTTTCGCGGCGGTGCGCTTCGAGGGCCTTCTTGAGCTCGCCATCCGAGGCGTTCTCGATCATCCTGGGCAGCGCGTCCAGGATCTGGTTCTCGGCGCTGTAGAGGTCCTTGAGTTCGTGAACATAGAGCTTCTCGAGGCTGTCGATCTTCATGGCGTTTCTCCCATATATGGCGCGCACTCCCGCGCGTCGATGGAAGACCATACCAGCGATCACGCACACCGGCAATCGAGGCCGAAACTATGAGGACGAATTCACGGGGTGAACGTTCGAAGCGCACGGAAAACGCCCATTGGAGAGGGGATCTCCAATGGGCGTTCTTCCCCATGAAGATAAGTTCAGGCCGCTCCCGAAGCTTCACGTGCCATCGGCCCGCCCTGGCTGCCCTGGGTGCCGAAGTTGGCCTGGGCCACCGAGCTCCAGCCGCTCGACTGGCCGTTGCTCAGCCGCACGCGCACCCGGTAGGTCGCGCGACGCACGCCCACGGGCACGGCCTCGTCGAGGTAGCGCTTCGCGCCGGTGAAGTCGACGATGACCCACGGGCCCTCGGCGCCCTCGAGCGTGGTGATGGAGCGCTGCACCTCGTACTGCGCGCCGCTGCCACCGGCCACGTCCCACTCGAAGAGGACCGAGCCGTCGCTCTGGGTGACGGTCTCGCCCACGGTGGGCGTGGGCGGCGCGGGCCGCTCGCCGCCCTTCTTGGGCTCGGCAAAGCCCGCCCGGGCCCACACGCCCGGGTCGTCGGTGCTCTTGCCATAGCCATCGATGATGCCCATGTAGCTTCCCAGAAGCTTGAGCGCATCGTCGTAGGCCTCGTCCTTGAGCTGGGTCGCCGAGGCCGCGGCCTCGGCCGCAGCGATCTGTAAAGCGTGCCGATCCTCGAGCAATGTTACAGCCGTGTCGAAGGAATCGGCCTGGAGCTGGGTGAGACCGATGTCAGGAACACCGGCCTGCCCGCCCTTCCACGTATTGGCCCGGGCCCGCATCCAGGCGATAAGGTCCGCCTGGCGGCTCGGGTAGCGCGTTGCGCTCATAACGAGACTCCGTTTCTGATGCACGGACGCGGGGTTGTGTGTGCCGCGTGACCACTGGTACCCGGCGGGCCCCGGAGCACGTCTCGCCCGAGAACCTCCCGCCGGCATACCAACTTTGGGACGATCGGGGGGCGACTTGAGCATCAATCGTGGAGGAATCTTCGAACGCGCAGCATTTGCGCGTCCGGCTGGCGTGGCGTGAGGAGCAGAAGGCCCAGAGGAGGGCTACGGCCTGCGATCCGGCTCATGGATCCCGTGCGGTGCCCGGGCTCTTACGGGCACCCCGCATCGAACGCGTTGAGGAACACGAGGAAGTCGAACACCGTGAGCACGCCGTCGGCGTCGAGGTCGGCCACGGGACTGCCGTCGGCGAAGAAGTTCTGCAGCGCGATGAAGTCGAAGACGTCCAGCTCGCCGCTGCCGTCGAGGTCGGCCAGGCAGTCGGTGCGCACGATGATGGTGGCGTGGCCGGGGTCGGGGGTTTGCTCCGTAAAGCGGCCCAAATCCGGCGTCCAGCCGAAGCACCCAGGCGACTCTGCCACAATGCGGACGGCCCGAGGCGTGAAGTCCTCGGGGATCCACGTCACCGTCCAGAGGGAAAGCGGATTATCGACGCGACCAGGAAACGAAACGGCCCAGTGCAGTTGTCCGGCCATGATGCCACTCACCTGTGTGCCGTCCAGCGATACGAGCCCATCGACCCAGCCCCAGGGCTCGCAGGGAGGGGGAAAGTCGTAATCGCGAACGCACTGCGGGTCGAAAAAGGACGCCTCTCCGCCGCTCTCAGCGCGGACGAGCAGCGTACCCCCGTTGTGGATCACACCCTGCCATGGAGGCAGAATGTAGCGAACGAGTACTTCGATGTCTGCCGAGGAGGACGAGGGCGTAACGACGGGCGTCGCTCGGACTTCGAGGAGAAAGTCGTCGAGGATTGATTGAGCGTGCGCCGGTACTGCCA
>JBITAB010000172.1:0-2322 GCA_044439825.1 Phycisphaerales bacterium JB064 | reverse complement strand
CGGCCCTCCGTCCTGCTCGTCGAGGACCTGGCCCCCCTCGCGCTGGCCATGAAGGACGAGCTCGAGCATCGCGGCTTCACCGTTATCGGCCCGGCCTCCAGCGTCGCGCAGGCGAGCGCCATGGCCAGGGCCACCCCGCCCTGCGCCGCAATCCTCGACGTCAACCTGGGCGACGAGCAGGTCTACCCGCTCATCCCCACGCTCGAGGCCGCCAACATCCCCATGGTGCTGCTCACGGGCCACGAGCCGAGCAGCCTGCCCGAGGCCGTCCGGCATATCCCAGTGCTGCCCAAGCCCGTGGAGCTGGACGACGTCGAACGCTTCATCCGGGGGCAGTGCGGGCGATCCTGAGCCCCGGGAGCCCGTCTCGCCCCATAATCACCCCCTCAATCCCTCCAGATCCCGCCGAAGCCCCAAGGGCGAACCCTCCGAACGCCGATCGTGTACCGTTGGGGCGGCCCGCCCTCTCGCGCACGGACGCTCATGGGCCGCCAACAGGAGATTCGGTGTATGTGTGGAATCGTCGCCTACCTTGGCCATCGCCAGGCCCGTCCCCTGCTCATCGAGGGCCTCAAGCGGCTGGAATACCGCGGCTACGACTCGGCCGGCATGGCGGTCATCGACGGCGGGCTCAACGTCGCTCGCGCGGTCGGCCGCGTGGCCAACCTCGAGGCCCAGGTCGAGGGCAACGCCGACTTCGAGGGCACCCTGGGCATCGCCCACACCCGCTGGGCCACCCACGGCGGGGTGACCGAGGCCAACGCCCACCCGCACCGCGACGACAAGAACGGCATCGCCCTGGTCCACAACGGCATCATCGAGAACTACAGCGCCCTGCGCACCTACCTCACCGAGCGCGGCCACACCTTCACCAGCGAGACCGACACCGAAGTGCTCGCCATGCTCATCGGCGAGCTCTACGACCCCGAGCACGGCATGGACCTGGAGAAGGCCGTGCAGGCGGCGCTGCGTGAGGTCACCGGCGCCTACGCCATCGCCGTCATCTGCGAGCAGGAACCCGACACGCTGGTGTGCGCCCGCAAGGGCAGCGCCCTGCTCGTGGGCGTGGGCAACGGCGAGTACGTCGTCGCGTCCGATCCGTCGGCCATCGTCGCGCACACGACCCAGGCCTTCCCGCTGGACGACTACAACGTCTGCAAGATCACGCGTGACAAGTTCACCACCAGCACCATCCACAACGTCCCCGTGACGCCGCGGGTGGAACAGCTCGAGCTCGACCTCGAGCAGATCGAGCTGGGCGGCTACGCCCACTTCATGCAGAAGGAGATCTTCGAGCAGCCCGCGGCCCTGCGCACGTGCATGCGAGGCCGCCTGCACGCCGCCGACGGCACGGTCGTGCTCGGCGGCCTGCGCCAGTTCGCGCCCCAACTCGTGCGTAGTCGTCGTGTCATCCTGGCCGCCCAGGGCACGGCCCTGCACTCGGCCATGATCGGCGAGTATCTGCTCGAAGACCTCGCGAAGGTGCCCGCCGAGTGCGAGTACGCCAGCGAGTTCCGCTATCGCAACCCGATCATCGAGGAGGGCACGGTCGTCGTGGCCGTCAGCCAGAGCGGCGAGACGGCCGACACGCTGGCGGCCCTGAGCGAGGCCAAGGAGCGTGGCGCGCTGGCGCTGGGCGTCATCAACGCCGTGGGCTCGAGCATCCCGCGCATGACCGATGCGGGCGTGTACCTGCGCGCCGGGCCGGAGATCGGCGTGGCCAGCACCAAGGCGTTCACCGCCCAGGTGGCCGTGCTCACGATGATCAGCCTGTTCATGGCCCGCCGCCGCTTCATGAGCGCCGAGCAGTGCGGCGAGCTCATCAAAGAGCTCGAGCTCATCCCCGACAAGATCGAGAAGGTGCTCAGCCTCAACGACTCGATCCGCGCGATCACCGAGAAGTACATCGAACGCGAGAACTGGCTGTTCCTTGGCCGTGGGTATAACTACCCGACCGCGCTGGAGGGTGCGCTCAAGCTCAAGGAAATCAGCTACATCCACGCCGAGGGCATGCCCGCCGCCGAGATGAAGCACGGGCCCATCGCCCTGATCGACGACGGCATGCCCGCGGTCTTCATCGCCACCCGCGGCAGCCAGTACGACAAGGTCATGAGCAACATCAGCGAGGTTCGCAGCCGAGGCGGCCACGTCATCGCCGTGGCCACCGAGGGCGACCAGGAGATCGGCCACCACGCCCAGGACGTCTTCTACATCCCCGACGTGCCCGAGTGCCTGAGCCCGATGGTGGCCGTTGTGCCGCTGCAGCTCATGGCCTACCACGCCGCCGTCCTGCGCGGCCACGACGTGGACAAGCCACGAAAC
>JBITAB010000171.1:0-11142 GCA_044439825.1 Phycisphaerales bacterium JB064 | reverse complement strand
CGCTCTCAGCGCCGCCGCCGCCCGAGCGTCAGCGCGCCCAGGCCCAGCACCATCACGCCGGCCGGGGCGGGCACGATGATGCGGGCGTGGCCCTCGGTGAGCCCATCCAGGCGAGACTCGCTGCGTGCGCTGTCGCGATCGACGTAGACGTCAAAGCGGGTCGTGCGGGTCTCGATGTCAAGCAGCACCGGGCCGGACAGGGGCTCGGTGTACGTGTAGACGAAGCTGTAAAACGCGATGGGGTTGCTGTCGTCGGCAAAGATCATGGCGGGCGGGAAATTGAGCTGACCGGCCACGATGCCGCTGATGCCGCCGGCACCCAGCGTGCCCGCGCTCGAGCCCGGGCCATCCATGGGGGCGAGCAGTTGCAGGTCGCTCAGCCCGCCGACGATCTCATTGACCACCAGTTCGGTGGCCACGCCCGCCACGGCGTAGTCGCCGCTGGGATAGCTGGCCGACAGCGTGATGAGCGTGCTGTCGCCCGGAGCCAGGAAGGGCTCGTCGATATCGATGGTGATGGCCTGGGCGCTGGCGCCCGCGGCCAGTCCCAGAATACCCAGAACGGTCCAGCCTCGTCGTTGCGTCATCTCTCGTACCTCCTGTGGGCCTGGGTGCTCCCGGCCCCTCTCGCCCAATATACCAGAAACGCGGCGGCGACGCAAGGCGATTTCGGTCGCGTGCGGGCGGAGGCACCCCGGGGACGCCGCTCCCATACCATGCCTGCCATGTTCAAGATCGACCTGCACACGCACATGCTGCCCGCCACCATCCCCGATTACGCCGCCAAGTTCGGCTATGGGGGATGGGTGAATCTGACCCCGATCCCCGAGGATGACCCGGGCCAATTCGCGGGCGGGGCGCGGATGTCGATCGACGGCAAGTTCTTCCGCGATGTGAAGCCCAACTGCCTGCACGCCGAGCCGCGGCTGCGCGACATGGAGCTGGACAACGTCCAGGTGCAGGTGGTCTCGACGGTGCCGGTGATGTTCGGGTATTGGGCGAAGGCCGAGGACGCCTTGGAAGTCTCGCGGTATCTCAACGACGACCTGGCCGAGCGGTGCCGGGCCCACCCCGACCGCTTCATCGCCCTGGGCACGCTGCCGATGCAGGATCCCAAGCTGGCCATTAAGGAACTCGAACGGTGTATGGGCGAGCTGGGGATGGCGGGCATCCAGATCGGCAGCCATATCGAGCGGCCGGGCGCGCCCGACTGGAACCTGTGGGAGCCGGCCCTGCTTGACGTGTTCGCCGCCTGCCAGGACCTGGGCGCGGCGATCCTGGTGCACCCCTGGGACATGATGGGCCGCGACCAGATGGGCAAGTACTGGCTGCCCTGGCTGGTGGGCATGCCCGCCGAGACGGCCCGGGCCGTGTGCGCGATGATCTTCGGCGGGGTGTTCGACCGGCTGCCGAATCTGCGGGTGTGCTTCGCGCACGGCGGCGGCTCGTTCCCCTACACCATCGGCCGCATCGAGCACGGCTACAACAGCCGGCCCGACATCGTGGCCGTCGACTGTGCCCAGAACCCGTGGAGCTATCTCGCCGACTACGGACAGCCGGCCCGCTTCTGGGTCGACTCGGCGGTCTACAGCCGCAACGCGCTGCGGTACCTGATCGCGATGATGGACGAGCGGCGCGTGGCCCTGGGCAGCGATTACCCCTTCCCGCTTGGCGAAGCGAAGCCCGGCGCGATGGTCGACTCGATGTACGACCTGACCGACAAGACCAAGCGGCAGTTGCTGAGCGGCTCGGCGCTCGAGTTCCTGGGCATGCAGGCGGATCGCTTCCCGGGCCTCATGGAAGAACGCAACGCGGCGCGTGAGCGGCCGGCGAAGTTCCCGGCTGAGCGGGCGGAGACGGGATCATGAGCCAGACCCCCACGCACACGCTCTTCGACGAAGCACAGAAGCTCGACGCGGCCGACCCTCTGAACGGTGAGCGCGCGTTGTTCGCGATTCCAAAGGACGATGCGGGCAACGAGGTCGCGTACTTCACGGGCAACTCGCTGGGCCTCATGCCCCACGCGGCCCGCGACGCGGTGCGGCAGGAACTCGACGACTGGGCCGCCCTGGGCGTCGACGCCCACCTGAAGGGCGCCAACCCCTGGTTCAGCTACCACGAGCGCTTCCGTCAGACCGGGGCGCGATTGGTGGGCGCCAAGCCGGGCGAGGTCGTCATGATGAACGGCCTGACGGCGAACCTGCACCTGATGATGGCCAGCTTCTACCAGCCATAGGGCAGCCGCACGAAGATCATGGTGGAGGACGCGCTCTTCCCCAGCGACGACTACGCGGTGGAGAGCCACATCAACCACCGCGGGCTCGACGCGAAGGCGAACATGATCCGCCTGCGCCCGCGCGAGGGCGAGCAGACGCTGCGCACCGAGGACATCGTCGGCGCGATCAAAGACGCGGGCGACACGCTCGCGCTCGTGATGCTCGCCGGCGTGCAATATCGCACGGGGCAGTGGTTCGACATGCCCGCCATCACCGAGGCCGGGCACAAGGCCGGAGCCAAGGTCGGCTGGGACTGCGCCCACGCGGCGGGCAACGTGCCGCTGCAATTGCACGACTGCGGGGCCGACTTCGCCGTGTGGTGCAGTTATAAATATTGCAACGCGGGCCCGGGCGCCATCGCCGGCTGCTTCGTGCACGAACGCCACGCGAAGAACGCCGACATCCCCCGCCTGGCCGGCTGGTGGGGCAACGACCCCGCGACGCGCTTCAAGATGGAATCGGGCTTCGTGCCCCGCGAGGGCGCCGACGGCTGGCAGCTCTGCAACCCGCCCATCCTCGCGATGGCTCCGCTGGCCGCATCGCTCTCGATCTTCGATCGCGTGGGCATGAAGGCCCTGCGCGAGAAGAGCCTCAAGCTCACCGGCTTCCTGGAGCGATGCATCGCCCAGGTCGCCCCCGCGGCCCGCGTCATCACGCCCAGCGACCCCGACCGCCGCGGCTGCCAGCTCTCGATTAGCTTCGGCGATCGCGCCCGCGCTGTCCGTGACGAGCTCCAGGCCCATGGCGTCGTCGCCGACTTCCGCGAGCCCGACGTCGTGCGTCTGGCCCCGGTGCCGCTCTACAACACCTTCGCCGACGTCGCACGCGCGGCGACGACCATCGCGCGTGTGACATCGACAGCGCACGCCTGAGGCGCCGGATCACCTGGACACGAGATAGAACCGGCCGACGGTTGCCAGGTGGCGCTGGCCGGGCTGGTCCTCGTGGTCGAGCACGACCAGGCCAAACTCGCCCTCCATCGTGCCCCACTTGGTGCGCAGCGGGCAATAGCTGGAATACTCGAAGCGCTCTCCGGGCCGCAGCACGGGCTGCTGGCCCACGAGCCCCTCGCCTTGCACAATCTCTTCGGTGCCGTGCGCGTCGATGATGCGCCAGGTGCGGTCGACCACCTGCACGCTGGGCGAGCCCTGCGGCGCGTCGTACTCGATGGCCACCGAATAGGCGAACACGTGCATGGGCTGCATCGGATCGCTGCGCTGAGGAAGGTATTGCGGGCGCACGCGCACGCGCACGGTCGCCTCGCCGATCTCGAGCAGCAGGCTCGAGCTCACATCGGAGCCGTGGTGGGGATGTTGGCCGGGCTCCACGTGCGTGGTCAGGCCGGGGCCTTGCGGGTCCATGGCGCTGGTCCTTCGCGGGGCCGAGCCCCGCTCGTGGTGCAACGCTGTACCCTAGCGCCCCAGATGCGCACGCGTTACCGTCGGGGGGGGCGACCCTCAGCACGGCTGCGAGCGCGAAGGCGAGCGGCCGCCGTCAGTCGCGATTCCGACGCGCTGCGACGCGGCGCCTCGGCGTCTCCGCCCTTGGCCTTCACGGCGCGGCTCTTGCCGTTCTTACGACCACGCTTGCGAGAATCGTCCTCATCGGGTTCCTGTGGCGTCATGGTCTCTCCCTCCTTCGGCCCCAGTTCTGTCGGTTGCGCTTCGCGGATATCCGGCTTCGCGGGAATCTCGAGCACGCCGGCGAAGCGGTCGAGGCTGCCGCGCACGCCCGCCATCTCGCGCGCCAGCTCGGCGCTGGCGGCCTTCAGAAGCCCTGCCAGTGGCTTGGGCATGCCGTCCTCGGTCTCGCGCAGTTCCAGCAGTTCCACCCAGGGCGCCAGTGCGCTCGCCAGCGACTCGAGTCGCTCGGTCGCGCGTTCGGCCGCCTCGCGTTCGCTCATGCATGCCTTCACGGCGGCCTCGGCTCGCTCCACCAGCGAACCGAGCGTGCGTTCGGCCGTCGCTACGCGCGTCTCGATGCGCTCGATGGGCACGCTGGCCAGACGCTGGCACTCGCGCTCGACCATGGCAAGGCGATCCTTCAGGCTCGTCGCAACGGCATCACGATCGATGCCGGCTTGGACGTTCGCTTCGACCTCTTCGTCGAGCTCGGGCTCGTCCTCGACCCACTCGATCTCGCCGATCTCCTCGACGCGTGATTCCACGCCGGCGAGGCGCTCCTCGATGCTCGGCACGGCCGAGGCCAGCGCCGCCATCGCCGCTTCGATGCGTCCCAGAGCCTCGTCGAGTGCCGCTGCTTGGGGCTCCTCCTGGACGCGTGGCTCGGTGGGTTGCTCCGTATGCGAACGATCGGAAGCGCTGGCTTCGCCCGTGGCGATGAACGACTTGAAGCTGCCCAGCAGCCCACGCGTCAGGATGTCCACCTCCGAGGTGTCCTCGTGGGCGGGCTCGGTCAGGCGGAGGCTCGGGGCCTCGCACCGGTCACAGTCCTCGCCGCACGCGCCCTGGCACTGCTGGTGGCTGTCTGTCACGCTCTGCTGGTCGATTCGGCTCATGGCTTGCTCCGGGTCTCTGGGGCCTCCCAGGCCCCGCCTCCAGAGCGATCGACGTTTTCGGAACGCCACTTCAGTCCAATATCACGGCAGACGGAAAATCCTCACGGCGGCCTCCGAGGCCCTCCCCTATCCTCTAAAGATGCCTGCGACCACCACAGAATCCGAACAAGCCGTCCGTCAGAGCCCCGCACAACGCCTCCGGGCCGCCATGGATCGCGGCACGGTGATGGCCCCCGGAGCCTTCAACGGGCTGACCGCGCGCGCCGTGGCGCGGCAGGGCTTCGAGGCCGCCTACGTCTCGGGCGCCGCCACCAGCGCCGCTGCGGGCGTGCCCGACGTGGGCCTATTGACCCTCGATCGCTTCGTCGCCACCGTTCGCGAGGTGGTCGATGGCTCGCGGCTGTCCGCCGGCGGGCAGCCCTTGCCGGTGATCGCCGACGCCGACACAGGTTTTGGCGAGGAGGAGATGACCCGCCGCACGGTGATCGAGTACCAGCGCGCCGGCGCGGCCGGCCTGCACCTCGAAGACCAGGTCTTCCCGAAGCGCTGCGGCCACCTCGACGGCAAGACGCTCATCCCCGCCGAGCAGGCCGCCAGCAAGATCTCGTGGGCGGCGCAGGCCGCACGCGATTGCGGCGACCCGGCCTTCATCATCTGCGCCCGCACCGACGCCCGCGGCGTCAGCGGCATGGACGACGCCATCGCCCGGGCCACGCTCTACGCCAAGGCCGGCGCGAGCATGATCTTCCCCGAGGGCCTGAGAGACGAGTCCGAGTTCGAGGCGTTCGCGAAGGCCATGAAGCAGGCCCGCGTCGGCGATAGCGATCGCAGCCCCTACATGCTGGCCAACATGACCGAGTTCGGCAAGACCCCGATGATCCCGCGCGACCGCTTCGCCGAGCTTGGCTATCACTTTGTGATCTACCCCGTCTCGACCCTGCGCGTGGCGATGAAGGCCGTCGAGCAACTGCTCGCATCCCTCAAGGCCGACGGCGGGGTCGATGCCTCGCTCGGCAACATGCAGACGCGTGCGGAGCTCTACGACCTGCTGGGATACACGCCTGGGGAGCCCTGGAGCTTCAGGTAAGCAGTCAGGCCCGAATATTTTGGGTGTTGTAAGGTTTGTTGTGGGCTTTCGCGTGCAACAAACAGCCCCCCCTTCCCCTATAACCCAGCGGTTGCACGAACGCCGGGGGTTCCGGCGGGAAGGGAGATTCCATGGATCGTCTCAGGGTGTTGCTCGCCGTCGCCGGCTGGGCTGGGTTGTCGGCTGGAGCCGTGTTTTGTGAGGCCGCCGGCACCGGGCTGGCCGTGGCTGGCGTGTACGCCCAGGACGGGCAGGACACGGAAGAGGCCGAAGACGACGAGATGATGGCCCAGATGATGATCCTGGCCATCGACCGGGACGATGCGGCGATGTACGCCGACCTCATGGGCCTCGATGAGATGCAGCGCGAGATCGCGCGCGACTTGCACCGCGAGTACCTTGGCAAGTATCGCGAGGCGGCCACGGCCATCCGCGACGCGATGGAAAGCATGGAGGAGCTCTTCTTCGAAGAAGACGAGGAGAAGGCCGCCGCCGCCATGCGTGACGTCGGCAAGGTCATCATGGGTTTCTATCAGCGCACGGTGACGCTCGCGGATCAGTACGTAGGCGACCTGGGCGCCCTGGCCTTCGATGACACACAGAAGGCCGGCCACGAGCGCGTCGAGCGTGCCCGCGTGCGCAACGAGGCCCTGGCCCTGCTCAGCAGCAATGGCAACGGCGAAGTGCTCGACCTGCTGTCTCTCAGCCAGCGCCTCGACGAGCCGCTCGACCTGAGCGCAAGCGAAGACAGCGGCACCGATGCGGCGCGAGCCCTGCTCGAGTACGAGCGTGAGGTGCACGCCGCGTGCGAGCGCGCCATCGCCAAGTCCATCGAGTCGATCAAGGTCCAGTTCGAGGCCATGGGCAACATGGACGACGAGTCGGGCTGGGAAGCTTCCAGCAAGATCGAAGAGCAGTTGACCGAGATGGCCAGCGATCTGCAGACCGTCACCGACCGCTACAGCCGTCGCGTGCAGCAGAGCCTCTCGCCCGAGCTTGCCGCCCAGTGGGAGCAGGCCATCAAGGAGGCAAAATACCCACAGGTCTACGCGGCTGGCGACTTCGAGCGCGCGCTCGACGTCGCGCTGGGGCTCGACGACCTGACCGCCGACCAGCGCGAGAGCATCGAGGCCACGCGCGACGCGTGGAAGCGCGAGGCCGAGACCGCCAACACGCGCTGGGTGGGCGCCATCAACAAGTACGAAGAGATGATGCGCAACTGGCCGGACGGTGACGATCCCGAGGTGTTCCAGAAGCACTGGGAGAACTATCAGAAGGCCGAGGAAGAGAGCACCGCCGCCGCGACCGCGCGGAGCGAGCTCGACGAGCGGTTCATCGACCGCCTCCGCAAGATCCTCACCCCTGAGCAGCAGGAGAAGCTGCCCACGACCGAGAGCGGCGTGGATGTCGACGAGGTGTTGCGTCAGATGGGCGGTGGCTGAATGAGGCTCACGACGATCACGGTGGTGGGGGCATTGGTGTTGCTTGTCGGCATGCCGATCGGCGTAAGCACGGCGCATGCGCAAACCCCCGAAGAGCAGGTTGCCGAAGTCCTCGAGCAGGAAGAAGACCCAAACCTCCAGGAGCTGATGGCCCTGCGCATCCCTCGCGAGTCGGCCGGGTATTACGCCGATCTGATGGGTTTCGATGACCTCCAGCGCGAGGCGGTGGACGAGCTCTATCGCACCTATGTCGAGCAGTATCGCGAAGCCGCCCTCATCATGCGTGATGTGGCGCAACAGCGCGACGAGATGATCACCGAGGCCGGCACCGACATGGACAAGATGGAAGAGGCGATGGGCGAGATCATGCGCGCCGGCCTCGCCTTCCTCCAACGCACCGTCGACCTGGGCGATCAGTACGTGGCAGATCTCGGCGCACTCGCGATGGACGACCAGCAGCGCGAGGCGCACCGGCGCGTCGAGCACGCGTTCGATCGTGATCTCGCCCTGGGCTTCAGCACGATGGAAGGCGGCAGCGGCGGCCAGGGCGCGATCGACCTCATCCGCCTTGGCCGGCGACTCGACCCACCGGTGCTCCCCCAGCCCGAGAGCGACAGCCCCGCACAAGAAGCCCTCTACGCATACGAGATGGAACTCGCCGGCGTGTGCGGCCCGCACGTCGACACCATGCTCGAGAACTTCCGCGCTATGGCCAAGGCCATCGGCGAGGGCGAGATCGACGAACGGCTGGGCGAGACCTTCCAGGAAGACATGGTGGCCTTCTTCGATCGTGTGAACGTCGCCAACGAGCGGTACGTGCGACGCGTCGGCGATGCCCTGCCCGAAGAGCGCCGCGAAGAGTGGAGCCTTGCCTACAAGCGAGCACGCTGGCCAGAGGTCTACGCGCCCACCAATGTCCATCGCACGCGCGACGCGGCTCTCGGGCTTGACGATCTTACCGACGACCAGCGCGGCGCCATCGATGCCGCCTTCCAGCAGTATGCTCGCGAGTGCGAGGCATCGAACAAGCGATGGATCGACGCCATGCGGGAGCTCGAAGAGACCCGCCGGTCGATCGGCGGCGACTGGAGCCAGGAACTCTTCGAGCAGTTCCAGGCCCGGCAACAGGCGATCAACGAGGCCCGCGAGTCACGCTACGCCCTCGACCAACGCTTCGCCGACCGCATCCGCAGCGCCCTCACGCCCGAGCAACTCGAACGCATGCCCGAGGCGGCCAGCGATGGCGTCGATGCCGACGAGGTGATCCGCCGGATGGGCGGAGGATGAGAACCTGGCGCGTCCTCCGGCCGTAGCACGTAGTCGGAGGGCGTACGTGTGCATATCCATCTGACTCTCGCCGGAACGGCATCGATCGTCTCTGTCGCCGCAGCCATTGGGTCTCCGCTCGCACAGCAGAGCGCCCCAGATGACTACGAGCGCGGCGATTATCGGATGGACCAGCTGATGGCGCTGGTCATCACGCGCGCCGATGCCGAGTTGGATGCCCACCTGCTCCGCCTCGATGATGACCAGCGGGCCATCGCGCTCGCCTTGCACAAGGACTATCTGCGCCGCTACCGGGAATCGGCCGACGTGGCCCGTGAGGCGTACCGCGTCTTCGACTTTGGTGATGGGTCGCAAACCGATGAAGCGCGAGCCGAGGCCGGTCGTGCCGCACGCCGTGCGCGCGATGCCCACCGTCGCCTTGCCATGGAGTTGCACGCCCACTACCTGGGAGACCTGAGCGTTCTAGCGGTTGATTGCCCGCCCGGTGCGATGGAACGCGTGGAGCGTGCGCGAGAGAGGGGCATGGCGCGTGCGCTCGTGCTTCCACACAGTGCCACGGAGATCATCGATCCCATCACGCTGGCGAGACAACTCGCAGAGCCCATCGACATCGTCGAGCGTGCCGATGATCCGCAGACAACAGCGGGCGTGCTGATGGAGTTCGAGCGAGCGGCCGCCCCGGTATGTGCACGCATCAATGCGCTGGCGATCGAAGTCGACCGAGCCTGGTCTGCGGCGTTGGAGAAGGGCGAGCAGCCGCTGGCCGAGGACTTCGCACGGAGCAAGCAGACCATCGCACGCTTGGTTGAGGAGGTCCGCGCGCTCAGCGATCGATACGTGGAACGCGTGGCCGTGCTCCTGCCCGATGCCCAGCGCGATGAATGGACGCTGGCCTACAACCGCCGCTGCTGGCCCGAGGCCTATGCGCCCGGCCCTGTCGAGGCGACGCTCCGTTCGCTCCGAGGCATGCCAGGTCTGGATGCCGAGCAGCACGAGCAGATCGAAGCAATCCGGCAGCAATACCGGCGGGCGGTCGATCCTGTGAACGCGAGATACGCACGCCATCAGGGCAGGCTGGGTCAGGCCATCCGTGCCGATCGCGAGCCCGATCGAGACCGGAGCATTGAGGCACGACGCGAGCGGCGTGCGGCCATCGATGGCGCGATCGCCGAGATCCAGGACGCCAAGGCCGATCGGCAGCAGATCTTCGAGCGATACACGAAGCGGCTGCGCGACGTGCTCACGCCAGAGCAGATCGAGGCCTTGGACGCCCAATGACCACGAAAAAACCCGCCGGCGTGGGGCGGGTTTGTGAAACCTTGGTTCAGATCGCGGTCAGGCGACGGCCTTCTGGGCCATCCGCTCGGCGCTGGGCACCTTGACGTCCCATACCAAGCCAACCTTCTCCATCGCCTTGATGATGAGGTAGCTGCTGTCGAACTGCCACCACTTCAGCCCGTGCCGGGCGCTTGTGGGGAAGGCGTGGTGGTTGTTGTGCCAGCCCTCGCCCAGAGCGAGCACGCCCACGATGGGGTTGTTGCGGCTCTCGTCGTGGCTGTCGAAGGGGCGGCTGCCCCAGATGTGGCACACGCTGTTCACGCTCCAGGTGATGTGGTGCACGACCGCGATGCGGATGAGACCACCCCACACGAAGCCCATGAAGGCGCCCCACCAGCTCATGGTGATCAGCCCGCCGATGACGGCCGGCAAGGCCAGGCTCAGGGCCATCCACACGAAGAACGAGCGGCTGAGGGCGCGAATGAGCGGGTCGGCCTCCAGGTCGGGCACGTACTTCTTCAGATCGCGCCTGCCGCCCACGATCATCCAGCCCACGTGGCTCATGAAGAAGCCCTTGACCAGACCCTTGAACCCCGAGCCGTGGCCGTGGGGAGAGTGGGGGTCGTGCTCGTGGTCGGAGTGCTGGTGATGGCAGCGGTGATGGGCCACCCAGGTGATGATGGGCCCCTCGCTGGCCATGGAGCCCAGCACGCCCAAGATCGTAGTGACCGCCTTCCCGGTACGGAAGGACTTATGCGTGAACAACCGGTGGTAACCGATCGTCACGCCGAAGCCCGTGGCCAGGTACAACCCGGTCATCAGGCCTAGCTCTGTCCATCCCACTCCGCGGCCCCATGCATACACGATCGCCCAGACGAGAACGCACAAGGGCACGAGTATGAAGATGAGGTTGACGATCCGCTGCCCAAGGGGCAACGGCCCGTAATCCTCGGTAGCACGAGCCTGAGCGCGGGCCGTAGCCTGCGCGGTGGCGTCACGTCGGACGACCGCAGGGGTCGCAGATGGGATACTTGTCATGCTTTCCTTCTAATGGTCTCGGTTGAACGTCGGGCAAACGGCCCGGCGATCTTTAGCGCCGGCCCCAGCCGCCGCCACCTCCACCACCGCCGCCGCCACGGCCACCGCCGTAGCCGCCGCCACCACCGCCGCCGCCACCGCCGCCGAAGCCGCCGCGTCCGCCGCCGCCACCCTCACGGGGCTTGGCTTCGTTGACGGTCAGGGGACGGCCGCCGA
>JBITAB010000170.1:0-1904 GCA_044439825.1 Phycisphaerales bacterium JB064 | reverse complement strand
TGGCAGAACCTGTACAACGTCGAGCACCAGTACAGCGATGGCAGCTCGATCGTCGCCGACGCCAACCACATCCGCGAATCGATCTACGTCCCGCAGGCCAAGATCCGCGCCGGCTTCCCCAACCAGATGGTCAGCTACCAGGGCGCGGTCAGCGCCGAGCAACTGGGCTGGATCATCGCGTACATGAAGACGCTCAGCGAGGCCACGCCCGAGGGCGAGCTGGCCGCCACCCAGGTCGATCCCGACGCCGAAGGCGGCGAGGGTGAGGCCGCCGAGGGTGGAGAGGGCGCCGAGGCCGGCGCCGCGGGCGAGACAACGGAAGGAACCCCCAGCGGCGGCTGAATGCCGTGGCTGATGCTTGCTTTGGAGGCTCATGATGAGTTCGCTTGACACCCATGCCGGCTCGGCGCCACAACACGGTGGCGGCCACCACGGGTCGTATCTGACCTCGAAGGGTGGGCTCTGGGCCGACATCGCCAACTGGGCGACGACGATCGACCACAAGAAGATCGGCGTGATGTATCTCACGGCCCTGCTGATCCTGTTCTTCCTGGGCGGCGTGATGGCCCTGGCGGTGCGCTTCGAGCTCCTCGAGCCGGTCCGCGTAGTGACCAACGCCGCGGGCGAGAGCGTGACCACGGGCCAGCGGCTTGCCTTCCTGGCCACCGAGGGCGCGACGGCCAACAACATCTACAACCGCGCCATGACCCTGCACGGCGCGATCATGACCTTCATGTTCATCGTGCCGGGCATCCCCGCGAGCCTTGGCAACTTCTTCCTGCCGCTGATGATCGGCGCCAAGGACGTGGCCTTCCCCCGCCTGAACCTGGGCAGCTGGTACGTCTACGTCTTCGGCTCGCTGTTCGCGCTGGCCTCGGCGCTGGTAGGCGGCATCGATACGGGCTGGACGCTGTATACGCCATACTCGACCATGACCGACGCCGACCACTGGCGTCTGGTGGCGATGATCACGGGCGTGTTCATCATGGGCTTCAGCTCGATCATGACGGGCCTGAACTTCGTGGTGACGGTGCACAAGCTGCGCGCCCCTGGCATGGGCTGGTTCGACATGCCCCTGTTCGTCTGGGCCATCTACGCCACGGCCATCATCCAGGTGCTTGCGACGCCGGTCGTTGGCATCACCACGCTGATGCTCATCTTCGAGCGTCTGTTCCACTTCGGCCTGTTCGACCCGCGGCTGGGCGGCGACCCGGTGCTCTTCCAGCACTTCTTCTGGTTCTACAGCCACCCTGTGGTGTACATCATGATCCTGCCGGCCTTCGGCGTGATCAGCGAGACCATCACCTGCCACGCCCGCAAGAAGATCTTCGGCTATCGCTCGGTGGCCTTCGCGTCGCTGGGCATCGCGGCGGTGAGCTTCCTCGTGTGGGGCCACCACATGTTCGCCAGCCAGGGCGAGCTGACGGCGGCCATCTTCAGCTTCCTGACCTTCCTCGTGGCCATCCCCACGGCCATCAAGGTGTTCAACTGGACGTTCACGCTCTACAAGGGCTCGATCGTCTTCAACACGCCCATGCTCTACACGCTGGGCTTCCTGTTCCTGTTCACCATCGGCGGGCTCACGGGCCTTCCCCTCGCCACGCTGTCGACCGACATGCACCTGCACGACTCGTACTACGTGGTGGCCCACTTCCACTACGTCATGTTCGGCGGCACGGTCATCGCGCTGCTGGCCGGCCTGCACCACTGGTGGCCCAAGATGTTCGGCAAGATGTACTTCGAGCCGACCGCCAAGCTGGGCTTCTGGCTGGTGTTCCTGGGCTTCAACGTCACCTTCTTCATCCAGTTCATCATGGGCGCCCACGGCATGCCCCGCCGCTACGCGAGCTATCCCGATGAGTACCAGTGGATGCACATCGTGTCGACGGTGGGCTCGTGGATGC
>JBITAB010000169.1:0-2342 GCA_044439825.1 Phycisphaerales bacterium JB064 | reverse complement strand
CCAACGCGCTGACCAACTGGTACATCGAGCACACCGCCGTCCACTTCGCCTACGAGCCGGCGAGCGACGCGACCTTCGAGGTCGCCTGGCGCGCGGGCTCCGCAACCCATCCGTGGCTGGCGGCGGAGGTCGAGGGCCGGTTCGCGGGCTATGCCAAGGCCGGGGTGTGGCGTGAGCGGAAGGCCTACGAACGTACGTGCGAGACGGGCATCTACATCGCACAAGGGATGGAGGGCAGGGGCGTCGGCCGGGCGCTCTACGCCGAGTTGCTGCCGCGGCTTCGGGACGCTGGCTTCCACGTCGCCATCGCGGGCATGACGCTGCCCAACGCGGGCTCGGCCGCCCTGCACGAGCGGGTGGGCTTCACCAAGGTGGCCCACTTCTCGCAGGTCGGCATGAAGCTGGGCCAGTGGCACGACGTGGGCTTCTGGCAGCTCGTCCTGGACGATGCACCCCCTGCCGAACGTTGATTGCGGCCGGCTCGGCGGGTATACTCTCGACCCACAGATTGCGGGGTGGAGCAGTCCGGTAGCTCGTCGGGCTCATAACCCGAAGGTCGTAGGTTCAAATCCTACCCCCGCTACTTGCAAAGCAACCCTCTTCGGCGACGAAGAGGGTTGCTTTGTTTTTGGCCAGTTGTGTCCGGGGAGTGGATGTCGCGAAGCGCGCGTGTTACCCGGCTCGCAGGATCTTGTCCATCTTCTTCCCCTTGGCGAGCTCGTCGACCAGCTTGTCGAGATACCTGGCCTTCTGCGTCAACGGGTTCTCGATCTCTTCCACCCTGTAGCCGCAGATGACGCCGGTGATGAGGTGCGCGTTGGGGTTGAGCTTGGCCTTGCGGAAGAACGCCTCGAAGGTCGCCTTCGCGTCGATCTGCTTTTGCAGTGCCGCATCATCGAACCCGGTCAGCCACTCGATGACCTCGTGCAGCTCTTCCTTGGTGCGGCCCTTCTTTTCGACCTTTGTCACGTAGTGCGGATAGACGGAGGAGAACGTCATCTTGGCGATCTTCTCGTCGTGTTCGGGCGTGGTCGTGGGCATGGTGTGAACTCCGCTATACGGCAACTACTCGTGCGAGGCGCGAAACAGACTTATTGCAGCGCGACCGAGCCCACGCTCTTGGTGCCGTCGGCGGCTTCGACCTCGATCCACCACATCGCGTTCTCGGGCAGCGGGTCTGGCGCGACGGCGTGGAGCTCGTACGCATGCTCGCCCGCGACGTACTCGGCCTTGGCAACCGTCGACGACAGGCGGTCGTCGGTGCCGATCCAGGCGCGGACGGTCGCGGCGCCAGGCGTCGCCTCTTCGAGTTCCACGATGAGGTGCAGTTCCTTGCCAGCCTCGACGTTGCCGTGGTCTTGATACGCCTGTGCGGTCATGTCACCGATGACAACCTCACCCAGAGACATCCTGTTGCCATGCTCGTGGTCATCACCCTCGGCATGCTCGTGATCCTCGCCCTCCGCGTGCTCGTCATGGTCGTGCCCGTCGCCTTCGGCATGGGTGTGGCCGTCGTGATCATGGTCGTGCGCGGCTTCCTCGCCGCAACCGCCGATCGCGATGGCGGAGGAGAGGAGGGCGGCCAGGGCGATTCGTGTGATGGGATCCATGCTCAATTCTCCTTGGGTGGGGTGCGGCGCTTCCTATGAAGTCTACTGGCACGCCCGCGCGACTTCTCGCGGGATGGTAACTTGTGACCGAACACCAGCGAGTAGCCCGCCGGCACGACGATGAGATTGAGGAACGTGGAACTGAGCAGGCCGCCAAGCGTGACGATGGCCAGCGGCGCCAGCAACTCGCTGCCGGGCTCGCCCGCCGCCATCGCGAGGGGGAACAGGCCAAGGGCGGCGGAGATCGCCGTCATAAGGATCGGCACGAGGCGCTCCATGGAGCCTTGCACGATCGCCTCGCCGAGCGGCACGCCCTCCTCGCGCATGAGGTGGTTGTAGTGGTTGATGAGCAGGATGCCGTTGCGAACGGCGATGCCGAAGAGGGTGATGAAGCCCACCATGCTCGCGATGGAGATGACCGGCGGCACGTACGCACCGCCAAGCCCGACCAGAGCAAGCGTGTTGGAGATCGGCCCGGCGCCTTCGGTGATGTAGATGGCCGCGATGCCGCCGATGAGGGCCAGCGGCATGTTGAGCATGACCAGGATGGCGGCGCGGATCGAGCCAGTGGAGATCTGCAGCAGCATGAGCATGACCACCGCCACGGCCACGCCCGCGACCGCGATGGTGCGTGAGGCGGACTGCTGGGCCTCGAACTGCCCGCCGAAGGACACAGTCATGCCGGCCTCCTGCACGATCGGCTCGACGCGCTGGCGGACCTGCTCCACGAGG
>JBITAB010000168.1:0-2354 GCA_044439825.1 Phycisphaerales bacterium JB064 | reverse complement strand
GCGTCTCGCGGTCACGCTTGCTCAGGTCGGTCATCTGGGCCGGATCGACCACGCCGCGCTCGTAGACCCACTTGAGCAGTTGCTTGGCCCGGAAGGCGGGCATGCCGTGCTGGGCGCACCACTGACCAAGGGTGTCGGGCGTATGGTGGAAGATGTGCTGGGGGGGATGGTGCACGGGGGAGGGTAGGTGGCGTTCGATGATCAATCGTTGAGGCAAGGCCCGATGCGGCCCCCACCATGCCTATGACTCGCTCATGCTGTGGCGCACCAAGCCCGTGAAACTCGGCAGCCTCCAGGGTGAGCAATGGAAACCACACCGGCACGATTCGGTGTACGAGATCCAACCCACGTCGGGGCCGTCTCGCCTCGTGATGACCACGCGGAGAGATCCCGTGGGGCTCGTTCGTTCGCTCGTGGAGTGCATGGAGCCACCCTTTGGGGTGCTCTATGTGCTCACCGTATCACGAACGAGCCACCAGCGAGGGAGATACCAGAACACGCACTCGTGGTCGCGCGCACAGCTTGATGGGTTCCTGGCACGGTTCGCCGATGCGCTTGCGTGCGATGGGCGCCACTCGATCTGGATCGCTTCTACACAGCTCGACGGCTCGTACGAGAGCCAGGTCATCTATGACCAGCACGACTTCGTGTATGCGTACGGCGATCTCGAGCGGTTCACGTCACTCGCTCAAGCACGCGGTCTTCGACCAGGAAGGCCCGCGATCCCTTGTCCACACGAACATCGCTACCACCCGAAGTTCGATCTCGCTGAACAGCAGATCCTCACCGAGTACGAATGGACGCGGCACGACATCGTCGAAGAGATCGATGATCCGTGACCGCTACGACCTGCCCGACACCAACTCCGCAAGCTCCTCCGTCGGCTCCTCGAACGAGCAGCTCCCGTAGCTGAGTGCGAAGCGGCTGCGTTGTTCGGCGGCGGTGGCCAGGGGCACGGTGTGGGTCTTCCAGCCCACGGCCTCGTCGGTCAGCACGAAGCTCTTGGGATCTGTCTCGCCCAGCAGGGCCTCGGCCTGGTCGGCGTCGATGGCTCGGGCGCCGACGAGGATGGCAGCGACGAAGGTGTTGACGAAGCCGTGCATGTGGCCCATGGGCGGGCTGGCCTCATAGGTCAGGCGATACTCGCCCGGCAGCGCATGGTGCAGCCCGGCGGTGGCCTTGAAGGGGACGGCGGCCGTGCGGCAGGCGACCATGAAGTCGGCGATCTGCCGGGCGCTGGGGAAGGCGTCCTGGGTCACCCCGCCGCAGCGGATCTTGGCGGCTGCTCCCGTGCCCGCGAGCGCGGCGACGTAGCCGCGGATGTCGCCGCCGGGAACGGTCAGCACTGGCACCTCCATCGCGATGGCCAGCTGCTCGGGCACGGCGTCGAGCAGGGCGTCGACCTCGTGCACGTCCTTCACCGGCGTCTCGATGGCGTCGACGATCGCAAGCCCGGCGTCCTCGGCCTCGTGGCGGTGGTTGAACTCGCGGATGTGCTCGAGGGATTCTTCCAAGGGCGTCTGGCTGGGGTGGGGCACGATGGCGCTGATGCGCCAGGGCTCGCCGTCGCCGGCCATCTCGCGATAGCCGCTGGTGGCGAAGGTGCCAGGCATGAGCATGGCGGCGTGCTTGGAGAGCTCACCCAATCTGGGGGCGGGGCAGATGAACCGGCCGAGCGCGGCGATCTGGGGGCCACGAAGATACCGGGCGTAGTTCTCGACGGCCTCGGCCATCGGGAGCCCCGCGGGGGGGAAGAGGCCGGCGTAGTCGACCAGGCCCTGGGCGAGGGTCTGGGCGCCCTTGGAGAGCAGGTTTCGTGGATTCTGGCTGGTTTCTGCTGGCATGGGTGAAGTTTAGGGCCGTCCCGAGGCATCGCGTTGATGCGCTCCAGAGGCCATCGCACCGACCCGCACGGCCAAGGCCTGGCGCCTTCGAACGTCGTGTCCGCGACAGCACGAGCAGTGATTCTGACACTTTCTACGCGCTTGCGAGCGGAGCTGTTCTGCACACGGGGTAATCACGCCCCTCGGAAAGACGGATCCCCTCCATGAAGTCCGCCTCACGAGTGTGGGGTGCAGGGATAACGACACCCGCTGGTCGCCAGGCCGTTGCGTGGGAGGTTGGATCATGAAGGTTCCAAGCCTGAACGTGCGTGCGAAGCTGCTGTGTGTCGTGGGCCTGATGGCAACAGTGGCTGTGGGCCTTGCCCTGGTGGGCTGGAACCGGATGTCCTCGATCAACGAGCAGCTCGAGTTCGTGGTCGAATACTCCGCCTCGCGCCAGGAACTGGCCACCGCCGTCCGCCAGCAGATGACCGAGATCGTGCGCGGCCAGAAGAACTTCATCCTTGCCGA
>JBITAB010000167.1:0-2354 GCA_044439825.1 Phycisphaerales bacterium JB064 | reverse complement strand
GCAGGTCGGCCAGGCTGGCGTTCTGGAATCGGCTGATGAACTCCCACGCGTCGGCTCGGAAGGCGCGGTCATGGGCCTTCATCGGGCTTACGCCGGTCAGCTCGATCACAACGTCCAGAACACGGTCGAGGTCGCCCGCGATCGTTCCCTGCACCAGGTCGGCCAGCACCTCGGCGGTGCGTGGGTCGATGTTGCCGGTCATGCCGTAGTCGATGAAGCACAGGCGGATATCGGTGGCTTCGCGCTTGGCGAGCGCGGCGGCGCTCTGTGTGCCATCCGGTAGTTCTCCGCGCAGCACGAACATGTTGCCCGGGTGCGGGTCGGCGTGGAAGAAGCCGACCTCGAAGCACTGGCGGAAGACCACGTCGCTGCCGATGGCCACGATCTCGCGGCGCTGGGCGTCGGTGAAGTCCTTCTTGTCGAAGCGCGTCAGCAGCGTGCCCTCGACCAGTTCCATGCACAGCAACTCGGGCGTGGAGTGCTGGGGGTAGACCTTGGGGAAGACGACGCGCTCGTCCTCGTCGAAGGCGGCGGCCATGCGCGCCATGCTGCGGCGTTCGAGCTCCAGGTCGATCTCGCGGCGGACCTGCCGCCTGAACTGATCGACCACCTGCACGGGGCTGTAGCCAAGGTCGGCGAATCGCTCCTCGATGAACTCGGCGAGCGTGGCCATGATCTCCAGGTCGGCCTCGATGACCTCCTCGATGTTCGGACGCAGCACCTTGAGCACCACGGGCGTGCCGTCCTTGAGCACCGCCTTGTGGGCCTGGGCGATCGAGCCGGCGGCCATGGAGCCGTACTCGATGCTCGCGAAGCGTTCGCTCAGCGACATCCCGCCGGGCATGCGCTCGGCCAGCCGCTCGATGTGCGGCTTCATCTCGTCGGCGGGGATGGGCCGCACGTTGCTCTGCAGCCGCGTGAACTCCTCGGCCCAGTCGGGGGGGATGAGGTCGGGCCGCGTGCTGAGCACCTGGGCGAGCTTGACGAAGGTGGGGCCAAGCTCCTCCATGGCCTCGCGAAGGCGGACGGCCGTGGGCTTGCGGTCGATGTCGCTGTTGGCCGCGTCGCGGGCCCCGAGGCCCACCATGCGCCGCCCGCGCTGCACGAGCCTGTCGAGCTCCAGGTCTCGCACGGCCTCGCCGAAGCCGAAGCTGACCAGCACGGCGATGATCTCGCGTGCCCGCCTGATGTTGCGGATGGTGCGGCCGAGGTGGGCGATGTTGGATGGCAGGTTGGACGGCACGCGGGAGGGTAGGGGGAGGCGCGGTCCTGCGATGCACGGGGCTGTTTATGGTCACCGTGGGTGAGAGCTTTCTCATGTCCCACGAGTCCGCCCAGCAAAATTGGAACTCGACCCGCAACCTGTGCTGAGCAACTTGGTAGAAAGGGAAGGGCCGGCGCTGGGGGCGAGAGGGAAGCCTTCGGCGTCGGCCCTTTCTCGTATTCAATTCGAGCCGTTGGCCGTGTCCTCTGCGCTGGCGGGCAGGCTCGGGTGGTATCCGCACTCGGGGCAGCGTGGCGTGTTGGTTGATGATTGCGGCAGGCCTTCAAGGCTGTAGCCACACGCCGCACAGCGGCCTTCTCCAAAGTTGCCAAGGGGCAGCAGGGGAGCGATGCAGAGTGCGGCCAAACCGCTGGCGCCGGGCATGGCGGCGAGCGTGAGCACGAGACCGGTCCAGTCGTCCGTGATCAGACCGACCGCAAGCAGCCACCCGGTCAGCCAGGGAACAGCGGCTCCCACGACCACGCCGGCCAGGGCCATGGCCGCGATGGTCAGGTGCATCGCCCACGACCCGCGCCGCCCGGCGGCCGCGCCCAGCGTGAAGAGCACCGCCGCCCACGGCATGGCGACGAGCACGGCCATAGCTGCGACGAAGTAGATGGCGATGCCATTTTGCGGATCGGGATTGGCATTGATGTATGCCAGCCACAGACCCGCCCACGCCGCCAGGCCCACCAGGCACCAGAGCAGCGCGGGCACGATGGCCGCCGAGGCACGCTCGATGCGGATGCGCGGCCCGCGCCGGTGCATCACGATGAACGCGGCAACGCATGGGATGACCGCGACCAGCACGGGCGGCAGCGCGTCGACCATCACCATGAGCACGTAGCCCCACATGCCCGGAGTCTACGACGGGGCCGTATGACGTGAACCGATGGATCGGTGTCGCCGATGCCCATGCCGCATCCCGAAGCGGCCACCTCAACGCCGGAGGCGTTGACTAAGGCTAGTGCTCGACGCGTTTGCCCAAGAGCGGGCCCACCCGGTCGACCAGCCGGCTGAGCGTCTGGCGGTCCCTGGCCTCGGCGTTGAGGCGCAAGAGCGGCTCGGTGTTGCTCATGCGGACGTTGAT
>JBITAB010000166.1:0-2356 GCA_044439825.1 Phycisphaerales bacterium JB064 | reverse complement strand
GCACGGGGATGTGCCCGGGCACGGTGTCGATGTGTCCGAGCAGCATGATCTCGACGGCGTGCGGATCTTCGCTGCCGATGACGCCCACGGCGTTTCCAGCCTCGTCAACGCGTGCGCGATAGCCGAGTTGGGTCATGCGCTGCACGAGCGTTTGCACTGCCGCGTGCTCATCGCCCGACACGCTTGGCGTGCCCACGAGCTCTTGCAGCAACGTGATGGCGTCCTGATCGCTTGCGCTCACGAGAGCACCGTCCCCTGGCCCTGCAGGGCGTGCTGGATGGGGTTCGCACGCCTGGCGTCCGCGAGGACGACGCGCGACACGCCGGCGTCGATGGCCTCGCCCGCGGCGATGACCTTGCGCTTCATGCGCCCCTGGGCGAGCTCGATGGCGCTGTCAAGATCGGCGCGTGCAAAGCTGGGGACAAGCGTTGACTCATCGGGGAACGATCGCAAGAGACCGGGCACGTTGGAGAGGATCACCAGCGTGTCGGCCGCCATGGCGCCAGCGGTGATGGCCGCGGCGCGGTCGGCGTCGACGTTGATGGGCTGGTGGTCGTCGCCGATGGCCGGCGGGCAGAGCACGGGCACCTTGCCCAGATCGAGCATTGCATGCAAGAGCGGTGCGTCGACACGCTCGATCGTGCCGCTGTGGTCATCGCGGATGATCGTGGTCACGCCGTTCTCGACCGCGCGGATGGCGGCCTTGCGCCTTCCTGTCCATAGCCCGCCGTCGACACCGCTCAGGCCGACCGCATCGATGCCGAGCTCTCGGAGCATGCGGACGATGCGAGCGTTCAGGCGTCGGCAGGCCATCTGGAAGATGTCGATGGCTTGCTCGTCGGTGTAGCGGCTTGTGTGCCCGCTGGGGCTGGTGATGAAGCGCGGCTCGACGCCCAGCCGCTCGCTCAGCGTGTTGGTCTCGTGCGAGCCGCCGTGCACGACGACGACCTGTTCGCCCTCGCGCACGAGTTGGGCGATGTCCTCGCACGCGTGTTGTGGGCCGATGCCCTCGGCCCCGCCGATCTTGACGACGATCATGATGCTCTCCTAGACCGGGTGCAAGCCCGGGAAGGTCAGGCCAGCGGTCTCGTCGAAGCCGCAGGCGAGGTTCATGCATTGCACGGCACTGCCGGCGGCGCCCTTGCCGAGATTGTCGATCGCGCACAATGCGACGATGCGGTTGGCGCCCGGCTCGATCTCGAAGCCGACGTCGGCGAAGTTGGTGCCTGCGAGGATCTTGGGTTCGGGCAGCCGGTAGAGCCCGCGCCGCTCCTTCACGATGCGCACGAACGGCTGCGGGGCGTAGGCGTTGCGATAGAGCTGCCACACGTCACGATCGGTCATCTCGCGGTTGGTCAGCACATGGCACGTGGCGAGCACGCCCCTGACGAGGTCGGTCGTCGTCGCCGTCACGTGAAGGGGGAACTCGCCGCACGCCTGGCGGACCTCGGCGCTATGGCGGTGGCCCGTGGGCGCGAAGGTGCGCAGGGCGTTGCTGCGCTCGGCGTGGTTGCTCGCCGCGCTGGCCTCGGCGCCCGACTCGCTCGAGCCGACCTTGATGTCCGCGATGACGCGGTCGATCACGCCCGCGCGGGCGAGCGGCAGCAGGGCCAGGTTCATGGCGGTGGCGTTGCAGCCCACGCCGCTGATGAACTGCGCGCCCATGAGCTGCTCGCGATGCGCCTCGGGCAGCCCGTAGACGAAGCGGTCGAGCCACTGCGGTGCAGCGTGCGGCTGGCCATAGGTCTGCTCATAGAGGGCGGCATCGCGCAGGCGGAAGTCGCTGCTCAGGTCGATCACGCGGTGGGCCAGGCTCGCGTATCGCTCGATGTTGCCGGCCGTCTCACCGTGCGGCAGGCAGAGGAAGATCACGTCGACCGGGTCAATCTCCTCAGGATCGATCAGCGAGAGATCGAGCACGCCACGCAGATTCGGGTGGATGGTCGAGACGGGCCAGCCCGCCCGGCCGCGCGAGGTCGCCCAGGCGATGGTGGCGTGCGGGTGCATGCACAGCAGGCGCAGGAGCTCTCCTCCGGTGTATCCCGCGCCGCCGATGATGCCCACGCGCACGGGCTGCACGCCCGTCACGCCACCACCGCCCGGGCCTCGGCGACGTGCAGCACGTGGTCGATGATCCGCCCGGGGATGTCCACGCCCGTGGTTGCGATGGAGTTTCGGAACTCCATGGTTGAGTTCACCTCGCACACCAGCAGGCCGCGATCGGGACACTCCATCAGGTCGATCGCGAGCAGGCTCGTTTCCGTGCCGCCCACGGCCGCCGCCGCACGCTGGCAGATGTCATCCAACTCCGGCGAGACGGGCAGCCCCTCCGCCCGCCCGCCCCGCGCGGTGTTGG
>JBITAB010000165.1:8153-11291 GCA_044439825.1 Phycisphaerales bacterium JB064 | reverse complement strand
ACGCCCTGGTATTCCTGGTAGCGGCCCACGTTGAAGTTCCACGAGGCGTTGCGGCCCTTGGCCTCGAGATAGCCCACCCACGCGTGCCCGACCTCGCCGCCGCGGCCGGTCACATACGCCGTAGGCACGCCAATGGCCTTACCCACCGTCACGGCGTAATGGCACTGATCGGCACACACTCCGCCGTACTTGTCGATGTTCTGGATGGTGAAGCCGCGCTCGGTCACCTGCTTTGGCCGGCCGCTGCGCGCGTGCTCGTGGTCATACGAAATGTCGAAGAACCGCTGGCCCACGGCCCGGTCGCCCGCGTGCCGCTCGAGGGCCCATCGCAGCTCGTCGATGCTGCCCGCGGCATCGACCACGAACACCAGCAGTTCGGGCGGCACGTCGCGCACGCCAAAGAGCATGCGCCGCTCGTTGCTGGTGTAATAGTCGAACAGCGCCTCGGGCCCGGCCGAGGTCGCGCGATTCTCGTTCACGCGGCGCGCGAACGGCTGCTTGCCGTCGTGCACGACGCACAGGGCCGCCGTCAGCGCCGGGTATCGGGCGATCTTGTCATCGCCGAAACGCTGACGCAGATCACCGAGCACGCGGAGAGTGCCAGCCGGCTCGTCACCGTCACGCACGAGGAACGCAAGGGCGCGCCCCGGCCCTTTCTCCTCGGCGAGATAGGCGTACCAGCCGGCTCGCTCGCCAGCGGGCGCAGCTCCGGCCAGCGCGACGATCCGCCGTGTGGCCGCAACATCGACAAGCGTCGACTCATCCCGCTGCGAGCCCCCCACCGCCATTGCCGCGAGCAGCCCGTCCAACTCGGCTGCCAACTCGTCCCGCGAAGCGTCTTGCGCGATGGCCTCGGGTGCTCGCTCTTTGATGCTGGCGAGCCGCTGAGAGACCTCACCGGATAGCGACGCCGGCTGGGCGGTTGCCAATGTGGCAAGCCCCATACCGATCGCAATCCAAACCAGTACGATTCGCCAGCTTCCCGTCATCGCTATCGATCCTCCGTCCGCCGGCCGTCACGCGTGGTCTCGTCGCGGCGTAACCCTGCGGGAGATCATTGGGCCGAACCCGTGAGAGGATGCACATGAAGACCGCCACGACCGCTATCGCGTTATCGCTCCTGACTGCCGGTGTTGCCACCGCCCAGGAGACGCGCGTCGCCCTCGAAGACACCTACGTCGAGAGCAGCATGCCCGCTACGAACTTCGGCGCTTCGGAGGAACTGGCCGCCGGTAAGGGCAGCTTCTGGGGCCTGGGCTTCGCCCGCACCTACCTGAAGTTCGACCTCAGCGACGTCATCGAGCCCGACGCCATCGAGAGCGCCACCCTGCGCATCTACCAGCACCGCACCGAGCCGGCCGCCGGCGGCTTGGGCGACGACGTGTTCGCCCTGCTGAGCGACTGGGACGCCGGCAGCGTCACATGGGACACCAAGCCCGACAACGGCGACCGAGCCGGCAATGACAGCCGCCGCGTTGGTGACAGCTTCGCCACCGGCTGGCTCGACTACGACGTGACCGAACTCGTCCGCGCTATCGCCGCGGGTGCGCCCAACAACGGCTTCGCGGTGGCCCAATTGACCGAGTTCGGCGCCGGCGCCTCGCGCTATGGCTACTTCCACAGCCTCGAGTCGGCTGACCCGACACTTCACCCCCAGCTCGTGCTGGTCATCGGTGACGCCTGCCGCGTCGATCTGGACGGCGATGGCGCCCTGACGATCTTCGACTTCCTGGCATACCAGAACCTGTTCGACGCCGGTGATCTCGCCGCCGACTTCGACGGCGATGGCTCGCTCACCATCTTCGATTTCCTCGCCTTCCAGAACGAGTTCGACGCCGGCTGCGAGTGAGCCCGCGGGTTTCCAGCCGCCCGGCAACCAATCTCCCGCGCACGCCGTAACACATGGCGGAGGAGTACCACCATGCCCAACGCTATCGCCGCGCGTTCGCGCAGCCCGCTGATCATCATCCTCGCGTGCGGCATCGCCGCGCCAACGTTTGCCCAACAGTGGAACAACTCCGGCGGCAACGCCCAACGCAACGGCCAGACGACCGAGGCCGGCCCGTCATCGCCCGATGTGCTCTGGCAGGGCGGCCGCACGAGCCTCATCGCCTGGCAGCCGGTCATCGAGGGGCGGCGGGTGTTCATGGTGCGTCAGGCGGCCTTCCCGCCCGAGAGCGATCGCAGCCCGGTCGTCGCGATGGACCTGGACACCGGAGACGAACTCTGGTTTCGAAACATTCCCGCACGGCCCGGCGACTGGACCACGAGCGTGCTGGGCGTGAAGGACGGCCGCGTCTATGCCACGCGCGCGGGCAACGGTTCCAGTGTCTCCGCCCCCGTGTACGCCCTGGACGCCGAGACCGGCGACACGCTTTGGGTCTCGACCGAAGAGACCACCATCGGCTTCTACGACGGCGCGATCTTCGCCGACGATGGCGACCTGATCGCCGCCGACTTTCGCACCATCAAGCGCTTCGACGCCCAGACGGGCGACCTCGTCTGGAGCGCCGATCGGTCCTGCTCGGTCAGCGGCACCTGCGGCGGCGCGATCTACAACGACAAGGTCTACGTCATCGACGCCGTGCCGGGCGGCCACTCCGTGAAGCGATACGACCTCGTCACGGGCGCCTTCGAGGTAGCCAGCGAGGTCATGCCAGGATTCACCATCCAGACCACGCCCATGATCGGCCCCGACGGCACGATCTACGTGCAACGCGTGCAGAACAACCCGAGCGTCGACTTCTTCTACGCCCTCGACGACAACGGCGCGGACATCTCCATCCGCTGGAGCGTGCCCGCGGGCTGGACGACCAGCAGCGAGTTCACCGTCGGCCAGGACGGCAGCGTGTACGCCATCGACACCGACTACGCCATCATGAAGATCGATCCCGACACCGGCACGGTCGTCGCCAGCAGCGCGCCGCTCGAGGGTGGCGCAGGGGGCGCACGCATGGCCTCGGACATCGACGGCAACCTCTACGTCGTCAATGGTGAGTTCGCCACGGGCAAGGTCTTCAGCTTCGATGCCGACCTCGACCACCGTTGGAGCATCGACGTACGCAACGTCAACATCGGTGGCCCGGCCATCGGCCCCGACGGCACGCTGGTGATCGCGGGCGTGGGCACGGACATCCG
>JBITAB010000165.1:0-8053 GCA_044439825.1 Phycisphaerales bacterium JB064 | reverse complement strand
CACCGCGCCTCGGCGTCCTTCGCCTTCAGGTTGTCCTGCAAGGGCAGGCCCTCGAACGTGCGGTTCTCTCGCGCGGCCGAGAGCCCGACGATGGCGTGCCCGCCCACGAAGGTCAGCCCGCGCGCAAAGCCCGGGCAGAAGGCGACCTCCTCGAACTTCCCACTGCTCAGATCGACATAGCCGAAGTAGCCCGTGCCCGCATTCACGAGCCACACCCGGCCGGGATAGTCGGGATGCACGCGCGGCGAATGCGGCATGCTTAGTCCCTCGGCCACGACCTCGTTCGTTCGCACGTCCATCAGCATGCCGCCGCCATGCCGGCGATCGCGCCAGCCATCGGCCACATCGCTCCGGCTGACGGCCGTGGCGTACGCGGGCTCACCCGTTTGGGGGTCGGCGGCCAGGCCATTGAGGTGGCAGCGGTCCTCGCCCACGGGCTCGGCCAGCGGAGCCCCGATAAAGGGGGGCGCCCACACCGGCTTGAAGCTGTGCGTGTGGCTCACCGTCGCCAGGCAGTTGAAGGCCGTCACGCAGAATACAGGCGGCTTGTCCTGCGGCACAACGATGTCGTGCACGTCGACATCGCCCGTGGTATGCCCCACCGTGGGCACGTACAGCGCGTCGTAGCCATCGGGCGTGGCCTGCCCTTGGGGTACGTAGTTTTCCAGTCGCCAGAGCTGATACAGCGACGCCATCCACAGCGTCTGGCCATCGGCAGACGCGTGCAGGCCCATGCAACGGTTGAACGTCCGCTCGTACACACTCAGCCGACCGTTGGGCTGCACGCCCACCAGGAACAGCTTACCGGCCTGATAGGTGCTCAGGCCAAGGCTGACCACCTGCCCGGCCATCCACTCGATAAGGTGCCTCGAAGCCGTTATAGCCAGTTCTGGTCCGCCCGTTTTCTGGGTATTTTCCATCCCCCAGCATACCTCCAAGCGCCGGCCAGTGGAGGTCCCCGCGTAGCTCGCCGATGAAATGGCAGTTACATCCAACCCCGAACCCCACAAGGCACGCCATGGCTCCCGCCCGCCTCCCACAAAACGAAGCCGAACGCTTGGCCGCAGTGCTCTCGTGCGGCATGCTCGACACGCCGGCCGAAGCCGGCTTCGACGACCTCACGCTGCTGGCGTGCCATCTTTGCGACACGCCGATCGCATTGATCTCGCTGCTGGACGAGAGCCGGCAGTGGTTCAAGAGTCGGATCGGCCTCGAAGTCCCAGAAACCCCACGCGACCACGCGTTCTGCTCACATGCCATCTTGCAGAACGAACCGCTGGTCATTCCGGACGCAACCGCCGACCCACGCACTTGCGAGAACCCGCTCGTCACTGGGCATCCCCACATCCGCTTCTACGCGGGCGTCCCGCTGGTTGTTGACCACGGCATCGCACTGGGCACCCTGTGCGTCATCGACACCCGCCCACGAGAGGTAACACCAGATCAAATCGAATTCCTCAAGGCCCTGGCAAGGCAAGCGGCCAGCCAGATCAGGATCCGCCAGACGGCTTGCGCCTTGGACGAAGCCAGACGCCAGGCCCAGTCGGCCAATCAGGCTAAGTCGGCCTTCCTCGCGCACATGAGCCACGAGCTGAGAACCCCGCTGACCTCGATCCTGGGGTATGCCGACCTGCTCGACGCCGACCCGGCGAAGCTTGAAGAGAACGCCCACTTCACCGAGATCATCTCGCGAAACGCCAATCACCTGCTCGGCATCGTCAACGACATCCTCGATCTATCGAAGATCGAGGCGGGCATGATGTCGCTAGAAACCATGCCCATCGACCCCATGTACGTCCTCACCGAGGCGTTGGGGCTGGCCGAGGCACGCGCTCGCAGCAAATCGCTCCCGATCTCCGTGGTCTTCGAGTCATCCATCCCCACAGAGATCACGACCGACCCGCTTCGCCTGCGTCAGGTCCTCCTGAATCTGCTCTCCAATGCCATCAAGTTCACGGACGACGGCGCGATCACCATCCGCGTGCGGGCCGATCCTGCGGACCAGACCATCGGCCTGACCGTGTCCGACACCGGCGTTGGCATGTCCGAGGCGCAGGTCGCGGTCATACGCCGATTCGAGGCGTTCCGCCAGGCCGACTCATCCACCACGCGCCGCTTCGGAGGCACGGGTCTGGGGCTTCGCATCACCCACACGCTGGTGCACATGCTCGGCGGCGAGCTCTCCGTAGACTCCAAAGAAGGTGAGGGCTCGAGCTTTACGATCACCCTGCCCTGCGCCAGCACGGCCAACAGTCACACCTGGCGCACGGCCGGCGAGGCGGAATCCCAGTTCGCCGGCTTGGTGAACGCGCACACGCACCATCCACAGGTCGTTCATCCCGAGAGCGATCTGGACGGCGTGCGCATCCTGCTGGCCGAAGACAGCCAAGACAGCCAGCGACTGATCACTTTGCATCTCAAGCGGGCCGGCGCCGTCGTGGTCACCGCCGACAACGGCGACCAGGCCATCCGCCGCATTGCCGCCGATCCTGAGTTCGACCTCGTGCTCATGGACGTCGACATGCCCGTGCTCGATGGGCTGCAAGCCACACGCCGCCTCCGGGCTCAGGGATTCGACCGGCCGATCGTCTTCCTCTCCGCTCACGCGTTCTCGGACAATCGCCAGCGTGGGCTCAACGCCGGCGGCAACGAATACCTCACCAAGCCCATCGATCCCAAGAAGCTCATCGATACTTGCCAGCAGTTGGTCGGCTCACGCGTTCAACCTGCTTGATGGTGGAGCGGGAAACCCCACAGAGCACCACCGGGTTGCCCCCTGCAACACGGTCCCGATCTCCGGGAATCCACGCTGCCGGTATCCTGCGACGTGGCAAACGCGGCCTTCAAGTTGAGTGATGATCGGCCAGCGGGCCGGGTGCGCACCATGGCCATCGTGCTGGGCGACCAACTCGATCACGACAGCCCCGCCCTCCGTAATCTCGACAAGGCCCATGATGTCGTGATGATGATGGAGGTCGATGAGGAAGCCACCCTCGGCCCAAGCCACCGCCAACGCACGGCCCTCTTCTTCAGTGCCATGCGCCACTTCGCTATGGAACTTGAAGAGTCTGGACATCACGTGCGATATTCTCAGATCGACAACGATGCCAACACACACAGCTTATCCGGAGAGGTCCAGCGAGTTGCAGATTCACTCAAGCCCGAACGCATCGTGCTCGTACACCCGGGCGACTGGCGTGTGCTCAAGGCCGTCGAGCAATGGGAACACATGACCGGCGTCGAGATTGAGATCCTCGACGACACCCACTTCACCTGCACGCTCGAAGATTTTAACGACTGGGCCGAGGGCCGCAAAGAGCTCACGATGGAGTACTTCTATCGTGAGCGGCGCAAGGCGTTGGGCGTCCTGGTCGACGAAGACGGCAAGCCCGAAGGCGGCCAGTGGAACTACGACCACGAGAACCGCAAGACCTTCGGCAAGGACGGCCCCAACGCCCCACCACCGCTGCGATTCGAGACCGATGGGGTCACGCGTGAGGTCATCGACCTCATACATAACAGATACCCAGACTCTCCTGGGAATATCGACTCGTTCGGCTGGCCCGTCACGCGCGCCCAAGCCCTCGAGCTTCTCGACGACTTCCTCACCAACCGCCTCCGCGACTTCGGCCCGTTCGAGGACGCGATGTGGACCGGCCAGCCGTGGCTCTTCCACAGCCAGCTCAGCGTGCCCCTGAACCTGAAGCTGATCAGCCCACACGAGTGCGTTGATGCCGCCATTGGGGCATACAAGAAGAACAAGGCCCCGCTCAACTCCGTCGAGGGCTTCGTCCGCCAGATCATCGGCTGGCGCGAGTATATCCGGGGTGTGTATTGGCGAGAAGGCCCAACCTACCGCGACCGCAACTACCTGGGCCAGCACGGCACGCTCCCCGACTTCTACTGGACGGGCGACACCGACATGCGGTGCCTCAAGGAGTGCATCGATCCGGTGCTCGACCACGCGTGGATGCACCACATCCCGCGTCTCATGGTCACGGGTAACTTCGCGCTCATCGCGGGCGTCCATCCACGAGCCATCGGCGACTGGTACTTCGGCATGTACGCCGACAGCGTCGACTGGGCGACCACGCCCAACACCATCGGCATGGCCATGTACGCCGACGGCACCGACACACACGGCCCCGTCGTCGCCACCAAGCCCTACGCCGGCAGCGCCAACTACATCAACAAGATGTCCAACTTCTGCAAGCGATGCTCCTACGACGCCAGGGCACGCACGGGCGAATCGGACAAGGGCCGCGCGTGCCCGTTCAATACCTTCTACTGGGACTTCCTCATCCGCAACGAGGACCACTTCAAGGGCAACCATCGCATGGCCATGATCATGAAGAACGTCCAGAAGATGCCACGCGAAGAGAAGATCTCCATCCGCGTTTCCGCCACGAGCCTGCGCAAGAAGCTCGGCATCGGCGATATCAACACCAAGTAAGGACCACGCATGCGCGCTCTCGTCTGGTTCAGAGCCGACCTTCGCACCCGCGACAATACCGCCCTGCACGCCGCGTGCGCCGCCGCGTCGAAGGGCGTGCTGGCCGTCTTCACGGTGTGCCCCGAGCAGTGGCGTGAGCACGACTGGGGCGATATGAAGGTCGACTTCCTGCGGCGTTCGCTCGAAGAACTCCGCAAGGGTCTCGAGGGGCGCAACATCGCCCTCAAGATCATCGTTCGCGATCGCTTCGGCGGCATCGAGAAAGACCTGCTCACGCTAGCAAAGGAGCACCACTGTTCGGCCCTGTTCTTCAACGAGGAATACGAGGTCAACGAGCGTGCCCGCGACGCCAAGGTCGCCGCCGCCTTCGCCAAGGCAGGGATCGCCGTGCGAAGCTTCCACGACCAGACCGTCGTGCCACCGGGCGAATTGCGCACAAAAGAAGACAAGCCCTACACCGTCTACTCGCCCTACAAGCGCAAGTGGTACGAGTACTACAGCAATGGCAATGCACCGAAGGCCCAGGGCCTGCCCAAGAAGCAGCCCGAGATGGTCTCCACGCCCGACGACATCCCCTCGAAGCTGGGCGACTTTGATCCTGATGCCGGCCGGCCCGATCTCTGGAAAGCTGGCGAAGACCACGCCCTCTCCCGCCTGCGCAGCTTCATCAGCGATCGCCTCGACGCCTACAAGGAAGACCGCGACTTTCCTGGCATCAACGGCACCAGCACGATCAGCCCATACCTGGCCATCGGCGCGGTCTCGCCGCGCCAGTGCATCGAGGCCGCGCTCAAAGCCAACAACGGCAAGCTTGACAAGGGTGGCAAGGGGCCCGTCCACTGGATGAGCGAGGTCATCTGGCGCGAGTTCTATAGGCAGATCCTCTGGGCCTTCCCCCGTGTGTGCCGACACCAGGCGTTCAACGCCAAGTACGACATCGCATGGCGTAGCAACAAACAAGCGAAGGACCAGTTCGACGCATGGTGCGAGGGCAAGACGGGCTACCCGATCATCGACGCCGCCATGCGACAGCTCAACACCACCGGCTGGATGCACAACCGCACACGCATGGCCGTCGCCATGTTCCTCACCAAGGACCTGCTCATCGACTGGCGCTGGGGCGAGCGATACTTCATGAACAAGCTCGTCGATGGCGACCTGGCCAGCAACAACGGCGGCTGGCAATGGTCGGCCGCCACGGGCACCGACGCCGCGCCATACTTTCGCATCTTCAACCCCATCAGCCAGAGCACCAGGTTCGATCCCGATGGCTCGTACATCAGGACCTACGTCGAGGAATTGGCAGACTTGGATGACGACGCCATCCACGAGCCGTGGAAGCACGCGTCGCTCTTCAAGGATCTCGAGTATCCCGAGCCCATCGTCGACCACGCCGAGGCGCGCGAGCGCGCTCTTAAGGCGTTCAAGGTCGAAGCCTGAGCATCAATCCCAGAAGGGATCGACGATGAACTGCGAGCCCTCGCGCCGCACGTTCTTGTAGCTACGCAGCAGCGCGTTGGCGCCCACGCCGGGCCGCTGATCGGGCTGGGCGGGGATGCCGCGAGCATCATCCTCGTTCACGAAGATGTTGTCGGGCTGCGTGGGCTTGTCATAGTCGCGAAAAACATACTTTAGTGTCACGGGGTCGGGGCGAAGCTCGAACACCACCCGCAGGTCGTTGTACCCAACGTTGCCGGCCCATTCGGCCGCGCTGCCATGGATCTTCAGCGTCTTGCTCTCGCGACCAAACAGGCCTGGGGCCAGGTACCAATCGCCTGGCCCGCCGCCATACACCGGCCCGCGGTTGGCGAGGATCGCCTGGTTCGACTCGTTCGTGGCCATCCACACCTTCTCGCGATCGCCGAACGGTGCGCTGTGGCCATACGAGGTATATCCGATGCGCCCCTCCTGCCGACGCACAGAGCCACCCGCGCTCCCCGTGCCCTCGCTCGGCACGCCCGTGAAGCCGGGGTCCCACGTCGCGGCACTCGGGTCCACCGCCGCCTCGGGCAGCGAATCCTGGTACCCAAGATCGACCTCGATCAACTGGCTCACCTCGGCCGGGCTGACCAGAAGCTCGGTCGGCACGATGCCGTTGTACACCATGAGCGACAAGATGTTGCCCGTGTTGTCCTTGATCTCCGGCTCGCTGGCCACCACCGTCGCGTTATTGCGATCGACCATGCTGGGCCTTGGATAGGTCTCACGGTTCGACTGGGCCCAGATGGCCATGCCCTGCGCGATCCCGCGGATCTGCGTGGCATCCTTTACCTGGCGGGCCGTCGCCCGAGCTTGGCCCAGGGCGGGCAGCAGGATGCCGATCAGCAACGCGATAACCGCGATGACCACGAGAAGCTCGATCAACGTAAACGCACGCCGGTTCATAGTTTCGGCTCGCATATCGGGTGACCCCCCGATCATTCTACGGCCATAGTCTCCAGCGGTTCCGCTTCGATTCCGACCACGAAAATCCAACCAAAGAAAAACGCCGCAGGCTCCGAGGGAGCCTGCGGCGGATGAACTCAAGACATCAGGCCGAGGATTCGGCCAGATTCGTCAGGCGTGGTGGATTAGTCCATCCAGCCCGTGACGTTGTAGGTGACGCCGCTGCGGGTCACGCGAGCGATCGGACGCAGGTAGGCGTTCTGCTGGGCCAGCGGGGCGTTGGCGCCCGACGAGCTCATGGTCACCTGGCCGGGAGTCGTCGTGGAGCCTTGGCTGTAGCTCTCGCTGGCAGGCTGACCGGTCATGTCGACCTCGGGCACGAACAGGTTGTCGGGACGGGTGAAGGCGCTGCTGCTGCCGCCGCTGCCCGCGAACGTGAAGGTCAGGTTCTCGGGGTCGGGACGGGTGTGGAAGTCCACGTGCTGGTCGTTGTAACCGATGTTGCCCGACCACTGGGTCTTCGAGCCGTGGATGAGCAGGGTCTTGGACTGATCGCCGATCAGGCTCTCAGGAAGCTCCCAGACCAGGGTCTCGCCGCTGCCGCGCTCCTGGTACTCCGGTCCACGGTTGCCCAGGATGGCGTCGGTGGAGCTGAACGTGTTGCTCCACGTGCGGTTGCGAGCGCTGAAGTACGTGATCTGGGCGTACGAGTTGTTGCTCGAGGTGGTGGAATACGACACACCGCTCTGGTTGTCCAGGGGCGTACCACGGAAGCTCGGATCCCACAGGGCGGACTCGGGGGTCGCGGCCGCTTGGGGGTTGGCGTTCTCGTAGTCGTCCTTCACCTCGACATCGCCGGCTTCGGCGGGGCTGACGGCCAGCTCGACCGGGAAGAAGCCGTTGAAGATGAGGACCGACATCACGTTGCCGGTGGTGTCCTTGGCGAAGGCGGCGGTGCCCGTGCCGGTGATGGTGGACGCGTTACGGTCGAGACGGCTGGGGATCGGGTAATCCTCCTGGTTGTTCTGGGCGAAGATGGCCATCGCCTGAACAATGCCGCGGACCTGGGTCGAATCCTTCAGCTGGCGGGCGGTGGCGCGAGCCTTGCCCAGGGCCGGCAGCAGGATGCCGATCAGCAGGGCGATGATCGCAATCACCACCAGCAGCTCGATCAGCGTGAACGCCTTGCGGTTCTTGATCGTCTTCATGGAACGT
>JBITAB010000164.1:0-2358 GCA_044439825.1 Phycisphaerales bacterium JB064 | reverse complement strand
AAGGACAAGCCCTGCTCGCGGATCGCCCGCTTGGCGCGGACCAGTCGCTGCGCCATGGTCGACTCGGTCACGAGGTACGCCCGAGCGATCTCGCCGGTGCCCATGCCCACGACGAGCTTGAGCGTGAGCGCCACGCGTGACTCTCGCGGCAGATCGGGATGGCAGCAGAGGAACATGAGCCGCAGCTGATCGTCGAACCCGTCGTGCGCGGGCCTGAGCACCATGCGCTGGATCCACGCCTTCAGCTCGGGCTCGCGTCGGCGCAGGGTGGCGTCCCGCCGGAGCGCGTCGAGCGCCCGGCGTTTGCCGACCTGGGTCAGCCAAGCCGTGGGATTCTCGGGCACGCCATTGAATCGCCAATGACGCAACGCCTCGAGCAGAGCCTCCTGCACGACGTCTTCGATGAGGTCGATCTTGCCCGGCCCGAAGATGGCCACCAGCGAAGCGACCAGCCTGCCCGACTCGTGCCGTAGCAGGTGATCGACCATCTCGCTGGCGTGGTCCTCAGGTGGCATCGATCTGGCGGACGTGCGTGGAGGCGCCGTACTTCACGTGCGGGCTGCTGCTGGCGATCTCCACGGCCTCCTCGTACGAGCCCGCGTTGATGATGAAGAACCCGCCGAGCACTTCCTTGCTCTCGGCAAAGGGCCCGTCGGTCACGCTGACGCCCTGGCCCTTGCGGGCGATGATCTTGCCACCCTCGTCGGCCAGCTTCTCGCCATCGACGAACTTGCCGGCCTTGGCCATGCTCTGGGCCCATTCGCCGTATTCACGGACGACCTGCTGCATCGTGTCCGGCGACAGGTCGGCGTAGTCGGCGGGGTTGTCGAACAGCATCAGCATGAACTTGGCCATCGTGGGCTCCTCTTGGTTGTCGCGGCCGCAGGGGAGGAGCGGCCGCGGGGGGTCTCACCTCCTAGACGAACGAGCCCGCCCGGTTTCGACAGGGCGAGACAAAAAAATCACCACACCCGCCGCATGCACCATGGGGCAACGACCAGGCCGATCAGCACGGCGATAGCGCTCTTGACCACCATGCCCGGCAGGAAGGGCACCAGCCCGCCCTCGATGGCCCGCCCCAGGGTGAAGCCCCGGACGATGGCCAGCCAGGGCACGCCAATGGCGAACACGATGGCATGGGCCGCGAGCACGCCGGCGATCAGGGCCAGCCAGCCCCGAGGCAGGCCATCCGACCGCCGCACGATCATGCCGACGATCGGCTGGCAGAGGGCGAAGCCCACGATGTAGCCGCCCGTCTGGCCCAGGATGACCCCCAGGCCCACCTCCCCATCAGCAAACAGCGGCACCCCCACCATGCCTGCCACGATGTACAGCAGCATGCTCAGCGTGCCCGCCTTCGGCCCAAGACACAAGGCGGCCAGCACCACGAACAGGGTCTGGAGGGTCATGGGCACACCGTCGGGCGGCAGCGGCACGCTGATGTGGGCGCCCAGTGCTGTGAGCAGGGCAAAGCCAGGGATGCCCAGGGCCCAGAGGTAGGCTCGGGTCAGGGCGTCGTCGGTCGAGTGTGTCAGGTCTGGTGAGCTAGCCATAGGCGGCAATTGTTGGCCACTGTTGGGATCGCCATCGGCCCTCGGGCGGCCTACAAATTGCCTTCCCCATCCCGGAGAGGTGGCGGAGCGGTTGAACGCGCCGGATTCGAAATCCGGTTGGGCCTTCGGGTCCACGGGGGTTCGAATCCCCCCCTCTCCGCTTTCGTGTGGTAAGCCCGCTTGAGAGGCTCCCAGAGCCCTTTTGCGGCGACGAAACACCCCTGAGTTCCAGATGAGTTCCCAAAACGGGCTTTTTCGCGCTTCGGGGTGAGTTCCGCTGCGTTCTCCGCGAGAGTGAGTACGCAGTCCATCACGGCACCACATCAAGCACGAGGCCAGCCAGACCAGCGACATTGCTCGTCGTACCGAGGCCGTTCACAGGCGCTTGTCGAAGGGTTGATTCCATCCAGGCCCAATCGATCCGATCGAGCAGCCCCGGGTCCATCCCTTCTAGGGTGGAGATGAGCCTGGATCGGGCGAGACACTCAGCGGCCAACGGACAGTCGATGGGTTGCGGATCTTCGCATAGCCCATCGAGCCTTGAAGCCGGAAGCGGCACGCCATCGTGTGCCAGGGCGACGAGCGCAAGCAGCGTGCAGAACGCGATCGAGCACATGGGGTTGGCGAGCGAGTCTTCGTCCTGGATGGCCTCCACGATCTCGGCGGCCTCGCGATGGCTTCCCATCCTCGCGAGCACACGAGCCCTGGTGTTGGCGAATTGGACACGATGGATGCCCTGGTTGTCTGACCACTGGGCGGTCGTTTGGTGGGCTGCGTCGTGGTCGCGGTGGGACTGGTGGACGTG
>JBITAB010000163.1:0-11296 GCA_044439825.1 Phycisphaerales bacterium JB064 | reverse complement strand
GGCATGACCAAGGTGGGCCTGCCGGGCGCCGCCGAGGGCTGGCAGGAGAGCGACATCACCGTCGCCGCCGTCATGAAGAGCCTGGGCTACCACACCGGGCAGTTCGGCAAGAACCACTTCGGCGACCGCGACGAGCACCTGCCGACCAACCACGGGTTCGACGAGTTCTTCGGCAACCTCTACCACCTCAACGCCGAGGAGGAGCCCGAGCACCGCGACTATCCGGGCGACTTCGTGCTGCCCAACGGCAAGACCTTCCGCGAGCAATGGGGCCCGCGCGGCGTGCTGAAGGTCAAGGCCAACGGCGATGGCACCCAGACCATCGAGAACACCGGCCCGCTGACCAAGAAGCGCATGGAGACCGTGGACGAGGAGACCCTGGCGGCCGCCAAGGACTTCATCACCCGCATGAACGACTCGGGCGAGCCGTGGTTCTGCTGGTGGAACGGCACCCGCATGCACTTCCGCACGCATGTCAAGGAAGAGCACACCGGCCTGAGCGGCAGCCGCGGCAACGAGTACCACGACGGCATGGTCGAGCACGACATGCACGTGGGCGAGTTGCTCGATCTGCTCGACGAACTGGGCATCGCCGACAACACGATCGTGTACTACTCGACCGACAACGGCCCGCACTACAACACCTGGCCCGACGCGGGCACCACGCCCTTCCGCGGCGAGAAGAACAGCAACTGGGAGGGCGCCTACCGCGTGCCCGCCTTCGTCCGCTGGCCCGGGCACTTCCCCGAGGGCGCGACGGTCAACGGCATCGTCAGCCACGAGGACTGGCTGCCGACGTTCGCCGCCGCCGCCGGCAAGGACGACATCAAGGAGGACCTGCTGGATGGCTACCAGGCCATCGGCCGGACCTACAAGAACCACCTGGACGGCTACGACATGATCGAGTATCTGTCCAACGCCGACAGCTACGAGAACTTTGACGAGAACATCAGCGCCTCGCCGCGCAAGGAATTCTGGTACTTCAACGACGACGGCCAGGTCGTGGCGATCCGCCTGAGCGACTGGAAGTGCGTGTTCCTCGAGAACCGTGGCCAGGCCTTCGGCGTGTGGATGGAGCCCTTCACCGAGATGCGCGTGCCCCTGATGTTCAACCTGCGCCGCGATCCGTTCGAGAAGGCCCAGCACAACGCCAATACCTACTACGACTGGATCCTGGACCACGCGTTCATGCTGGTGCCCATGCAGGCGATGGCGGCCGAGTTCGCCAAGACTTTCATCGAGTATCCGCCCAGCCAGAAGCCCGGCTCGTTCAACCTCGAGGGGGTTGTCGAGAAGCTCAAGGAAGGCGCCGCGGCCTCGAAGTAATCGCGATTTTGACCTTCGCGGCCGGTCGTCGAGAGGCGGCCGGCCGTCTTTCATACTCCAGGGAGAAACGCAATGAAGCTCCGAATGCTGGCGGCGATGGTGGTCCTCGCGTGCGCGTGCGTGGCCGCACGCGCGCAGAACACCCCACAGAATGTCCTTCCCTCGTGGAACGATGGTGAGTCCAAGCAGGCCATCGTCGACTTCGTGCAGCGCACGACCACGCAGGGCTCGCCAGACTTCGTGCCGCCGGCCGAGCGCATCGCGACCTTCGACAACGACGGCTGCCTCTGGGCCGAGCAGCCGGCCTACTTCCAGTTGCTCTTTGCCATCGACCGCGTGAAGGCCATGGCCGCCGACCACCCCGAATGGAAAGACCAGGAGCCCTTCAAGAGCGCGATCGCGGGCGACATGAAGGCGCTCTTGGCCAGCGGCAAGGAAGGCCTGGCCAAGATCCTGGCCGCCTCGCACACGGGTATGACCACCGACGAGTTCGCCGACTCGGTCCGCCAGTGGCTTCAGACCGCCCGCCACCCGACCACGGGCAAGAAGTATTCGGAGATGGTCTACAAGCCCATGCTCGAACTGCTCGGGTACCTGCGTGCGAATGGCTACAAGACGTTCATCGTCTCGGGCGGCGGCATCGACTTCATGCGCGTCTTCGCCGAGGAGGTCTACGGCATCCCGCCCGAGCAGGTGGTGGGCACCAGCGTGGCCGCGAAGTACGAGGTGCGCGACGGCGTGCCCGTGATGGTGAAGCTGCCCGAGGGCCTGTTCGTCGACGACAAGGAAGGCAAGCCGGTCGGTATCTATCAGCACATCGGCCGGCGTCCCGTGTTCGCCGCCGGCAATTCCGACGGCGACTTCCAGATGCTCGAGTACACGACAGCTGGCGACGGCGCTCGCTTCGCGATGATCGTGCACCACACCGACGCCGATCGCGAGTGGGCCTACGACCGCGATTCGCACATCGGCCAGCTCAAGCGCGGCCTGGACGAGGCCGACGAGCGCGGCTGGGTGGTTGTGGACATGGCCGAGGACTGGAAGGCGATCTTCCCGTAATCATCGGCGGCTTGTCGTTTAACGGTTGGGTTGTGGCCGGAATGGGGCGCGGGAGCGCCCTATGGTGCGCTATTCGACCGATCCGGGCCGCTGGGCGGCCTGCAGGCATGAGGCAAGGGGGCCGCTGGCATGAACAACCTCAAGGGCCAACTGGTGCTCGTCGGCGTGGCGGTGCTGGGCGTGGCGATGATCCTGGTGGCGATCCTGATGCCCAGTTCGCCGCCCCTGCCGCCCGAGGACGATCAGGGCACCGAGCAGGTCGAGGGCCAAGGTGAAGGCCGAACCGAGACTGGCGAGCCCGAAGGCGGCGCCGAATCGCGCACGGTCGAGCCCATCGAGCCGGCCGACGAGCCCGCGCACGCGCGTCTCTTGAGGGCGGCCTCGGCCGGCGACACCCGGACCATCGCGAGCATGGTCGGCATGGGTGTTGGCGTCGACACCGAGGCCAGCCAGGCCGACGTCGAGGCCATCGCAACGCCGCCGCTCGAGGTCGGCATGACCGCTCTGATGCTCGCCGCCCGCGATAGCGACCTCACGACTGTCAACGCCTTGCTTGAGGCCGGCGCCAATCCCAACACGCAGGCGGCCAGCGGCGTGACTCCCCTGATGCTGGCGGCCCAGCGCGGACAGACCGACCTGGTGGTCGCCCTGCTCGGCGCGGGCGCCGATCCAACGCTCGAGACCGCCGAGGGACGCACGGCCCTGATGCTGGCGGCCCGGGCGGGCGCCCATCGTGCGGTGTCGCTGCTGCTCGAGGCCGGGGCAGACCCCAACGAGGGCGACGCCGATGGCGTGACGCCCCTCATGCATGCCGCTGGCGGCAACCACATGGACACCGTGATCGTGCTGCTGGGTGGTGGGGCCGACGCGACGGCGACCGATGGCCGCGGCCGCGGGGCCATGGATCGGGCCGGCGATGGGCCCGTGGCCGACCTGCTGCGTGAGGCCGCGGGCGGCTGAGGATAATGGTGGAGCCAGGCTCGGCCGGCGGCCGATAGAGGGCAACCCATGTCTGATGTTGGTGGCGTGACAAACTCGAACCCCCTGGCGGCTCTGCAGTCCCTCGGGCAGCCCATTAGCCAGCCCAGCGGCCAGGAGGCCGGGCGTTCGCTGCGGGTTACCCCGTCGACGCTGAGCGAGGCCCAGTTCGCCAGCAAGCTGTCTGGCGCCACCCAGAGCGTCACTCAGGCACGGTCGATCGACAGCATCAGCTTCTCGCAGGCGGCCGAGCGGCTCCGCCAAGGCCAGGCGGTTGCTTCGGCGAGCCCGACCTATGGCGTGGGCGGCCTGCAGGCCACGACCCCAGCGGCCGCCCGTGAGGCCCTCTCGACCTCGGCCCGGCAGATGGTCGCGGCCCGGGTTAGCCAGCCGATGGACTTCGTCTCGGGCCAGGCTCCGTCCCGTGGCGGGGCGATGCCCTTCTACACCAACCCGGCGATCGCCAACAGCGTGGCGACGAGCACGAACGCGGCCCGGGTCGGCCTCTCGATCGACGCGACGGGCTGAGAGCCTGGCGATCGTTTCGCTCGTTATCCCCTCAGCCTGATGAAGACGCCCATGATGGCGGCGCCGGTGAGGTTGCTCACCAGGTCCCAGCCCGTGTTGGTGTAGCCGCCCACGTTGGTGTCGGGCATGGTCAGCACGGCCACGAACTCGATGACCTCGTTGAGGGCGCCCAGGCCGATGCCCATGAGCACGCAGGCGACGACAAGGCCAAAGCTGGGCCTGGGCCGGCCGTTGGTGCGTTTGCTGATCGCGTGGCGCAGGCACTCCCAGCACACGAGCGTGGCGATGGCAAAGCCGAAGGCGTGGGTTACCTGGTCATACTTGGGCAGCATCGGCGCGGGGCGATAGTTGTAGAGCACGGCCTCGCCCACCGGCACGTTGCCGCCCGCGAGGTGGAGGATGGCCCACGCGAGCAAGCCATAGATGGCCAGCAGCGAGAGGTGCACGAAGCGATCGACGACGAACACCACGGCCGCCATGACGACCATGGTGCCTGCGTAGAAGAGGAACTCCGAGTTGCCATTGGCAGCGGCGTAGACCGTGAAGCCGACGAGCGCCACCACGAACAGGATCGCGGCGGCCAGGCGGGGCGGGTCTTTGAGGAAGGGCGTGGGAGCCATGGAGAAGTATTGGCCATGTATTGCCATGCCACGGTCTATGGCGTTGCTTCGACCGCCCCGAACCACTCGGGCGTGAAGCCGGGATGCACGGACCCGAGGAACCCGATCAGCAGGCGAGCCTTGGTGTCGATGAAGCGGTGCTGCTGGCGAGCTGTTTCGAATTCGGGGTCCTTCGAGAGCAGGGCCGCGAAGAACAGGGCTGCGTCGGTCTCTATATCGCGCGGGCCATACCCGGCGTACAGGCCGCGTTGTGTGCTGAGCAGGGCCCACATCGTGACGCCGTCCTCGCTCGCACGGTCCGTGTTGCCGGTGTATTTGAACCCTGGCGGGTTGGCCCTCAGCCATGCCTTGGTGGGGAAGCTGGTCTGGTGCGTGCGGAAGATCAGGTGACCGAGTTGGATATGAAAGCGGCGGGCGAGTTCTTCATCGTCCGCGTTGACGACAAAGACCGATCGGCCTTCGGCCCACACGGCTCCGGTTGCATCGCGGCCATGGGTGCGCAGGCCGTCGAGGACAAAGAGGCGCGTTGGGTGTGCGCTGAAGTATCCGGCGGGAAGGGCTCGTGAAGCGATCACGATCTGGACCGTGGCCGCTTGGAACTCGCTCGCGCCGGTGGCGGTCTGGGAGAACTCGGTAGCCGAAAACTGGACCGGCGGCTCGAGCCATGCCGGTGGCACCGAGCCAGGGAAGAGGGTGCGACTGATGCTCAGATCGCCCTCCATTGCGTCGACGGGTACAGGTCGAAGCGCATGCACAACGGGTTCTGGTGATCGGCAGCCTGCGGTCAGAGCCGCGACGCACACGGCGATCATCCCAAGCATGGGACGCGTGCAACGCTGGCCTCGGCTGGTCGACGTCATGGCTGATGCTATCAGGCCGGCTTGAGATATGTTCGGGCCCCACAGAGGGGTGATCAGGGGTCGTCCGAGCCCGACCTACCCTTGCCTGGCCCCGCAGAAGACAGTCAGGGAGGGCTCGATGCTCACGAGGAAGATCGGAAAACTCGTTCGCGGCAAGGTCACGCCGGTCCAGGTGTCCATGGCGTGCGTGCTGGGGGCGATGATCGGGTTCGTGCCAAGTGTGCGGACTTCCCCGGCCTTGCTGCTATTCCTGCTCGCCTTGCTGCTGGTGCTCAACGCCAACCTGTTCGTGGCCACCTTCATGGCCGCGGGGTCAAAGCTGCTGAGCCTGCTGATCATGCCCGTGCAGTTTGGCGTGGGCCGTGCGGTGCTGGATGGGCCGACGGGCGGACTCATGGGCTCGATGATCAACGCGCCCGTGCTCGCGTGGTTCGGGTTCGAGTATTACGCGACGACGGGCGGCATCGTGCTGGGCGTGGTCGTGGGCGTGGCTGTAGCCGCTCTGCTGGTGATCGCCATCGGCAAGCTACGACGCAAGCTCGCTGGCCTCGAGCACGACTCCGAGCGATACCAGAAAGCCACGAGCAAGAAGTGGGTCAAGGGGCTCATCTGGGTGCTCTTCGGCAAGCAGAAGAAGACATACGAGGAACTGGCCGCCAAGCGTGTGGGCCTGCCCGTGCGACCCCTTGGCATAGTGGCAGCGTTGCTGCTGGTTGGCTTCGTGTGGATCGCGTCGCTGTTCTTCACCGAGCCCGTGGTGACCTACGCGATGAAGGCCGGCCTCGAGCGGGCCAATGGCGCGACGGTCGATGTGGGCAGCGCCGACCTCGACCTATCGAGCGGGCAACTCGTCGTCACCAGCCTGGCGATGGCCGACCCCGAGGATCTGAAGACCGACCTCTTCCGCGCCGCGAAGCTGGAGGGCAAGCTCAGCAATGCCGACCTGCTCCGCAAGCGGTTCGCCATCGATCGCATCGTCGCGAGCGAGGCCTCGACGGGTGAGACGCGGGCAACGCCAGGCGTGCTCGTTGGTCCGCGTCGTGAGCCGCCCGAGGCCGAGCCGGGCGAGGGCAAGACGCTCGAGGATTACCTCGAGCAGGCCGAGAAGTGGAAGGAGCGGCTGAAGCAGGCCCGCGACTGGATCGAGAAGGCCAACCAGAAGCGTCCGGGCGAGGAAGAGACCGGGCCCGGCGCCCCGCCAGAGCGCAAGCAGGAGACGCTGCGAGAGCGTCTCGCGAGAGAGATCGCCGAGAAGGGCTACGCGTTCGTCGCGGCCGATCACCTGGTGGACAAGGCGCCGAAGGTGCTCGTGCGCGAGGTGGTGGTGGAGGGCATGACCGCGGCCGATGCGCCCGGCGAGGTGTTCGACGCTCGCGCCGAGAACGTGTCGACCCAGCCCTGGCTCGTGGAGGGTGCTCCCAAGGTCACGGTGCGCAGCCGCTCTGGGCTGTACGAGGCGGACATCACCCTGGGCAGCGCGTCGGCCGGTGGCGGCAACTCAACGCTGCTGCTGGCACGTCGTGGCATCCCTGCCGAAGCCGTGAGCGGTGCGCTCAGTGCCGGGGGAGATCAGCCGGTGCTCGCTGGCGGCACCGTGGACGCGGTGATCCAGGGCGCATTCCGACCGCAGTGGATCGACCTGCCGCTAAGCGTCGTCGTGAACAACTCGACCATCACGCTGCCGGGTGCCGGCTCGGCGAAGGTCGATCAGCTCAATCTGCCCATCGGCGTGCGCGGGCCGATGGATGCGCCGCGGCTGAACATCGACGCCGAGGCCTGGAGCACGGCGCTGGCCCAGGCCGGCGCGACGCAGCTTGCCAACAAGGTGCGTGGCGAGGTGCAGGAAGAGATCGACCGTGCGACCGATCGCGTGCGTGACAAGGTCGAAGAGCAGATCGGCGACAGATTGCCCAAAGACCTCGGCGGGCTGCTGCCCGGCCGGAAGCCCAAGGAAGAACCCAAGGAAGGCGGCGGTGGCTGAATGAGCGAGCCATGTGACAAGGCGCTGGCCCAGTGCACCGTGGCGGTGGTGGGGGCCTTCGGGCTGGTGGGACGTGAGGCGCTCTCCATCCTGGAGAAGCGCGGCGTGCCGATGGAACGCGTGCGTGCGTTCGGCTCGGCTCGCTCGGCCGGCACTGCGGTGCCCTACGGCCAGGGCGAGTTGACGATCGCCGAACTGCGCGAGGGCTCGCTCGCCGGCTGTGATGTTGCGCTCTTCTGCACCGATGCCGACACGGCCAAGACGCACGCGCCGCTGGCGATGGCCGAGGGCGTACGCGTCGTTGACAACTCCTCGGCGTATCGGCTCGATCCCAAAACGCCGTTGGTCGTGCCTGAGGTGAACGGGCATCTACTCGACAATGGGCCGATGCTCGTGGCCAACCCGAATTGCTCGACCATCATCATGCTGCTGGCCGTCGAGCCGGTGCGTCGTGCGCTCGGTGTGCGGTCGATCATCGCCTCGACGTACCAGGCCGTGTCCGGCGCCGGTCGTGCGGCGGTGGAGGAACTCTTCGAGCAGACGCGTGCGGCGCTCGATGGGCAGCCGTTCAAGCCGTCAGCATTCCCGGTGCCGTGCGCCTTCAACGTGTTCCCACACGAATCTCCGGTCGATCAGGAGAGCGGGCTGAACGTCGAAGAGGCCAAGGTGATCGCCGAGAGCCGCAAGATTCTGGGTGAGCCCGAACTGGACGTGTCGCCGACGTGCGTGCGCGTGCCGGTGGAGCGTTGCCACAGCCAGTCCATCACGCTGGAACTCGAACGGCCGGCCTCGCTCGGCGCGGTTGCCGGCCTGTTCGGCGCGTTTCCCGGTGTGGCGTTCAATGCCGATCGCTCGATCCTGATCACGCCGCGCGACATCGCGGGGACCGATCTCGTTTCGATCTCCCGCGCCCGTGTGTCGCGCGATGGCATGCGGTTGTCGTTGTGGGCTTGCGGTGACCAGCTCCGCAAGGGCGCGGCGCTCAACGCCGTGCAGATCGCCGAGCGTCTGGCGTCGATTCCCGTGGCCTGATTCTCGAACCGTGCAGACAAACGAAAAGCCCGGCTGGTTGGCCGGGCTTGCATTGCTTGATGTTCGCTGATCCGCCGAGCTTAGTAGGGCTTGGGATAGGGGCTCAGGCGGCTGGGGCGATCGACATACCAGATGCTCCGCCAGTCGTCGCGGAGCATGCGGGTGTTCTCGCTGTTCATGATGGCGTACTCGTTGTCGGCGTCGACCCAGCGCTGGTCGAGCGTCTCGAGCTCGGGGGCCACGTTCCAGCGGAGGTACTGGTGGCGACCGTTCGACTGGCAGCCGGCCAGGACGGTCAGGCTTGCGCCGATCAGGAGGGCCGAGGCAAGAGCGCGACGGGCGGTACGGCTGCGGGTCATCGGTGGCCTTCCTTTGCGTCTGGTCAGGTCTGGGGCGGGCGGGCCGCCGGGTGCGGGTCTTGCCGAGTATATCGGCTGGGGTAGCCCGGCGTTGCACCCCGGGCGCGGGTTTCTGGCCGCTGTTGTACGGCCCTGAGGGGGGCGGGTCAAGCCCGCGGAGGACGGTTCGCGGGCCTTGGGGCGGCGGTTCTGGCTCGTGGTGAGGCTTTTTGGCGTATCGCCGGCCTTGTGATCGGAATGTGGTAGGTACTGTGGGGTCGCTTCAGTCGGGCCCGGGGATGGCCGATGCTCTTCATATGACAGCACCAAGCCTGAGCAACGTGAACGTGGCCAACTCGGTGAGCATCGCCGTGGCGAGCAAGCAGCTCGATGCCGCACGGGCCGAGGGTGAGGCCGTCAACAGCCTGATCGAGGATGCGGCCAGCGTGGCCAACGCCAGCCGCGGAGCCGTCTCGGCTGCCGCCGGGCCGGGTGAGACCGGTGGGCAACTGGACACCACCGGCTGAATCCCGAGCCTGGCGATACAGTCGATCATGGACGAGCAGCCCGACACCGGGCGTTTTTTGCGTGAGTTTGTCAGCGGGCGGGACGTTCCGTGCCCGAGCTGTTCGTACAACCTCCGAGACCTGACCTCGGCGGTGTGCCCCGAGTGCGGCGAGGCGCTGGCCCTTCGGTTGCAGGCGGAGCATCCTCGTGTATCTGTGTTAGTGCTCGGGCTATTGCCGCTGGCGATGGCCTTCGGCTTCTTCACGATCATCACCTTGTTCGTGATCGGGATTTCGATCTGGCACGATGACTGGCCTCCCCTGGGGTATTGGGTGGCGGCACCACTCATCGGGTCGATATTCGGCGTCATGACCTTCGCCTGGGTGAAGAACTGGACGCGTGTTCGTCGGTGGTCACAGCGGGGGCGCATCGCGGTGGTCAGCGCCTGCTGGATCACGATGGCTATCGGCGCGGTAGTGTTCTTGCTGATAACCATGAACCTCCCTTGACATCTTCGCCTGCCACTCCGGCAGATACGAAGACCAAAATGACGCCCGTGACCCGCTCGGCACGCCTTCCTGGCGGCGCCAGGCGGGTTTGCTCGTTCGGCGCGCCGCTTGTACATGGTCTGGTGGATCGACAGGAGGACCCACCATGACACCCGACAGACTCACCACCGCCGCCCAGCAGGTGCTCGCCGCCGCCCAGGCCTCGGCCTTGGGCGCGAGCCACCCCGAGGTTGGTTCGCTGCACGTGCTGGCAGCCATGCTCGAGGACAAGTCGGGGCCGGCCGCCTCCATCCTCGAGAAGGCGGGCGTGCGTGCCGACCGTGTGCGTCAGGTGGCCCAGGCCGAGATGAAGAGCCTGCCGACGACCTCGTCGGCACCCGGGCAGACCGGGCGTGAGGTGATGGGGCTGCTGCAGAAGGCTGACGCGAAAGCCAAGGCCATGGGTGATTCGTACATCGCCACCGAGCACCTGCTGATGGCCTGCGCCCAGGAGGGCGGCGGCAAGCGCGTGCTCGACGCCGTTGGCGCGTCGGCCAAGGCGATCGAGGACGCGGTGACGCAGATCCGCAAGGCCAGCGGCGTGAGCAACGTGACCGATCAGAACGCCGAAACCACTTACGAGGCGCTCAAGAAGTACGCCATCGACCTCACCGAGAAGGGCCAGCAGGGCAAGATCGACCCGGTCATCGGCCGCGACGAGGAGATCCGCCGCTGCATGCAGGTGCTCAGCCGGCGAACCAAGAACAATCCCGTGCTCATCGGCGAGCCGGGCGTGGGCAAGACTGCCATCGCCGAGGGGCTCGCGCTGCGGATCGTCAACGGTGACTGCCCCGAGAGCATGCGCGACAAGCGCATCATGGCCCTTGACGTTGGCCAGTTGCTGGCGGGCGCGAAGTATCGCGGTGAGTTCGAGGAGCGGCTGAAGGCCGTGCTGCGCGAGGTGACCGCCAGCGAGGGCTCGGTCATCCTGTTCATCGACGAACTGCACACGATCATCGGCGCCGGCGCGGCCGAGGGCGCCGTGAGCGCGGGCAACCTGCTGAAGCCTGCCTTGGCGCGCGGCGAGCTGCGGTGCATCGGCGCGACGACACTCGACGAGTACCGCAAGCACGTCGAGAAGGACCCGGCCTTCGAGCGCCGCTTCCAGCCCATCTTTGTTGGCGAGCCGAGCGTCGAGGAGACCGTCGCGATCCTGCGCGGCCTGAAGGAGCGCTACGAGGCCCATCACGGCGTGCGCATCCAGGACGGCGCGATCCTTGCGGCGGCCCAGCTCAGCCAGCGGTACATCGCCGACAGGTTCCTGCCCGACAAGGCCATCGACCTCATCGACGAGGCGGCCAGCAAGCTGCGCATCGAGAACGACAGCATGCCCACCGAGCTCGACGAGCTGCGGCGGCGCATCATGCAGCTCGAGATCGAGCGCGAGGCCCTGAAGCTCGAGGAGAGCAGCGACGGCAGCGCGAAGGAGCTCGGCCGCATCGAGAAGGAGCTCGCCGAACTGCAGGAGAAGAACCGTGCGTTGACCAGCGAGTGGGAGGCCGAGAAGGCCGAGCTCGAT
>JBITAB010000162.1:1532-11388 GCA_044439825.1 Phycisphaerales bacterium JB064 | reverse complement strand
TGCTGGCCTTCAGCCGGCAGCGTCAGGTAGAAGTCGAGTTCACGCCCTTGCGGCCATTGATCGAAGACTGTGCGCAGTTGCTCGAGACGGTGTGCGAGCAAGCGCACGTCGCGCTGATCGTCGACGCCGAGGACGAGATGCCCCCGGTGCCCATCGACGCACCATTGATCCACCAGGCATTGATGAACCTGCTGACCAACGCGCTCGAGGCCGTGCCTGCCGGGACGGGGCGCATCACGGTGCGTTTGAAGTATGAAGAGCCCGACTCGCGCGGGCCGGGCAGCCCGGGCGAGGCGCACATCCTCGTGATCGACAACGGGCCGGGCATCCCCAAGGACCGGCAGGCGACGATCTTCGAGCCCTTCCAGACCAGCAAGGGCGTGAAGGGCACGGGCCTGGGCCTGGCCGTGACCAAACGCGTGGTGGAAGACCACCGCGGCCGCATCATGCTGACGAGCGAGCCGGGCAAGGGCTCGACGTTCACGGTCGTGCTGCCGGCCGACCCCGGGCGGATGATCGACCCCTCCGCGACACGCGGGCCGATGAAGCTCTGAGCGCGCACGACAAAGCACGGCGTGTTCGCCGCGCTCAAGAAGCTGGCGTGTTTGCGAGGATTACTTCGCGGTGTAGAGCCCGCGCCCCTGCTTGCTGAAGACATCGGGGTGCTTGATCAGCGTCTGGTTGACGATGGTGCGGAAGTTGGGGCTCGTGGTCTTGTAGCCCGCGTCCTGCACGGCCTGCGCAACCTCGGTAACGCCCATGACGCTGCCCTTGAGCACGCCCTGCAGCGCCTCGACCAGGTTCGAGTCGTTCTTGTGACGCTTGCGCGAGCCCTTGGGCTTGCTGGGCCCCTTGCGCGAGGTCTTGCGCGTGGCGGCCTTGGCCGAGCGAGCGCTGGTCTTCTTGGCGGCCTTCTTTGCCGTCTTCTTACGGCCGCGCTTCGAGCCAGCGCCGCGCGTGCGGGCGGGGGCGCTGGAGGCGGCCTTGCGCGGGCGACCGCGCGGGCGGCCCGTGCTGGCGCTCACGCCCAGCTCGGCGAGGGTTTCATCGATCTCGGCAACACGCTCCAGCAGCTCGGCGCGCTCATCGGCGAGCTCGACGGCGCCAGCGCGGCGACGCTCGAGCTCGGCGTTGAGATCTGCGATGGACATGTTCTGCAGGGACGAGGTGGATGGCTTTTTCTTGCGAGGCATGTGGGCTCCGAGGGAGAATTGGAGAACCGTGAACAGCCCGGCAGGAACATCGTGCGCGGGCATCCCCATGAGAAGTTTGGAAGTTATCTTAGGTTGGCCCTAACAGCGAAGCGAATCTCGGAATGTGAAGAGGATTTCAGGAACTCTCGAACCCCATCGCGCGCATCAGGCCATCGAAATGTTCGAGGTCATAGAAGTCGATCACGAGCTTGCCCTTGTCGCCGGCAGCCGAAACATCGATGCGCACGCGCGTCTTGAGATGATCGCCGAGCTTCGATTCAAGGTCACGAATGTTCGCGTCACGGTCGGGCGACTCGGTGTTTGTACCAGTCTCCTCGCTCTTGGCCGGCTTGCTCGCAAGATCACGCACGGCCTTCTCGGTCTGGCGAACCGAGAGGTGCTCGGTCATGATGCGCTCGACCAGGTGGCGCTGCTGCTGGGCGTCGGCGACCGAGGCGAGCATCTTGCCGTGGCCAGCAGAGAGCGCGCCGTCGGCGATCATGTTGCGGATGTCCTCGGGCAGATCGAGCAGACGTAGAAGATTCGCGACGCTGGACCGATCGAGGCCAACCCGATCCGCCACGTCGGCCTGGGTCATCGAGAACTTGGCCATCAGCGAGCGGAAGGCGCCCGCGCGTTCGATGGGGTTCAGGTCGCTGCGCTGGACGTTCTCGATGAGAGCAAGCTCGGCCGACTTGCGATCGTCGGCGGACCTGACAATCGCCGGGATCGCCTGGAGCCCGGCCATCTTGCCCGCACGCCAGCGACGCTCGCCCGCGATGAGTTCAAACTTCCCGCCTTCGAGCGGCCGAACCACGATCGGCTGCATCAACCCCGCCAACCTGATCGAGGCGGCCAGCTCCGCCAGATCGCGATCGTTGAATCGGACGCGAGGCTGGAAGGTGTTTGGACGGATATTGTCTACAGGGATTTCCCGTATAATCTCATTGTTGTCCGATAACTTATCCACGGCAGGCTCGACCTGCTGAGGAGCAGAATCTTCAAGGAGGCTCGAAAGGCCACGGCCGAGCTTGCGGGGTCGCTGGGTAGTCATGCCTCATCTTATCGGGCAAGAGCGTGTGTTTCACGTGACACACTTGCTGATTGATGGGCGGCACCTAGCCGATGCTTGGAGTATGGAGCAGGAATTGGAGAGGCCAGTCGTGGATACCAGCGGCTCGATCGCCGCTGCGATTGCCCACGAGGTCAACAACCTGCTCACCCCTGTGATCGGCCTCGCCGACCTGCTGGAGCATACCGGCGGCGACGCTGCCATCCGTGATCAGCTCATCGAGCGAGCCGTGGAGCGATGCCAGAGGGCGGTCGCAATCTGCGGGCTGCTCGTCGATATCGCCAAGGGCGACCCGGCGGATGCCCCGACGTGCTCGCTGGCGGCAGCGATGGAATCAGCGGTCGAGACCGCCTCAGCCAGGGCACAGGACGCGGGCGTCAGGATTGAGTGCGGCTTTGATGAGCCAGGAACTCTTGCGGTGCCCGAGATCGTGGCGGAGCACGTGCTTCTCAATCTGTTGCTGAACGCGATTGCGGCTTCGTCGCCAAGGTCCAGCATCACCTTGTCGGCAAGATACCTCCCGGGCACTTCCTGGCGGCAAGCGGCGTGGCAGATTGACGTAGCCGACAGCGGCCGTGGACTGGAAGCCCGCAGCGTCGCCGCCATCAACCAGGGCGGGCTGCCCTTGGGCTCGCCTGGCATCGGGTTGGCCGTGGTGAGATTGCTCTGCCAGCGGTGGGGTGGCCAGCTCACAGTCGACTCAGAGCTTGGCGTCGGCTCCACGTTCCACGTGAAACTTCCTGCTGCCTAGCTAATCAGAACGATCGCGTCTTCGGGACGAATGGCCAATCGGACGTCGCCCTGGTATGCGCTGCGCGGGCCTGGAGCGAACTCAGAGACAGCTAGTGCCGCCCCATTGCCCGCCCGCACGCGATGGTGGGCGACATCGCCAAGGTACGTTGTAGCCTCGACAGTGCCGGCAATGGGGCCGTCAACAGCGGCCCGCAGAGACTCTGGTCGGATCGAGACCTTCGCCGCGGCGCCAGCAGACGCATCACCGGCGAGCGTGCCGCTGAACGTACCAAGCTCGGTCTTGAGCTCGACTACGCTGCCAGCCGCCCCACTGCTCACGATCTGGCACGGCACGAGATTCGTCTCACCCAGGAATGACGCCGCGAATGTGGTAGTGGGGCGGCGGTACAGATCCATCGGGGAGCCGGCCTGCACGACCTTGCCATCGCGCATCACGGCGATGCGGTCGGCGACGCTCAATGCTTCCTTCTGGTCGTGGGTGACGTAGACCGTGGTGATGCCCGCATCCTTGCAGATGCGGCGGATCTCGTCGCGGAGGTCGTTCCGCAGGCGGGCGTCGAGGTTGGACAACGGTTCGTCGAGCAACAGGACGTCAGGGCGGATGACCAAGGCTCGCGCCAGAGCCACGCGTTGCTGCTGGCCGCCGGAGAGCTCGCCTGGCTTGCGGTCGGCCAGGTGCGCGAGCTGCACGTCCTCGAGGGCGGCCCTCGCGCGCTTCAGGCGATCTTCCTTCGAGAGCTTGCGCACCTTCAGGCCGAAGGCGACGTTCTCGATGGCCGTCATGTGGGGCCATAGGGCGTAGCTCTGGAAGACCATGCCGGCATTACGTTTGTTTGGATTTAGTCTGGTAATATCGCGGTCATTGAACCGAAGCGTGCCAGAGGTGGGCTGGATGAAGCCGGCGATCATCCGCAGCAGCGTTGTCTTGCCACAACCGGAAGGTCCGAGAAGGAAGAAGATCTCGCCCGGCTCGATCACGAGGTCGATGGCGTCGACGGCCTTGACCTGGCGATCGCCGCGCCCGAAAGTCTTGGTCAGCCCCGCGATGGTGATCCGGGTGGACATGAGCCGAGGATATGCTCGTGCGGGTTCTGGCCTAGGGCGTTCAGAATCCGGACAAAAGAATAAAATTGTGCATCCGATTCCAATCGTATGCCGAACATATAATCATGAATCCGAACATGACCCATACTGATAGCCTCGCCCAGGTCGATCGCCTGCGCCAGTGGCGGGTGCGATCGCCCCAGCTCGACCTCGCCGACGCCTTCCGCCAGGCCCGGCTGGGCTACGAGGCCACTGCTCGCACCGGCACGTCGCTGCAGGAGGCATGGGCTCGCATGGCCCCCGGCGCGCTCGGCCAGGCCGCGTCGGCCGATCGTGTTTCGCGAGGCGTGCTCGTGGTGAAGGTGCGCAGCGGAGCAGATCAGCACGCGGCCGCCCGGTGGCTCCGCAGTGGGGGAGCGCTTGAGCTCTCGCGCGAGGCTGGTGTCGCAATCCGCCGATGGAAGTTCGAGTATCGCTGAGCGAACTCGTGGTGAACTGATCAGGTCAAAAGCCGCGGGGCCACGATCATCACCCACGCGGTGATGACACATGCAAACAAGATGTTGAAGACCAGCCCGGTGCGGGCCATCTGGCCGATCGTGACATGGCCGCTCGAGAACGCGACCGCGTTGGGCGGGGTGGCGACGGGCAGCATGAACGCGCACGACGCCGACACGGCCACCGGCAGCAGCAGGTAGGCATCGTCGATGCCCAGGGCCGTACCGGCCGCAGCCATCACGGGCAGCAGCGCGGTAGTGACGGCGGTGTTGCTTGTCAGCTCGGTGAGGAAGGTGACCATCAGGCACAGGCTCAGCACGATGAGCCAGATGGGCACGCCGTCGAGCCTGGCGAACTGCTGGCCGATGGCGCTGTCGAGCCCGGTGCCCGAGACCGCGGCCGCGAGGCTGAGCCCTCCACCAAAGAGCAGCAGGATGCCGTAGGGGACCCTGGCGGCGGTGTTCCAATCCATGGCGAACGTGCGCCACTTTCGATCGACGGGCGTCACGAACAAAGCGACCGAGGCGAACATCGCGATCTGGGCGTCGCTGAGCGTGATCCCCAGGTGCTCCAGGCCAGGCATCCGCATGATGAGGTCCTGGAAGATCCAGAGGCAGGCCGTAATCGTGAAGATAATGAAGACCACCCACTCGCCGGGCTTCATCGGGCCCAGCGCGTGCAGTTCATCCCGGATGGCCTCTCGGCTGCCACCCACGGCCCCCTTGATGCGAAAGAGCGGTCCCACGAGCAGCAGGTAGGCAATGGGCAGCATCACCAGCACCAGCGGCAGGGCGTGGAGTAACCACTCGCCGAAGCTGATGTCGTACTCGCCGCGATCCTGCACGAAGCCAGCGAGGATGGCGTTGGGTGGCGTGCCGATGAGCGTGGCCACGCCGCCGATGGACGCGGCGTAAGCAATCGCCAGCACGAGGCAGGTGGCAAAACGCTTACGGGCCCCGGCCGGCGCGTCGGCCTTCTCGGGCAGGGTGGCCAGCACGCTGGTGGCGATGGGGATGAGCATGATGACCGTGGCCGTGTTGGACACGAACGCGCTGAGCATGGCCGTGGCGATCATGAAGCCGGCGATGATGGATCGCGGCCCGGTGCCCACGGCCCGGATCGTCAACAGGGCGACACGCTTGTGCAGCCCCCACCGCTCCATGGCCAGCCCCAGCATGAAGCCGCCCAGGAAGAGGAAGATGACGGGATTGGCGTAGGGCGAGGCCGTCTCGCCGATGCTCCGGGCGCCAAGCAACGGGAGCAGGGCCAGGGGCAGCAGGGCCGTGGCGCTCAGGGGGATCGCCTCGGTGAGCCACCAGGCGGCCATGAGCGTCGCGACCGCGGCCGTGATGCGGGCGGCGTGGCTGAGCTCGATGGGCCCGTCGGCCCCTGGCACGCTCTCGGGCAGGGCCAAGCCCACGATGATCGCCAGCAGCGGGCCGAGCCCCAGGCCCACCAGCGACACCACGCGCTGCACTCCACCGGCCGGCGTATCCGGGTTCTCGGTCATGGAGCAGAGGATACGGGGATGGACCTACGGCGGAAACGGGGGGCGTGGGCCAGCCGTACGGGAGATGGCGGGCACGCCGCCCGCCTCCCTGGCCGACGCCCGTTGGCCGGGTCCGCTGCCCAACACGGAGTCCTGCCCATGTCGCTACGGCTGCCCCTTCGATCGAGCTTTGGCCTGTCCGCGATCTCTCTTGGCGTGTCGGCCTGCGTGCTCTTGGCGTGCGCGGGCCAGGCGGTGGGGCAGCAGGCCGAGGCGGCCGGCCCGTACGAGGGCCACAAGCTCGTGCGCCTGCCCGCGGCCACGCGTGGCGTGCTCGACGCGCTCGAGCCGCTGGACGCCGACGTGTGGACCCACACCATCATGCCGCTGCGGCCCATCGAGCTGCGGCTGAGCCCCGAGCAATATGGGCGATTCCTGGACCTGGGCCTCACGCACGAGGTGGTGCACGAGAACCTGCAAGCGGTCGTCGATGCCGAGCGGGCCCGCATCGAGGCACGCACGCAGCAGGACGACCTGACGTTCTACGAGGAGTATCGCACGCTCGACGAGTATTGGGCCCGCTGGCAGCAGATCGCGGACATCAACCCTGATGTGGCGAGCTTCCAGGTGATCGGCCAGTCGCTCGAAGGCCGCGACATGCCGGGCTTTGTGCTCAACGGCAACGGCGCCTCGGGCAAGCCGGTGATGCTCATCAACGCCTGCCAGCACGCGCGTGAGTGGGTGAGCCCGGCTGCCGTGACGTACATGATCGAGCAGCTCGTCGAGGGGTATGGCGATGACCCCCGGATCACGTCCCTGCTCGACGAGCTCGAGTGGGTGTTCGTGCCCATGATGAATCCAGATGGGTTCGATTACACCTGGACCGACCAGCGCTTCTGGCGCAAGAACCGCCGCGACGTGGAGGGCAGCGACGAGTTCGGCGTCGACCTCAACCGCAACTGGTCGGTGGCCTGGGGCGTGCCCGGCGGCTCGAGCGGCAACCCCGAGAGCGAGACCTATCACGGCACGGGACCGTTCAGCGAGCCCGAGTTGCAGGCCTTCACGGCCTGGGTCGATGGCCTGACCGATCGCGTCGTCGTGCACCTGGATGTTCACACGTACGGCCAGCTCGTGCTGCACCCGCTGGGGTACTCGTTCGATCCTTCGGAAGACGATTCGCTCTTCCAGGAGATGGGCGACATCGTGGCGGCGGGCATCTTCGATACCACGGGCGCGACGTACACAGCGTCGCAGGGCAGCAGCGGGCTGTATGCAACAAGCGGCTCGGCCAAGGACTGGGTGTATGGCGAGTTCGGCGGTGTCGGCCTCGGCTGGACGATCGAGTTGCGGCCGATCTCGAGCGGGTTGGGTGGGTTCGATCCCGAGCCCGATCAGATCTTGCCCGCGGGGCGTGAGCTGACCGAGGGCGTGATGCGGCTGGCCGAGAAGATGGCGTTGCCGCTGCGGTTCCATGTCACGCCGCAGGTTGGTGGCGCCCTTGCGGGGATGAGCTCTCAGCGTCTGTTCGAGGTGCGCAACGGCACCGACGAGCTCGATCCCTCGACGGTGCGCGGTTACTTCCGCGTGAATCCTGGCGATGCGTTCGTGCCCGCGTCGGTGGAGCACATCGAGGGCGAGGACTACTCGATCACCCTTGGCGCGCTGGATTGCGGCGAGCTTGGCGAGTTCTATGTCGAGGCGGCGACGGTGGGGGGCACGTTGTATCGCTACCCCGCGGCCGGCGTGCTGACGCAGCGTGTGAGTGATCCGGTGCTGGTGACTCGCGACGCGTGCGAGATCGCCGGCGAGTGGATCGCGGGGCTGCCTGGCGACACGGCCTCTCGCGGGCAGTGGGCCAATGGCGACCCTGAGGCGACCGATGCGCAGCCCGAGGATGATGCGTCGAGCGATGGTGTGAACGGCTGGTTCACCGATCCTCGCGCGGGCAGCGGCATCGGCGACTTCGACGTTGACGATGGCTTCACCACGCTGGTGTCGCCGGTGTTCGACGCGACCGTCACGGGCGGCAAGCTCAACCCCGATCCGTTCGTGTCGTTTGCCCTGTGGTACAGCAACAACCAGGGCTCGGCCCCAGGGCAGGACACCTTTGCCGTGCTCATCAGCAACGACGACGGCAGCACCTGGGAATTGCTCGACGCCACACAGGCCTCGACCGACGGCTGGGAGACACGCCGCTACCGCATCGCCGATGTCGTGGAGCCCACGAACCAGATGCGATTGCAGTTCATCGCAGCCGATGAAGGTCGCGGCTCGATCGTCGAGGCTGGCATCGACGAGCTGGTGCTCGAGGTTGATTGCGGGCAGCCGCATCCGGCCGACCTCGATCGTGACGGCTCGCTGACGATCTTCGACTTCCTGCTGTTCCAGACCCTCTGGGAGGCGCAGGACCCGGCTGGCGACATCGACGGCGATGGGCTGTACACCATCTTCGACTTCCTGGCGTACCAGACGCTGTTCGAGCTGTAAGCCACTCTGGCCCGAGGAGGCGCGATGAGGCTGTGCGTTGTGTTGGCGTGCGTGGGGCTCGCGGCCGGTGTCGCGTGCGCTCAACAGCAGGAAGGCCCATACGCCGGGCACAAGCAGGTGCGCCTGCCGATGGCTACGCGTGCGGTGATGGAGGCCATCGAGCTCTTGTCGCCCGACATCTGGACGCACCGCGTCGTGCCGTTGCGACCGGTCGACCTCCGGCTGAGCCCAGAGCAGTACGAGCGTTTCCTCGACCTGGGGCTGGCGCACCAGGTGATCGTGAACGACTTGCAAGCCGTCGTGGATGCCGAGCGCGCGCGGATCGCGGCCCGTTCGCAGCGTGACGACGTCGAGTGGTACGAGGAGTATCGCACGCTCGACGAGTATTGGACGCGCTGGCAGGCGATCGTGGACACGAACCCCGATGTCGCGAGCCTGTCGGTGGTGGGGCAGTCGCTCGAGGGCCGCGACATGCCCGGCATCGTGCTCAACGGCGATGGCCGCGAGGGCAAGCCGGTGTTCGTGATCAACGCGTGCCAGCACGCGCGCGAGTGGGTCAGCCCGGCGGCCACGACGTACATGATCGAGCAGCTCGTGAGCGGCTATGGCTCTGATGCACGCATCACGCGATTGCTCGACGAGATGGAGTGGGTCTTCCTGCCGATGGTGAACCCCGATGGGTTCGATTACACCTGGACCGACGAGCGGTTCTGGCGGAAGAACAAGCGGATCGTGGGCGGTCTTGTGCGCGGCGTTGACCTCAATCGGAACTGGTCGTTCGAGTGGGGTGGCGCCGGATCGAGTTCAAGCCCGGGCAGCAACAACTATCGCGGCGCGGAACCATTCAGCGAACCCGAACTGGTCGTATATCGCGACTCGCTCGAACCGATTCGCGACAGGATTGTCGGCCATCTGGACGTGCACACGCACAGCCAGCAGGTACTCAGCCCGTGGGGCTACACGACCGAGAGACCGAACGATATTGCCGAGATGACCGAACTGGGGGAGGTCTTTGCACGCGGCGTGCTCGAGGCGACCGGAGCGGTCTACGAGGTCGGCCCAGCCAGCACCACGCTTTATTTGCACAGCGGCACAGCGACTGATTGGTTTTACGGCGAGGAAGGGGCTTTCTCGTGGACGATCGAGTTGCGTCCGCTCGGACCCATCACGCTACCGGGCTTTGATCCACCCCCGGACCAGATCCTCCCCGCGGGCGAGGAACTGCTCGAGGGGACGCTGAGGCTGGCCCAGGAATTCGTACGCCACCCGGCCGATCTTGATCGCGATGATGCGCTGACGATCTTCGACTATCTGCGTTTC
>JBITAB010000162.1:0-1522 GCA_044439825.1 Phycisphaerales bacterium JB064 | reverse complement strand
ATGGAGCAGGACCCGCGCGCGGACGTCGATGGAGACGGCGAGTTCACGGCCGCGGACTTTGCGGCGTTCGAACTGCTGTTTAACGGCTAATACCGAATATTACAAAGTATTACGAGAGCCCCTGGCTGTTGTGCTCGCCAGCAGGGGCAATCTTTCGATAGTTGTTCAAGGCTGCAGGCCGTGAGTCCGACGGCTCCCTTTCGCTTCCCTATGTGGCACGCACACATCAAGCACGAAAGGAATGAGCCATGCGTAAGCACTCGTGGAAGGATTGTCTCGTTCTCGCCGCCACGGCCCTGATGGCCGCAAGCGCCACCCCCGCTCTCGCGCAGACGGGCTGTCGGGCCGACATCGATGGCGATGGGCAGCTCACCCTGTTCGATTTCCTGGCGTTCCAGAACGCCTTCGACAGCGGCGATCCGCTGGCCGACTGGGACGGCGACGGCGTGCTGACGCTGTTCGATTTCCTGGCCTACCAGAACGATTTCGATCGCGGCTGCGATGTGATCCCGCTCTGCCGCGACTTCCAGGTCATCGATCCCTTCGAGGCGCAGTACGGCGAGCGCATCGAGCTGGGCCAGTATGGCGTGATCGAGGTCGGCGTTCCGGCGGTCATCCCGCTGGGGCCCGACTTCACCCAGGTGCAGGCGCCGCGCAGCACGCACCTGCCTTACCAGTACTTCGAGGACTACCGCCTGGGCTTCTGCCCCGATCTTGGCGGATTCCAGCTCGAGATCAACGAGCCGGGCGTGTACCACCTGGTGCGCACGAGCCCCACGGGCACCGACATCATGGCGGTGTTCGCGGGCGTCTCGGCCGAGATCGAGAGCGACAAGGACCCCAAGACGGGCACGAGCTCGACGCTCGAGATCCACGAGCCCGATCTGGTGATCTCCGACAAGGTCGGCACCCACACCAACCGCTGGAAGTACTACAAGGACCAGGAGGGCTACACCGTCGAGGAGGTGACCGATGCCGCCGACGCGACGATGAAGGTCTGCGACGCCAAGCCCGTGAAGAAGCTGATCATCGCCAACCACGGCACCGACGGCCAGATCTCGATGGGCGACGGCAACACCCGCCAGGACGGCAAGTGGATCGGCAAGAACGCCGCCGGCGACAAGCTGGGCGCCTACCAGACGTTCGTCGATGCCCTGAAGGAGGACGGCAAGTTCGCCGCCGACGCGGAGATCTGCCTGATCGGCTGCAACGTGGGCGATGGCGACGCGGGCCAGAAGCTCGTCGATTGCCTGGCCATGGACCTGGGCGTCAAGGTCCGCGCCACCAAGGGCACGGTGACCTACACCCTCCGCAAGGACGGCACCGTCGAGGTGAGCCAGTCGGGCGACGGCTGGACGGTCGGCATGCCATAACGATCACGCGTCAGCATGTATGAGCACGCCCGGACGGACGCCGCCCGGGCGTGCTCTGTTTAGCAGCCCGCATCGAACGCGTTGAGAAACACGAGGAAGTCGAACACCGTGAGCACCCCGTCGGCGTCGAGGTCGGCAACGGGGCTGCC
>JBITAB010000161.1:4167-11456 GCA_044439825.1 Phycisphaerales bacterium JB064 | reverse complement strand
CCGACGACATGGACCGCGTCAGCCAGATGGTCGAGCGCCACCCCGTGACCGACCATGTCATCGCCTACGCGTTGCGGCTCGTGCGCGCCACGCGCATCAACGAGCCCATGGACAACCAAGGCGAGCGGCCGAGGCTCGTACGCGAGTACCTCTCCTGGGGCGCCGGCCCGCGCGCGAGCGAGTACCTCGTGCTGGCGGCCCGCGCCAAGGCCCTGCTCAGCGGAGACCCGATGGCCACCGCCGAGCACGTCAAGGCCGTCGCCCGGCCCGTGCTGCGTCACCGCATCCTGACGAACTTCAACGCCGAGGCGGACCGCATCACCACCGATGCGATCATCGACGACCTGCTCGAGGGCACGCCGGTGGACGGCATGAGTGCCGCCGACCGCAAGCAGGTCGACGCCGTGATGCGTTCGTGACGCGGATTACTGGCCGCGGACCTGCTTGAGGAGCGTCCGCCGCTGCTCGGGCGTCAGCTCGGCGGCCACCTCGAGGAACACGTTCGTTCGGGCCTGCGCATCGTCGCGGGCCTCTTTGTCCAGCAGCGTCTTCTCGGTGTACTGGCCGATGATCGCCCGGACCTTGCCGTCCTGCTCGGGTGAGAGCTTGAGCGTGGCGAGCAACTCGTCGAGCCGTTCACCCTTCTGCACGAGCGTGCGCTCGTAGGCGCCGCGCACCTCGGCGCCCAGGCCCACGAGCATCTCGATGGCCTGGGCCCGCATGCGCAGCCCGCGATCGGCCGCCTGCATCTGCTCGGCCTCCAGCGAGGCCACGCGGTCCTCGATGGTGGCCTCGACGTACTCACGCTCGAGCCGCTGGTGCTCGGTCGCCGCGTCGGTCGGCAGCAACGCGCGGATGCGATCGCCCAGCCGGCCCTTGCGGGTGATGGGCGCCATCGCCTGCCGCAGCGCACGCACCGCGTCGGCCCGGTCCTGCTCGTTGCCGCCGTTAGACAGCTTGATGAGAAGGTCCAGCCGATCGATGACCAACTCGTCAAGCGCCTGCCGGCGTTCGCTCAGGATGGTTTCGATGGCATCACGCGTGGGCTGATCGACGGAGTAGCGGTCGAGCACGAGGTCGAGGGCGGCCTCGGCCGGGTGACGCTCGAGCCGCTGGAATTCGCCCGAAAAGTCGCGGTGTACCAGCGTGGGCCGCTCGTTCGCGGTCGTCACCGTCGGCCCCGACAGCAGCGGCGGATCGTCGTCCTGCTGCATGGCCAGGCCCGGGCACGCGCTCATCAGCACGGCGGCGATCGCCAGCGAGGTGGGCCGATGGCCCGAGATTCGTGTGGTTGCGCGAGACATCGGAAAAACCCCCTTGGATTGGGCCGAAGGGCCTACGCCCCTCGTCCACCTTTGTGGGATGCGCGGCGGCCGGCTTTCTGGCCTCCAGATGGTTTGAACGAGAGTTTCACACGCCCATTGCACGCCTCGGAAGAAGGGCGGGCCGTCTGGATGCTCTATAGTGGTTATCAGGGGAGCGAAAGGAGCACGACCATGTCCCAGGCAGCCTCGGCAGCCACTCCCGTCGATACCAAGACCGCCACGCGGCGCGATCTGCGGTTCGCCAGCTTCGATGAGGTGGCGGCCGATCTGGATCGCCTCGAGGCGGCCATGAACACCGGCACGCTGGCGGCCACCGGCAACTGGACCCCGGGCCAGGTCTTCGACCACCTGGCCAAATTCCTGCAATTCGCCTACGACGGCTTCCCCAGCAAGGCCCCGCCGCCCGTGCGCTGGATCGCGCGGATGATGCTCAAGAAGAAGGCCGCCAACAGCGAGGACCCGATCCCCTCGGGCTTCAAGCTGCCCAAGCAGGCGTCGGCCTTGTTGCCGCGCGAGGACATGAGCGATCAGCAGGGGCTCGAATACCTGCGATCGCAAGTGGCCCGCGTGCAGAACGGCGAGAAGATGACCCAGCCAAGCCCGCTGCTCGGCCGGCTCACCCCGGAGGAATGGGTGACGCTGCAACGCAAGCACATGGCCTTGCACCTCTCCTTCTTGGACCCTGGCGCCTGATGCCGCTGCGGCAGATGCAGATCGTGTGCGGGGCGTCGATCGCCGGCCTGCTGACCATGGCCGTGGTCATGGGCGGCCTTGCCTATGCCAAGATCGGGAGTGCCGCGCCTGGCCTTCTGCCACCCATGGCGGGCATGGTGGCCCTCGCGTTTCCTGCCAGCGTGCTGCTGGGCATCGCCGTCAAATCGTCCATTTTTCAACAGGCCCGTCTGGCCTGGTTGCGTGAGACCGAAGCCGAGGCGCGCGAGTCGATCGTGCGCTTCGAGATTTCGTACTCTCGGGCCACGCTCGTGCAGAGCGCGGCGATCGAGGGTTTCGGGCTGCTCGGGTGCGTGGGCGCTCTGGTCACTGGCGAGTTGCTCTTCCTGATCGCACCAGCGTTCGCGATCGTGGGCCTGGGGCTCGTGTTCCCCAGCGAGAGCAAGTTCCGAGCGCTCACCGACCATCTCACGCGTCCACCAGATGAACGCGAGTTAAGGATGCTCGAAGCGATGCGCGATCGCTAAACCCTCCCCGTAGCATGCAAAGGGGACGCCCGCTCTTCGCGGCGAGACCCGTCGCAGCGGCGCCCCAACGCCAAGCCGAGCCATCAGGCTCGAGAGGGAGCGCTACCCATGAACAACCAAGACAAGCGTGCGATGGTCGCCGCGGTCGACGAGCGCGTCGCGCGTCTGTACGAGGCCAAGCCCACGCTGGGCAAGGCCATCGACCTCCACGAGATCGCAAGCATCACCAATAGTCACGAGCGCGAGCACGAACGCACGCGGCCCGACATGATGGGCGGCCCGGGAATCCGCAGCGCACCCGGCGGATCGGGCATCGCGGGCGGGCCCCACCTTGCCACGCCCGCAGAGTCGTCGCGTGAGGAGTCACGCCGCTTTGCCAAGGAGGTTGCCAACTGGCTGCGAGACCGGCCCGAGCGCACCAGCGGTGATCAACTGTGCGTCTTCGCAGCCTCCAGGTTTCTCGGCATGCTCCGCGATGAGTTCAAGGGGCCCAACGCCAACCACATCGAGCTCAGGGAGGGCGAGTACGCCCAGATGCCCGTCCGCGAGCTGCGGGAGCACTCGGCGTTTCGCGAGGCCCTACCTTTGACATGACGCCAGCCGCCCATCGTCGGCGGGCGAGCGATGCCCGTTCTTTGACGGTGAGTGGAAGGCCGGCCATGACGACAAGCCAGGTGCAGTTCGGGCCCGCGGTGGAGAGCGATCTCGAAGCCGCGGGCGTCGTGCTTTCTCGTGCGTTTGGCATGTCCGCCGAGCAGGCGGCCACGTGGATGATCGAGAAGGTCACCCTCGAAGAAACCCGCGTGCTGCGCGAGCACGGCGCCGTGGTGGCGACGTCGATGCGTATCCCCATGGGCATCTGGCTGGGTGGGGCAAGCGTGCCGCAGGTCGGCATCGCCGGCGTCGCGGTCGCGCCCGAGGCCCGCGGGCGAGGCCTCGCCCGAGACATCATGCGCCGGTGCATCCGCGAGATGCACGAGCGGGGCGCGGCCATCAGCACGCTCTACTCGGCCATGCACCCGCTCTACCGCAGCGTGGGCTACGACGTCGCGGGCCAACTCTTCAGCGCTCGTGTGCCTGCGGGGATGCTCGCCTCGGGCGATCGCGGGGCAGACTGGCGGCCCATGACCGACGCGGATCGCACGGGCGTGGAAGCCTGCGCCCGGGAACGCGCCAGGTGCACCAGCGGCGCCCTCGACCGTGGCCCCTACGTCTGGGATCGTGTCTTCAACCCCAAGGACGGCCCGGTCGAGGCGTTCGTCGCCGAAGGCGACAGAGGCGAGATCGAGGCCTACTGCGTCTATCGCGTGAACCCCCGCACCGACGGCCCCACCAGCGGCAACGCACGTGGCAAGGTCATGGACATCACCGACTTCGGCTATTCGTCGGGCAACGGGCTCCAGCGGTTGCTGGGCTTCCTCCGTGGCTTCTCGTCGACGGTGGGGGAGATCGACCTGGCCGACCACCCGGGCTCGCCCCTGCTCGCGAGCCTGCCCGATCGGCGGTACGCGGCCAGCGTCCACGATCCCTGGATGCAGCGCGTGGTCGACGTTGCCGGCACGCTCCGGGTCCGGGGCTACCACAAGGCCGTGTCGTGCGCGTTTGTTCTTCGCGTTCGAGACGACCTGGTGGAGGCGAACAACACGCCCATGCGGGTGCAGATCGCCGGTGGTGGGGCCGAAGTCGAACGCGTCAAGGATGCCGAAGCACGCAACGCTGTTGCGCTCGATGTCAGGCATCTCGCGCCGCTCATCACCGGCATGCAGAGCGCCAGCCAGCTGAGCAAGCTCGGCCTGGTCAGCGGGCCACAGGCCAGCATCGAGGCGCTCGACGCGGCCTTCGCGTGCTCGGGCGGGCCGTGCATGTTCGACTTCTTCTGAGCGCAAAATGGCGTCGCGGCCCGGGGTTGACGGGCCCGGGTTTGCCGGGGCCGCGACGCGTGGGAGGGGCTTGTCGCGATGGTCGTGAGCCGATCGCGAAAGCCGGGGGTTCGGATTGTCTCCGCCCTGGCGTGCTCTTAGCAGCCGGCGGCAAACTCGTTCTGGAATCGCAGGAAGTCGAAGATGGTCATCTGGCCGTCACCGTCGAAGTCGGCACACCGGCTGCCGGCGTCGAAGGCGTTCTGGAAGGCCAGGAAGTCGAAGATGGTCAGGCTGCCGTCGCCGTCGAAGTCGGCCCGGCAGGTGCCGAAGTCACAGGGAGTGGCGTCCAGACGCAGGGCCGCGCCGCCGCTGCCGAAGGGCGAGTCGAGCACGGTGATCTCGACGCGGTAGCGGCCGGGGGCCAACTCGGTGGCGCCGCTGGAGAAGTTGCGGCTGGCGTAGGCGGCGTCGTAGTCGTCACTGATGGAGAAGCCATCACGAGGCGTGCTGGTGGTGAAGCCGGCGACCTGCGTGGCGCCCTGGAAGACGCGGACGCGGAACTGGTCACCCGAGGCATAGGCGTCGGTCACCTTCAGCAGGCCGCAGTTGATGCCCACGGCGATGTTCTCGTTGACGACGCTGCCAACGCCGCCGAAGGTGAACGGACGCCAGGGGAGGCAGCCCGTCTCGACACCCGAACTGAGGAACTCACCCACGGCGAAGCCGTTGGCGTCGCCGTCGGAGTTCAGAACGCGAACCGAGGTGATGTGCCCGCCGGCCGGGGCGCTGAAGCCGAAGCCCATGGCGCCCGAGTCGCCGACGATGTTGGCGTTGTAGGCCACGCTCGAACCGGTCGCGTCTCGGCCGGTGATCTCGAAGCTGAACTCACCGAAGTTGTTCGGCTCGACATACACGATGAACGCGCCGACCTCACCGGGATCAAAGGTCATGGTGACCCGGTCATTGGGGGTGTGATACACCGGACCGGTGTATCCGTGGCTCCAGGTCGCCCAGCCGTCGCCGATGCGACGCAGGCTCATGGAGGTGCTGAAATCGACCGTTCGGCCTCCGCCGACGCCGGCGAAGGTCACGTCGCTGAAGGTCGCCCGACCGTCGCTGCCAGCGTTCATGCTGTAGCCGTCGAGGGTCGAGGGGGGAGCGCTGGTGCCGAGGTTGGTGCCCGAGACCTGGGCCTGGGCGGCGGCGGTGGCGATGAGGGCCGCGGCGGCGGCGTACTTGATGGTGCTGAGCTTGATCACGTTTCGTTTCCTTCTCTCTGAAGCGGTGCATCCGGCACTGTGCCGGTACGCCCAGAGCGAAAGGCCACAGCCCCGCTCACGCGGCTTTGAAGGAGAAACGCAAAAAATGAATCCAAGCCCCCCCGGCATCGAGTCACAATCCCCCACACGTCCCAGGCCGCCACGCTGAGACGCAGCGGCCATGGTGCCGAGGATGCCATAGCCGAGAGCATCTGTCAAGAGCATTTTTGAGGATTAGGACAAGTACCCGTCGCGGCAGCGACACTCAGGACAGCACGCCGTGCCGTCGTAGCGAGCCGGTCAGCACGTCCTTGGCCGCCGTATCGCTGGGCAGCAGCACATAGCCGACGCCCCGGGCGCTGGCAAGCTGGGCTAGCCGCTCGTTGTGGGCTTCCAGACGCCGGCGATAGGTGGCGATGAGCGACGGGGTAATGGTCACCTCGGCCGTCCGCCCGCTCTCCACGTCGGTCAGCATGACGTCGCCCAGCAGCCCGGCCTCGGCCTCTACCTGAGGGTCGATCTCGCCCGGCGCCAGCACCTGCACCAGGATGGTGTCGAACCCACCCCCCTGGGCGAATGCCATCGCGTTGAGGGCTGGGGTCAGGTCTTCCTCGGTCAGGAAGTCGCTGATGACCACGAGCACGCCCTTGCCCACCCTGGCCCTGGCCAGTCTCAAGAGCGAGGGGACCAGTTCGGGCCGGTTCGTGCCGACCTCGCCCGACGCCGGAACGGCCTGCCGGTACACGAACTCCAGCAGCCGGTTCACCCCCGACCGCCCCCGCACCGGAGGCATGCGAAGCAGCGGCTGCCTGCCCGGCACGCCCATGGCCCACACGCTCACCCTGTCCTGGTTGCTCAGCCCGACGTAGGAGATTGCGACCGCGAGCCGACGCGCGAGGTCCAGCTTCGGCGGCCGCCCGGCTTCCATGGATCGCGAGCAATCCACCGCGACGTGCAGCGCCAGGTCCTCTTCTTCCAGGAACAGCTTGAGGAAGAGACGCTCCAGCCGGGCGTACACGTTCCAGTCGATGTGGCGCAGGTCATCACCACGGACGTACTCGCGGAAGTCGTCGAACTCGACGCTCTGGCCGCGCTTCTTGCTGCGGCGCTCGCCCGGCAGCTTGCCGGCGAAGATCTTGCGTGAACGCAATCTCATGCGCCCCAACACCTCGACGAGGTCGGCTCCCAGGGCCTCCTCGAGGGATTGCGGGCTTGGCTGGCGTCCTGGCGAATAGAGCACGTCGGGCGATGGTATGACGCCCGCTGCGGTCAACAATCCGCCATGCACGCAACCGATGTGTTTGTGACTGTGCTCGCCCAGAGCGGCGCCGATGGCGGAGGCGGCCAGGACACCGTCGCCGCCTGGAAGGCCTACGTCCCGCTGGTCTACCTGCTGGTCGAGTGGGCCGTGCGGCTGACGCTGGCGCCCATCATCATCCGCAAGCACACGGCCGGCGAGGCCATGGCCTGGCTGGCGCTCACCCTCTTCCAGCCCATCCCAGGCGGCGTGCTCTACGCGGCGTTTGGCCGCCAACTGCTGGGCCGCAAGCGCGTCAAGGCCAACCAGCGTGCCGCGCGGCTGGTGGAGACCAAGGAACGCGTCGACGCTCTCGAAGCGCACAGCGCGCCGCACGAGGTGATCGA
>JBITAB010000161.1:0-4067 GCA_044439825.1 Phycisphaerales bacterium JB064 | reverse complement strand
TGCCGTGTGCTGGCCGACGGCTCGGGCTCGGCCGACTTCTTCGACAGCCTCGCGCCGCACATGCGAGAATCGGGCATCGAGGTGCGCGACGCGCTGCCCAGCAAGTACTTCCGTCGCACGTTCGCCCGCATCGACGTGCGCAACCACCGCAAGCTCACGGTCATCGATGGCCGCGTCGCCTACACGGGCAGCCAGAACATCTGCGACCTCGACTATGGCCAGCGGAAGTATGGCCCGTGGATCGATCTGACCGCTCGTATCACTGGCCCCCTGGCGCAGCAACTCCAGATGCTCTTCTTCGAGGACTGGGTGGCCGAGACCGGTGCGATGCCCCAGGACGTGCCAGAGCACGAGCTCTTCCCCGTGCCCGAGCACACCGGTGAGATCGTCGCCCAAGCCATTCCCAGCGGGCCGGGCCGACGCCAGGATGCCTTCCGCGACGTGATCCTGAGCGCGATCAACGAGGCCAACAAGCACATCGTGATGGTTACGCCGTACCTGATCCCCGACCCCGCGACGCTGCTCGCCCTGGTGTTGCGAGGCAGGGCGGGCGTGACCATCGACGTGATCGTGCCCGAGACGACCAACTCGTTCCTGGTCAACGCCGCGGCCAAGAGCGTGCTCGAAGAACTGCTCGACGCGGGCGTCCGCGTGCACCTGCACCAGAAGGGGCTGCTGCACGTCAAGGCGATGACTGTCGATGACAGCCTGAGCATCTTCGGCTCGGGAAACTTCGATCGCCGCAGCTTCCGCCTCAACTACGAGCTGAACCTGCTCGCCCACGGCCGCGACGTGACGGCCGTGCTCCGCTCACGCCTCGAGCGATACCTCGAAGACTGTCGCCCTCTGCGGGCCGCAGAGCTCGAAGACCGCCCATGGCTCCAGAAGCTGGCCGATGACACGGCCAAGCTCGTGTCGCCTCTGCTCTAGGTCTCAGCCCAGCGGCAGGTGCTTGTGCACCACGTCGTGCAGGCGGTCGGCGTCCAGGTGCGTATAGATCTCGGTCGTCGCGATGCTGGCGTGGCCCAGCATCTCTTGCACGACACGCAGGTCGGCGCCACCGGTCATCAGGTGCGTGGCGAAGCTATGCCGAAGCATGTGGGGGTGGATGCCCTTGAGCCCGACGGCGGTCGCCCAGCGACGCACGATGACCCACACCGCCGTACGTTCGAGCGGTCGTCCTGTGCGTGATAAGAACAGCCGGCCGCGGTGGGGGGCTGCGTTCGCGATGAGCTGCGGACGGCACTCGGCCCGGTAGCGTGCGATCCAATGCACCGCCGGCATGCCCATGGGCACCACGCGTTCCTTGTCGCCCTTGCCGCGCACGCGCAGGATGGCCACGTCACGCACGGGGTCGTCGTCGGCCAGGTCGCACACCTCGCTCGCGCGCACGCCGCAGGCATACATGAGCTCGAGCATCGCGCGATCGCGCAGCCACAGCGGCGCACCCTTGCCATGCGAGGGCGGATGGGGAGCCTCGATGAGGCTGGTCACCTGGGAAGGCGACAACGTCTTGGGCAGGCGACGCCACCGCGCTGGCCGAAGCAGGGGCTCGGTGGGGTCCTCGGTGATCTCACCGCGGGCGTGCAGCCACCGGCAGTAGGCTCGGATGCTGGCCAGGTGCCGCGCCAGGCTGGCGTGCGTGTGCCCGCGCTGGCTCGATAGCCGTCCCAGGTGATCGGAAAGGGCTCGGGGGTGGATCTCCGCCGGAGCGTCCAGCCCGTGCTCTGCCAGGTCGCACGAGAGGTCTCGCAGGTCTCGTGCATAGGCCAGCCTCGTGTTGTGGCTCAGGCCGCACTCGATGCGCAGGAACGTTAGGAAAGCCCGCACCGCCCGCTGGTGCGCCTCGGGTAGGTCGGCAATGCCTGGGATGTCCGCGGGCGCTTCGGGCACGGTGGAGGTATCGGCCAAGTGCTGGCTGCGCATGGCAAAAGGCCCGCCCCAGATCGGGACGGGCCTTGAAGGTGCGTGTTATGTCAGGCGGCTAGAGCTGCCGGGGTATTAGCCCAGGAGCTGCAGCACCGACTGGGGCTGGCTGTTGGCCAGCGAGAGGATGTTGGTCGACGACGAGACCAGGATCTGGCTGCGGGTCAGCTGAGCGGTCTCGGCGGCGAAGTCGGTGTCACGGATCACCGAGTCGGCAGCGCGGGTGTTCTCCAGAGAGATCGCCAGGCTGCGGATGGTGGCGCCAACCGTGTTCTTCTGGAAGGCGCCCAGTCGGCCGCGGAGGCTCGAGACCTGCTCGATGGCCTCCGAGACCACGTCCTGTGCACCCGACAGGTCGTTGGCGTCGGCCAGGTTGAGGCTCTTGCCCGAGGCGAGGTCGCCCAGGAAGCCCTTCTCGGAGTTGCCCAGGTTGCGGACGGCCACGTTGGAGATACCCAGCGAGACCTTGCCGGCGATGTCGACCTGACCAGCGAGCTGGAAGTCGGCGCCACCGCCAGTGATCTGCAGGGTGGGCTGGCCCGAGCTCGCCTCGACGGCGCCCAGCGTCTGCGACGCCGAAGTGTCCAGGGTCATCTGGATGTCGAGGAAGTCGGTGTTGATGCGCAGTTCCTTGCCGTTGGCCACGGCGCGCACACCGTTGATGGTGCCCGCGATGTTCTGGCCAAGGTCGCGCACCTCGTTGGTCGCGGCAGCGAAGGTGCTCTCGATGGTCGTGTCGGCGGTGCCGAAGTCATCGGCGACCAGGTTGTAGATACCAACGCCAGTACCCTGGACGTCCGCATCGTTGAGCACCTTGACCGAGACGAATTCCTTCGAGCCGAACTGCTCGCTGGACAGCACGATGCCGGTGGACGAGGTCGTGGCGGTCACGCCGGTCACATCGCTGAAGTTGTTGATGGCTTCGGCGATCTGGGCGTTGGTCGTGCCCGAGCTGAAGCTGAACTCGCGGCTGCCCAGGCGGCCGGCGATCTCGATGCGGAAGTCCTCGCCGCTGCCGTTGAGGTCCAGGCCGCCGGTGGTCGACAGCAGGAAGCCGGCCTGCTGGGCCGACTGGGTGACCAGCACGTCAACGTCGAGGGTGTCGCTCTCGAACTTGGCGCCGTTGACCTTGAAGTCGGTCACGTCGCTGGCGACGTTCTGGGCGCGATAGTCGAAGCTGCCGTTCAGCAGCTTGGTGCCCTGGAAGCTCGTCGAGGCCGCGATGCGGTCGACGGTCTGCAGGATCGAGTCGACCTGCTGCTGGTTGGCGGACTTTTCCTGCTCGCTCAGACCAGCCTGGTTCGCGGTGGTGGTCAGCAGGCCCTGCAGCTCGTTGAGCAGGCTGGAGATCTCCTGCAGACCGCCTTCGGCGATGTTCACCACCTGGTCGGCGCGCTCGGCGTTGCCGATGGCCGAGGTCAGGGCGGTGGCTTCGGCGCGGAGGTTCTCCGAGGCGATCAGGCCTGCGGGGTCGTCCTTACCACGGTTGATGCGGGTACCCGTCGACAGACGCTCGAGCGACTGGCTCAGGTTGTTGTTGTTGAGCCCGAGCACGCGCTGGGCAAGCAGAGACTGAACGTTCGTGTTGATCCGGCTCATTTGAGCGATCCTCCGTGAGAACCCAGGCCCCAACCACGAAGCCCGGAGTACCACATGCGGGAGCACACGCGCCCGCGGCTTTCGCACGTGGTGACCTTGGCGTCCATACCAAGGCCCAGCCCGTGCTTGGGGGATGGATCGACGGATCCGGGAGGCCAATTCAGTCCAACTTGGCTCCGCGGCGAAAATCGACGTCAAAAACCACCTGACCCGGGTAAACCGGGCCAGATGGCGTGCGTTGGAAGTCTGATAACCGCTTAGAGGCGGGATTTTGTCAGGTTATTGGACTTAGCCGAGCAGCTGCAGCACGTTCTGGGCCTGCTGGTTTGCGATGCCAAGCACCGTCGTGCCGCTCGACGCCAGGATCTGGGCCCGCGTCAGCAGGCTCGTTTCGGCTGCGAAGTCGGCATCGCGGATCTGCGATTCGGATGCTGTCAGGTTCTCGACCGCCAGCGAGAGCGAGCGGATGTTGGTCTGCAGCGTGTTCCGCTCGAAGGCGCCCAGCCGGCCTCGGGTGATCGTGATCTCGTCGATGGCCGTAT
>JBITAB010000160.1:0-2403 GCA_044439825.1 Phycisphaerales bacterium JB064 | reverse complement strand
GGCTTCGGCGGATGTCCCAGTGAGCCAGGCGATGAGCGGGGCATCGACGGCGCGGCGGTTGCCCTGCTCGTCGGCGAAGGTGGCTGGGTCGATGGCGTCGATCGCCATCGGGCCACAGGTGGCCCGCAAACGTCTGATCCAGGTTTCGTAGGCGGCGTTGGGCACGGGGCGGAGCGTCCTGTAACCTCGGATTAACGGGCGAGCAGACCCAGCAGGCTGGCGGGGCGGCCTGGGATGGTCGATGCACAGGGGATGGCAGAGGGTCAGCCCCAGCGCGTGCAGGGAGGCGATCGGTTCGCATGGATCGATCCCGGCGTGAGCGTATGGGATCAATGGGGAGCGGTGCCGCCGCCTCCGAAGGTGCCTCCGACGACTTCGGCCGGATCGATGGCGCCCCCGGCGGCCCCCACCGTTCCTGTGACGCCGCCCACACCGGCGTCGGGCGATCCCGAGCCGCTTCCCGAGCCTTCGAGCGATTTCGACCCGCCCCCAGGTGCTCCCAAGGCCGACCAGCCGGTGGGGCCGCCAACGTTCCATGAATTCGATGCTGAATTGGACGTGGGCGAGCTCGACGAGCGTTTGCGGCCCACGACCACGTGGTCGGCCCGCGCGATGTCGGTGAACCGGTCGAGCCTGACCTTCAAGTCTCGGCGGATGTGCTATACCAAGCGGATGGTGCTGATCGCCGTGCACCTGATCGACGACAAGCCGGCGGTGCTGGCGGGTCGGGTGACCTCGTGCGACTACGTGGGCGAGGGGCTGTACGAGGTGGACGTGGAGCTGATGCCCAAGCCCGATAGCGAGGACATCCGGGCCTGGGAGGCCCAGCGCTGAGGGCTTGACTGTTGCACGGCGTGGTGGAACGCTGCGCCCATGCGCATCATCCGCTCGGCCGCCGAGCTTGCTGAATACTCCCAAGAGTTCCCCGGCTTTCCCGGTGGGGTGCTGGTGCCCACGATGGGTGCGTTGCACGCCGGGCACGAGGCGTTGATCCGTCAGGGGGCGGCCGAGGCCGAACGGCGGGGCGTGGCGGCCGGCTGCGTGGTGACGGTCTTCGTCAATCCCACCCAGTTCGACGAGAAGCACGATTTCGAGCGATACCCGCGCGTGCTGGACGACGACGCGGCCAGGTGCGAGGCGGCCGGCGCGAGCGCGGTGATCGCGCCCAGTGTGGAGATGGTGTATCCGCAGGGCGTCGACGCGCCTGGGCCTCGCGTGCCGAGCGTCGCGGTGGAAAAGGGACTCGAGGACGAGCACCGCCCGGGGCACTTCGTGGGCGTGGCGAAGGTGCTGGTCCGGCTGTTCGCTCTCGCGAAGCCGGCGGCGGCGATCTTCGGCGAGAAGGACTGGCAGCAGTTGCAGCTTGCCAGAGCCCTGGTGGAGCAGGAAGGGCTGGGTATTGACATCGTGGGCGGGCCGACGGTGCGCGATGCCGACGGGCTGGCGCTGAGCAGCCGGAACCGGTTCTTGAGCGAGGCCGAGCGTGCGGCGGCTGGCGCCATACCGCGGGCGCTGGCGGCGGCTTCGGGCGAGGTGACGGCCAGTGATGCCGAGGCGGCGATGCGTCGCGTGCTGGGTGGGCTGGCGATCGAGTATGCGACGGTCCGGCGAGCCGCCTCGCTCGAACGGGTGGAGCCTGGCACGCGCGTTGGCGGCGAGCCGCTGCGGGCCCTGATCGCCTGCCGTTTGGGGCAGACCCGGCTGCTGGACAACGCCGCGTGGCCGCTGCCAGGCGATTCCCCGCTGCGGACGCTGTAGAGGGGCTTTCTGAACGCTAAACTTGCGATTCCTTCCCCCGCCCGAGCGCCTCGGGCGTCTGGTGTCTGCCCAGCATCTCGAATCGGAGGCCGCCTTGCTCAAGACCCCGCTCCACAAGATCCACACCGAACACGGCGGCAAGATGGTCGAGTACGCCGGCTGGGAGATGCCCATCGCGTACGGCTCGATCCAGGACGAGCACACGCAGGTGCGCACCAGCGGCGGCATGTTCGACGTCTCGCACATGGGCCGGCTGAAGGTGACCGGCCGCCACGCCCGGCGGCTGCTGGGGCGCGTGTGCTCGCGACGCATCAGCGACATGCAGCAGGGCCAGTGCCGCTATGGGCTGATCCTCAACGAGCAGGGAGGCGTGAAGGACGACGTGCTGGTCTATCGCATGGACGACACCGACTTCCTGGTGGTCGTCAACGCGTCCAACCGCGAGAAGATCGTCGAGCATCTCCAGAAGGTCATCGCCGAGGAGGAGATGGTCGTCAAGCTCGATGACCAGACCACGAAGACGGCCATGGTGGCCATCCAGGGCCCGAAGGTGATGGACCTGGTGTCGCGCGTCAGCAGCGAGGTGCCCACGCTCAAGCGGTATCGCTTCACGGTGAAGAACCTGCTGATCGCCAAGCTGATCGT
>JBITAB010000159.1:2442-11577 GCA_044439825.1 Phycisphaerales bacterium JB064 | reverse complement strand
CTCGCTGAGCCGCGCGAGCGAGCCCAGGCACAGGTCGAGCAGCGGCAGCTTGAGGTCGCCATCGAGGCTCGCGATGTCCTTGGCGAGCGAACGCACGAGCGCGGCCACGCCCGTATCTCCGCGGCTGTCGAGGATGTCGAGCTGGGTGCGCATGCTCGTGTCGTCGCCCTGCCAGTGCACGAGCAACGCGTACACCACGGCCCGGCAGCCGTAGGGATCGCGCGCGGCGTCCTTGAGTGACGGGGGCAGGCGATCGAGCAGCGTGCGGGCGTGGCTGGCGTGCTCGAGGCTGGCCGTGCCGATGAGGGCCAGCAGGGGCATGGCGGCAGCGGCGCCGGTGGGGGTTGGCCCGTGCTGGCCGCCCATGCGCTCGCGCATGATGTCTTCGAGCGTCTGGCGCGGGCCGGGCTTCCTGGTCTTGTCGGGCGGCGGGGCCTTGGGCGGCAACGGCGTCAGGAACGAGCCGTCCCACTTGGGCATCACGCGCGTGATGCGGTCCTTCAGCGGCGGATGGCTCGCCAGGGCGGAGCCGAAGAACGAGCTCGCGCTCACGGCGTTGCCAAAGAACAGGTGGCTCATCTCGCGCGAGTGCGGGTTCATGATGACCGCCCGCTTTGGCGCGCCGCCGATGCGCCGCAGCGCGTCGCCGATGCCGTCGGGGTTTCGTGTGAACTGCACCGCGCTCGCGTCGGCCAGGTACTCGCGCTGGCGGCTCACGGCCGCCTGGATGAGCCGCGCGAACATAGAGCCAATGCCGCCGATGACGATCAGGCCGATGCCCAGCACGATGATGACCGCGGCGGCCTTGTTGTCCTTGCTGCGGCCCACCGAGCCGTAGTAGGTCACGCGCATCAGCGTGTAGCCCGCCAGGCTCAGCAGCACGATGCCGCCCAGGATGCCGACCAGGCGGATGTTCAGCCGCATGTCGCCGTTGAGGATGTGGCTGAACTCGTGGGCCATGACGCCCTGGAACTCGTCTCGCGTCAGCCCGTGCACGCAGCCGCGCGTCACGCCGATGACCGCGTCGCCGCTCGTGTACCCGGCGGCGAAGGCGTTGATCGAGCCCTCACGCTCCATGATGAAGACCGGCGGCACGGGCACGCCGCTGGCGATGGCCATCTCTTCGACCACGTTGAGCACCATGCGCTCGTCGGGGTCGGTGGTGGAGTGGTCGATGGGCCTGCCCCCCAGGGCCAGGGCCACGCTCGAGCCGCCGCCGCGCAGCTCGCTGATGCGATACGCGGTGCCGCCGGCGATCAGCAGGGCCGCACCAACCGCGCCACCGCCCGCGAAGGCCGCGAGCATCAGCGGGTCTGGCCCGCGCCCAGCTCTGTCATCATGCACGATGAACGCGATGAGCACGGCCAGCAGCGCCACCGCCGCGCACGTCAGCACGACGGCGGCGATATACAGGGCGACCAGCAGTCCGGTGCGCTTGCGGGCGCTGTCCTGCTGGCCGAAGAAGTCCATCGTCTGGAGTTCGGCCATGGGTGTTCAGCCTCAGGCGAAGCTGACCTTGGGCGCGTTCTGGATCGCGGCCGAGTCTGGCATCTCCAGCAGGCCCGCGTCCTTGCCGTGGCCGAAGAGTGCGGCCACGATGTTGTTGGGGAAGCTCTTCTTGTAGATGTTGTAGCGCGTGGCGCTGTCGTTGAACGCCTGGCGTGCGAAGGCGACCTTGTTCTCCGTCGAGGTGATCTCCTCGCTGAGCTTCATCATGTTCTCGTTGGCCTTCAGGTCGGGGTAGGCCTCCATCACGGCCATGAGCCGGCCCATCGCGCCCGTCAGTGCGCCCTCGGCGGCGCCCAGGTTCTGCATCGCCTGCGGGTCGCCAGGGTTGGCCGAGGCGTTGTTCAGCCCGGTGATGGCCTGGTTGCGGGCGGCGATGACGGCCTCGAGCGTCTCGCGCTCGTGGCTCATGTAGCCCTTGGCGGTCTCGACGAGGTTGGGGATCAGGTCGTGCCGACGCTTGAGCTGCACCTCGATCTGGGCGAAGGCGTTCTTGAACTGCTCCTTGAGCTGGACCAGCTTGTTGTAGATGGCCACAAGCCAGCCGATGCCGCCCAGCCCCACGAACGCGACGACGCCGACGATGATCAGAATAACCCAAAGCATGGACAGTGCTCCCCTTTCCCTGTGCTCGATCCTGGGGCTCGCACCCCCTCCCCGGCTTATTCGGGAATCATCCTATCGGCTTGCAGGAGCGCGTGGCGGCCGGCTCGACAGAGTGGAGGAGGGGCTACCCTGAGACCAGCCTGCTAACATGGCACGGCGTGGGGCCATGTCGGCTCCCAAATGGCACGAGAGTTGTAGAGGAGCCCGGCAATGAACATCCCCGACGTCGCGAAGTATCAGAAGCTGCTCATCTGGCTCATCCTCGCACAGATCATCCTGATCCTCGCTGCTGTCGGCATCGGTGTTTCCAGCGGCATGGCGGGGCAGCAACCAGGCGCCACACCTGGGGCCGCCCAAACGGGCGGGGTTCTCATCATCCAGTTGGTGAGTTTTGCCGTCTCGATCGCCTCGATCGTGGTCATCGTTCTGCTGACCGGCGCCCTTGGTTGGAGCGTGGTCGGTCGTGTCGTGGCCGCCCTGCTCATGTTCTGCCCCATCATCAGCCTCATCACGCTGCTCGTGATCAACTCCAAGGCCACCAACGCCCTCAAGGCCGCGGGCTACAAAGTTGGCCTCATGGGCGCGCGAGGCGGGCCGGCCTGACGCGACTCAGACTCTGTGACAGAACCCAACAACATCCCGCCGGGCTTCGTCCCTCTCGATCCCTATCGCCCCCCGGTGCCACCCCTCGAGGCGGCCCGGGGGTTCTATCACGTCATGGACCGCCGCCGCACGGTTCGCATGTTCAGCGACCGCCCCGTGCCGCGAGAGGTCATCGAGCAGTGCCTCCTCGCCGCGGGGACGGCCCCCAGCGGCGCCCACAAGCAGCCCTGGCGGTTTGTCGTAGTGGGGGAGCCCTCGCTCAAGAAGAAGATCCGCGACGCCGCCGAGGCCGAGGAGCGCGAGTTCTACAGCCGCCGGGCCAGCGAGGAATGGCTCGAAGACCTTCGCCCCTTCGGTACCGACGCCAACAAGCCCTTCCTCGAGGTCGCACCATGGCTGATCGTGGTCTTCAAGCTCATGAAGACCGACGAAGGCGGGCAGGTCTATTACGCCAACGAGTCCATTGGCATCGCCACAGGCATGCTGCTGGCCGCGTTGCACCACGCGGGCCTGGCCACGCTCACGCACACGCCCAGCCCCATGGGCTTTTTGAAGGAAGTGCTGGGCCGCCCCGACAACGAGCGGCCCTTCCTGCTGATCCCAGTTGGCTTTCCTGCCGACAATGCGGTCGTGCCCGAGCTCGAGCGAAAGTCGCTGGGCGAGATCAGCGCCTGGCACGAATGAGCGAGTTGCTCAGCTCCCGCGCCCCGTCCACCGGTTGAAGCCCGAGATCGCGATGCCCAGCGCGGCGACGCCGATGGCCAGCATCATGGCGCAGCAGCCCAGCACCATCATCGTGAACGCCATCGGCCGCACCGTCTCGTCGTGGTTGAGCACCTGATAGCGGAGGGTGAAGCTGAAGCGGTCCCACTCGCCCTGGGCCGTCGTCGCGGCTTCCTGCAGCATGAGGAACGGATTGCTGACCAAGAGGGCGAAGTTGATCCACTCTGGCGGTTCGTTGTAGTAGTTGTTGAAGTACGCGAACTGCACATAGAACCCAACCGCGATGGGCAAGCCCAGGAACAGCAGCAGCGGAATGCCCATGTTGAGCACCGAGGCCGTCACGCCTCGCTTGCACACCAATCCCAGGCACACACCCGTGCACGAGAGCATGAAGACGAGCGAGCCGAGCAGCATGGTCGCGTGCAGCGCCCCGATGGGGTGGAACCAGCCCGCCGCCATCGAGAGGATGACATGGAACGCCACGACCGCCGGCGCCAGCCACAAGCGACGCATCGAGCCGAGCGTCTTGCCCAGCACGATCTGCGAGGGCTTCACCGGCGTCGACAAGAGCACGCCCCAGTTGCCCGCGTCGCGCTCGGCCGAGATCGCCGACGGGGTCGAAAGGGCCGCCTGCGCCGTCAGCGCGAGCGCGAGGATCATCAGCAGCGTGATGGTGATGCCCGAGTGGTCGAGCCCCACGCTCATGTACATCACCAGCAGGATGGCGATGCCCAGGCCAAAGGCGAACAGCGTGCGCTTGCCGCTGCCCATGGCCGTCTGTCGAAGTTCTCGCCACAGCACGGGCCTGTCGCCCACCTGCCGGGCATCGCGCGAGGCGTCCTCGCTGGGCTTCTTGGGCCCATCGACGCCCGGCGCCACGATGCGCGTGAAGACCGAGCCGGCCCCCGTGCCGGCAGCCTCTCGCTTCAGCACGCCGCGGAGCACCAGGATGGAGAACACGATGATCCCCGCGCACATCGTGAGCAGATAGCCGACCGACGTGATCCAGAAGTCCCGCACGCTCGCCACCGTGGGCCCGCCGATCTGCTCGGGCATCAACACGGCCGCCAGCGCGATGGGCGCAACGCACCTGAAGAAGATGCTGTCCTCCTGCACCGAGAAGTTCCACTGCACGATGAACATCGCCAGGATGGGGATGAAGACCAGCACCGCCGTCGCGCACAACGCGAAGAACACGATCGACGGCGTGCGTCGGTGCCAGATGCTGAACATGATCGCCAGGCACGCCCCGAGCAGCCCCACGCACAGACCGAGCGCCATCGAGGCCACGATCGCCTCGGCCTCGACGCCGCCAAACACGCGCAGCGCCAGCAGCAAGGGCATGGGGACGAGCGCCAGGATCACGAGCTGCACCGTGCGCGCGCCGAGCTTGCCCAGGATGATGTCCCGGCTGGTCAGTGGCGTCGCGAGCAGCGTCGAGAGCGTGCGCTGGCGCTTCTCGTCCGAGATCGCGCCAGCCGTGAGCACCGGCGCGATGAGGCCGAGCGCCACCATCTGCACCACCGCGACCGTCGACAGCATGGCCGGCGCGAGCACCTCGAGCACGGACTGCTGGCCGAAGCCATAGCCGCCCTCGGCCTCCCAGATCATGAAGAACACGAGGGCCACGATGGACGCGAGCATCAGCGTGTAGAGCGAACGCACCCAGTACGGCATCCGCCGCCGGCCCAGCGCTCGCACCTCGCGCTGGAAGATCGGCCCGGCGAACATGCGCACCGTGCTCGCGGGCAGCCTCATGGCTCGCCTGACGATCGCGCTCACTGCACGCTCCCCTTGGTCAGACGCATGAACGCGTCCTCGAGCCGTGCCTCCTCGGGTCGCATCGCCCCGATATGCGCGCCGGCGGCCACGAGCTTCTCGACCAGGAAGTGCCGGGATTGCACCTCCGGCGCAAGGTCGATCGTCAGCGACGCGCCGTTTGTAGCCACGCGCAGCACGCGGCCGTCGTCTTGCAACGCCTTGGCCGCCACCTCGATCGGCACGCCGCCCTCGATGGCGATGCGCACCCGATCACCGAGCGCCGCCTTGCGGTACGCCTCATCCAGCGTGCCCGAGAAGAGCAGCTTGCCCTTCTCGATGATGCCGATGGTGCTGCACAGCTCGGCCAGTTCGGTCAGGATGTGGCTTGAAATCATGATCGACTTGCCCATCCGCCCGAGCTCGGCCAGCAGCGTGCGCATCTCGATGCGCGCCCGCGGGTCGAGGCCCGAGGCCGGCTCATCCAGCAGCAGCACCTTCGGGTCGTGGATCAGCACCCGCGCCACGCCCAGCCGCTGGGTCATGCCGCGGCTGAGCCCGTCCACCGGGCTACGACGCTTGTCGCTCAGGTCGGTCAGCTCCAGCACGCCATCAACCACGGTCTTGCGCTGCTTTCGAGGTATCTCGAAGGCCGCCGCGAAGAACTGCAGGTACTCATCCACCGTCAGGTCTTCGTACACGCCAAGGAAGTCGGGCATGTAGCCGATCAACCGCCGGATGGTCGGCCCCTCGGTGCGCACGTCGTGGCCGTCGACCGTCGCCGTGCCCGAGTCGGCGCGCATCAGGCACGCGAGGATCTTCATCGTCGTGCTCTTGCCCGCGCCGTTGGGGCCGATGAAGCCGAACACCTCGCCCGCCGCGATGTCGACCGACAGATCGTCGAGCGCTAGGAGCTTGCCGTACCGCTTGGTCAGGTTGCGAGCCTCGATCATGGCGTCCCTCCAGCTTCGCCCACGCGCACCACCGGCACCGCCAGCCGGCAGATCCACCGCGTCTCAAACTCTTCGCCCACGTCCGAACCCACCAGCGGCCGCTGGTCCTTCCAGCTCAGGTACACGACCGCCCACGCGGTCGTCCCGCCGAGCGCATGCAGCGCTTTTGCCCGCCGTTCGCATCGGCCGATGTTCATCACCAGCCCCGGCTCAGGCTCATACTGCACCTGCTCATAGCCGTAGTAGCCGTAATACTCCGAATCATCTCCCCACGCCGTCGCGTCAAAAGCCTTGGGCGGCTGCAGCGTCAGATCACCACGAGTCGCACGAAGCACCGTGGTGTCACCCTCACGCCGAGGCGTGCCCCCGGGCAGCAGGTGCAGCCAACGCCCGCCGGTATGCACGGCCGCAAGCTCCACGGCATCGGCCATAGGCCCACCCAGTCGCAGTGTCAGCCGCTCGTTCTCGACCTCGAAGCGAGCTCCGACCGGCGCCGTCGTCGTACCTTCCTGTTCGAACGTGCGCGTCGTCCACAAGCGGGCAGACGTGGGCTGTGGCCGCATCGTGGCGCCCTGCGGAACCATCGCCAGCGTGCCCACGCCACCCGGCATCCACGAGTGCAGCAGCGGCGACAGCCACGAGCCCTCATCGATGTCGTCCAGGCCGATCTGTACCGAGCGATTCAGGAACACGCCGTCGAGCGTGTGCTGCCACGCGTGCGCAGCGCCGTCGGCAGGCCGCCAGCCATCGATCACCCGGATGCTGCTCACCGTCGTCGGCCCAGAGCGCACGCTCTTGGGGGCCACCCACGCGCCCACAGACGCCAGCGCGATCCACGCCAGCGCCGCCAGCCACCAGCGGTGCAACGCGTGCAGCCGCTTGAGCACCAATCGATCGATCGGCCCGAGCGCCACAGCCAGGGCCACCATCATCGCGAAGATCGCCGTGAACGCACCGACGCCCACCGATGGTGAACGCGAGATCCAGGCCATGCCGCGTTCGGTGGCCATCTGCCGCAACGGCATCTCCTGCCAGCCACGACCGGCCAGCCGTTGCTGCCCCGCGGTCAGTTCATCGCGGATCATCTCAACCAGCGACCCATGCCACGCGGTCTCCGTGGCAGCCACCAATTTCTGATCGGCGAGTTGATCGGGATCGAACCCGAGCACCATCACCCAGCCCAGGCCGACCGGCCCGTGCGCCCCCAGTTCGGGCCCATTGGTCAACGCCGCCCATCCCACCGGCAGCGACGCACGATCGACCGAACGCGACACGATCGTCCCCGGCCCACCCATCGCCACAGGCAGATCCGCCTCGCCGCCGGGCAGGATGCGGAGCCCCGCGGGGACATGCTCGCCAAGCACCTGCTGCAGCGACGTGTTGTCGGCGTTGACCACCATCAGCCGCCCGCCCGACACCACCCACTCGCGCAGCCCGCGCAAGCCGTCGGGGTCGAGCCTGCCAGCGGTTTGCCCGTCGAGCACCACCGCCGTCACGCCGTTGTATGCCGTCGAGGTGGAAGGCAGCCAAGGCGGCCCTCCGATGGTCGCCGGTATGGCCGAGGCCACGCGCGCCGTTGCGGTCATCTCGCGCAGTGCGACGCCAGTTGGTCCAAAGAATTCACGCTGGTACGTCGTCGAGCCAAAGGCCATGCGTAGTGAAGACGTGTCCACGCCGACGATGAGCGGCGCCGTGCTCAGTGTCGGAAGAGGGATCGCCTGCGCCCCAGCAAACGCCCCATAGCTCGTCGCCGCGATCTGCCGCCCACCCTGCTCGACAAGGTCAACATACACCGCGCTCATCGAGGGAGGGATCCACAGCGTCGTGGGGACAACCGTCTCCTTGCCCGGCGTGGTGGCCACTGGCGCCATCGACGTGATGCGCCCGCCATCGGGCGTCTCGACACGGATGCGTGCGATCGCCTGCACCGCCTCGTCCATCGGGCTCACGACCACGCGCACCGGCGCCCACTCGCCCGCGCGCACCTGGCCGCCAAAGCCGAAGTCCAGCAGCACGGTCGTCGGCTGGCCGCTCGAGGAACTGGATTGGATGGCGAACGCTGGAGAGCACACCACCAGCACCATCCAAAGCAGCACCGCGGCCAGTCGTGTCATATCTGCACCTTTCGGTTGTACACGTACCACTCGAGCATCACGATCGCCAGGCCGGCAACGAGCAACCAGGGCCACAGCTGCTTGGGCGCGCGATTGCTGCCCTCTGCGATGCCCGAAGCCCCGATCCGCTCGGCCTGGATCACCAACTCACGCCGTGGTGTCACGTCCGACGCGCTCGCGTCGGCAAGGTTCACGGCAAACCGACGCTCGCTGCGGCTGCCGTCACGCGTGTCGCTCGGCCCAGGCGCACCCTCCCACGACAGCGCATACAGGCCTACCTCACGCAACGGCCCGGCGATCGCCTGTCCCGCCGCATCGACCGGCACGCTGATGCGATCGCCCCGCGGCGGGATGAGCTGTGCGCTATCCACGCCCACCGGCAGCGTCTCGCCGCGAGACACGCCAGGCCGGCTGGCCACGCGGGCGTCGCCCGGCCCGCCATCGGTCACATGCCGCACCGACTGGCCCAGGAACACGATGAAGCTCGGCTCCAGCCACCAGTTGCTATCGTCAATATCCCACGGCACCGCGACCGCACGCGTGCGCGCACTCTCGAGCGACACGATCGCCGGCCCGACACCGGTCGAGGCGATCACCGTGGCCGAACCGTCATCGCTGACGTCGACCTGCCGGCTCGCAGCGAGTCGAACCGCGCTCAGGCTCAGGCCGCGCAGCGTCGGGTGGTCACGCCGCCAGTCGATGACCTCCGTAGGAGGCCCTTCGCCCAGATCACGCAAGGAAGAGGGGCCCGTAGGCACCGCATCGAACACCAGCCAGCTACCCGCGGGCAGGCCAAGCTCGTTGCCCTGCGCCACGTCGGGCAGCCACCCGTCGAGCACGACCACGTCGAAGCGATCGAACGGGTCCTCGAT
>JBITAB010000159.1:0-2342 GCA_044439825.1 Phycisphaerales bacterium JB064 | reverse complement strand
TCCCCGCCGTCCGAGCGCGGCTGCACCGTCGCCGCCGGCAGCGCGATGCGACGGGCCGCAACCGTGTTGCCATCGATCAAGAGCTCGACGGCAACGGCCTTCTCCTCACGCGCCGTCGACTGCAAACCGACGAGCACCGACACGTCCTCGGGCTGGCGCAGCTGCCGCCTCGCGTCGATGGCCGTGATACCAACGTTCCCCGTCTCGCGCTGGCCGAGCGAGACGAACTCGATCTCGTCCTCGGCGTGCAGGTCCACCGCCTCGCCGCCCTCGGGCCGGCCGTCGCTATAGATGTGGATCGTGCCAACCGCACCGGGCAGCGGCTCGGCCGCCTCGCCCTCCACCTCGGCAGGCGCGGCCTGCAGCGGCGCCTGGGCGCGCACCAGCCGCAAGGGCTCGTCCAGCCTCGAAGGCGCATCGCTGGGCTCGATCGCCTCGATCGCCTCGCGCAGCAGCCGCTTGTCCGTGGTGAAGGGCTGGAGCATCTCCGCGGTGCTATCGAAGGCCACGACCATCGCGCGGTCGGCCTCCGACACGCCAAACACGCCCGGCTCGCGCATCGTCTCGACGAACGCGAGCGCCCGCCGTTTGGCCTCATCCAGCCGGCTGACCGGGTTGCCGTCCTCGTCCACCCCGTCGAGCGTCTGCATCGACGCCCCGCGGTCGATCACGATCGCGTGCCGCCCGCTGGCGACGCGCTCGCCCTCCATCTGCGGCTGTCCCAACGCGATCAGGATGGCCGCGAGCGCCAAGAGTTGGAGCAGCAAGAGGATGTTCTTGCGCAGCTTCTGGAACGGCGCGTTGGCCTGCAGGTCCTGCACGGCCTTCTTCCACAGCAGCGTGGAGCTGATCTCCACGTCCTGCCGTCGCAGCTTCAGGAAGTAGAGCAGCACCAGCGAAGGCACGGCGATGGCCGCCGCGATGCCGGCCAGTGCTGGGGTGAGCCAAGTCATGCGCCACCCCTCAGTTCAGTGGCCAACTGGTGTGCTGGGCCGTAATCGTGGTGGCGCGATTGCAGAGAAGAAAGAACCTCGAAAGCACGCGAGGTATCGCCAGCGCGGTGTGCCAAACGTGCGAAATGAGTCGCGACGTCGCTCATGGTTGGCGCGATCGCGTGGCTTGCGGCGGCGAAGAGGTATGCCTTGTGCGTGTCCCCGGTTGCCTCGGCACACCGTGAGATCCATAGCCCCGTCTTGGCATGGGACCGCAACTGCCACGACTCTTCGAGAAGTGGCAGGGCTTCCGCCCATGCTTCACATCCGGCGAGTTCGGCACCCTTGAGGTAGAGTTCGTACGCGCGTTCGCCGCTCACCGCAGCACCCCCCGCTTGCGCAGATACTCCATCAGCAGCGTCTCGATGGCCGTGTCGCTGCGCACCGTCATGTGCGTGATCTCGCGAGCGGCGCAGAAGCCCTGCACCTCCCGCATGTACGCCTCGACGACCTTCTTGTACCGCTTGAGCAGCGGCGCCGAGATCGTCACCTCCGCGTGGTCACGATCCTCCACGTCGCGCAGCCGCAGATCGCCGCCAACGGTCGGATCCAATTCTTGCGGGCTGAGCACCTGCAATACGACCAGGTCATAGCCGCGACCGGCCAGCAGCCGCAGCCCGTCCTGATAGCCCTCCTTGATGAGCAGGTCGCTCAGCACGACCATCACGCCCCGGCCCGTGCGCGAGAGCGCGATCCGCTTGCACGCGTCGGTGAACGGCAGGTCGCCGCCCGGCTCGAGGCTGCACAGCCAGCGTCCCATCTCGTGGACACGCCGCCGCCCCCGCAGATTGCGCACGCTGGTCAGCACGCCAGATCCATCCTCCGCCCGTGCGATCGCCGTCGCCGACACGCGATTGAGGTTCACCAGACCGATGTACCCCAGAGCCATCGCGGCCCGCTGCATGAACGTGAACTTGTTCGGCGATCCGCAGTCCGCGGATCCGCTGCAATCAAGAACGATGTGCAGCGACAGGTCCTCTTCCTCCATGAACAGCTTGAGGAACAGCCTGTCGAGGCGGCCGTAGATGTTCCAGTCAACATGCCGCAGGTCATCGCCCGAGACGTAAGGCCGATGATCCGCAAACTCCACGCTCTCGCCGCGCTTCTTGCTGCGCCGCTCCCCCTGCACCCTGCCCCGGAAGATCTTCCGGCTGGTGATATCCACCCGCGACAACTGCGCAACAAGGCTCGCGTCGAGCAGGTCGTCGACGGTCTGGGGTCGCTTTGGGGAGGTGTCTTTGAGCATGATTAGCGGTAGAACTCTTCGATAGACCAGTACGGCAGGTCCGTTCCGACGAGGGTGCAAATGTCTCTCACAAGGGGCTGAACGGCATCGTCAAAGGCTCCCAA
>JBITAB010000158.1:0-2416 GCA_044439825.1 Phycisphaerales bacterium JB064 | reverse complement strand
CACACCCCGCATCAAACTCATTCTGGAACGCCAGGAAGTCGAACAGCGTCAGCTCGCCATCGCCGTCGAAGTCGGCCGCCAGGTCACCCGCGTCGAACAGGTTCTGGTAGGCCAGGAAGTCGAACAATGTCAGCTCGCCATCGCCGTCCAGGTCGACCCGGCAGCCACCACACGCGTCCTGGATGATCGCCAGCCCCTGCACGGCCTGGGCCGGCGTGATGAATCCGAGGTCCGTCAGCTCCAGCGAGTCCAGGTCCACGCGATAGAAATTGCCGCTCACCGAGATGCTCAGATACAGCGCCCGCTCGGCACGATCGAAGGCCAGCCCACGCCAGTTGCGCACCGGCAGCACCAGCGGCAGCTCGGTCACGCCGGCCGTGTCGGGATCGATGATCACAATGCGCTGCGTCAGCGCGCTCACGCCGTACAGCGTGTCGGAGTCGCAGTCATAGGCCAGCCCCTCCACCTCGTTCGCGCCGTCCAGCACGCCCACGATCTCGCTGTTGCCCGTCACGGGCTCCACCGTGTACAGCCGGTTGTTGTTGTTGTCGCTCACGTAGATCACGTCGCGACCGGGGTCATAGGCCAGCCCGTTGGCGTTGCTCGCGCCGACCACCGGCGCCAGCAAAACAGTCAAGCCACTCTCGTGGTCGATCGTGTACACCGAGTTGAACCCGGCATCAACGGCATAGAGCACGTCTCGGCCCGCGTCGTACGCAAGCCCCTGCGGCTGCACGCCAACGGGAACGCGAGAGCTCGTGCTGCCGCTCGTCCGGCTCATCTCGACCAACTCGTTCGGCCTCAGGTTGCCACCCAGGATCGCGCCGTCCTGTCCCAGCACGCCCGCGGCCACGCCACACACCACAACACCAGCGATCTTCAGCATCTCTCGTCCTCCTGTGTCGCTCTTTCCGCACGTCATGCGCGGTAGTTCCCAATACTGGCCAACAGGCGTCTTCGTTACCCCGCCGCACACTCTCGCGGTCCAATAAAAAAGCACCCCGCCCTCCCCAGGCGCGGGGTGCCGAGATCCGAGCAGAACTCGGAAAGTCCTCAGCCGATCGCGTCGGCCACGGCCTGACGGATCGCCATCGAGCCGCGAGCCACCGCGTTGCGGATGTCCTCACGGAAACCCTCGGCGGCGTTCTGCACACGCCCGATCAGGGCGCGGTCGGCGCCCAAGCGACGAAGAGCACGGGTGCAGTGCTCGGCGATGTTGGTGACGCGCGAAGCGCCGAAGCGGCCGATGACCTGCACACGCTCGGTGCCAGCCTGGCCCGCACGGATGATCTCGCGGTCGGGCGCGCCGGCCGCATCGAGCCTGGCGATGAGCGCCACGGCGGCAGCAGTCGTGTCACCAATGGCGCCGGTCGTGCGATCGGTCGCCGTCTCCATGCTGGCCACGCAGCGCTGGGCCACCATCACCGGATCGGGCGAGTCGTTGCCCACGCCCTGTGCAAACACGCCCGCTGCGCTCACCAGCAGGGCCACCATCGCCGTCCACATCGAAAGAGTCCTGGTCATGCGAGATCCTCCTCTGGAAATCACGAATCGCTTCGGTTCGTCGTCGGTGCTCTCGCCGGGCCACCCCCAGCGTCTCCAAGGCGTCCAACGCCGCCTCTTGCCAGCTATTGCCCGATGCCGACACAATTGGGCCAATACCCTCACCCGTGCCCACCTACCGCCTCACAACCGCCTACGACGGCACCGACTTCTGCGGCTGGCAGAAGCAGGAACCACCCGCCCCGGTCGAAGGCCAGCCGCTGGCCACCGGCTCGGCCATCCACCACGCCGACCCCTCGCTGCCCGCCCCGCCCGGCCGCGTCGCCCTGCGCACGGTGCAGGCCGTGCTCGAGCAGGCCGTGCGTCAGGTCGTCCGCGAGCCCATCATCCTCACCGGCGCCAGCCGTACTGATGCAGGCGTGCACGCGCTAGGCCAGGTCGCCGCCTTCACCTGCACCGATGGCACAGACCCCGCCCGCCACGGCGGCGGCTGGCCCGTCGAGCGCGGCACCGAGTCGCTCGTCCGGGCCATCAATGGCCGATTGCCACCAGACGTTCTGGTCACCCACGCCCAGCCCACGCACGCCGACTTCAACCCCATCGGCGACGCCCAGCGCAAGGCCTACACCTACACCTTCCACGACCACCACCAGCGCCCGCTGTTCGACCGCAACCTCGTCACCCACACCCACCACGAGCTCGACGAGCACACGATGGCCCAGGCCGGCCGCCACCTGATTGGCGAGCACGACTTCGCCGCCTTCACCCAGATCAACCACGACCGCCAGTCGACCGTGCGCACCATCTACGACCTCTCCGTGCAGCGCACGGCAGAGCACCGCGTGGCCATCACCGTCACCGGCAGCGGCTTCCTCTACAACATGGTCCGCATCATCGCCGGCACACTGCACGA
>JBITAB010000157.1:0-2421 GCA_044439825.1 Phycisphaerales bacterium JB064 | reverse complement strand
GTTCCACGATGCGTCATCGATGCCGCCGCCGGCCGCGCCGCCCACCATGTCCAGCGTGCCATACACCTCGGCCATGCGCTCCTGATCGCCGTTGGCCAGCAGCACGTGCATGCCCGGGCTCGGGTCGACGCCCCACTCGGTCGCCCCCTCCACACGCTGCAGGTTCCGCCCGCTCGGCAGCAGATAATGCGCCTCGGTCAGCTTCAGCGTCCCGCCGTCGGGCAGCGCATACACCGCCTGCACGCTGGCCTTGCCAAACGTCCGCGTGCCCAGCGCCCGGGCGTTCTCCAGCCGCTCGACCATCGCGCCCGCGACGATCTCCGACCCCGACGCGCTCACCCCGTCAATCAACACCACGATCGGCCCATCAAACGCAATACCCGCCGTCGCCTCCAGCGTCACGCTCTCGCCCGCGCGGTTTTCGGTGCTCACCACCGGTCCATCGTTCAGGAACAGATCGGCAACGCCCACCGCCTCGCCGATGATGCCGCCGGGGTTATGCCGCAAGTCCAGCACCAACCCCTTCAGCCCATCCAACTGCTCGCCGCTGCGCTCGATCGCCTCCAGCGTCGCCATCGCCGTGCCGCCCACGAACTGGGTGATACGGATGTATCCAATACCACGCTCGCCGTCGAGCGCAAAACTCCACGAGCCTTCGGTGTCGAGCCGCCGCAGCCCTTTCACCGACTCCGTGCGGATCTCGCCGCGCACGATCTCGAGCTCGACCTCTTCGCCCTCACGCTCGACCACCAGCGTCACCGCCTCGCCCCGCGGCCCGGCGATCAGCCCCGTCACCTCGTCGGTGTCCAGCTCGCGCGTGTCCACGCCATCGACCGCCACGATCCGGTCTCCGGGCCGCACGCCCGCCCGCGCCGCCGGCGTGCCCGCCATGGGGCTGGTGATCGTCACCAGCCCATCACGCCGCTGCACCTGCACGCCGATGCCCACGTAGTCCTGGCCCATCACCACGCGGTTGAACTGCTCGGCAATCGCCGGCGGCACGTACACGCTGTTGGGGTCGCCAAGCTGGTTGAGCATCCCCGAGATCGCCGCCCGGCTCAGCTCGTCGGGGTCGGTCTCCCGCACGTACTGGTCCTGGATGATCTCGAGCACCGCCGCCGCCTGGGCAAACCGCCCCAGCCCCAGCAGCCGCTCGCGCAGCACGAGGAGCGAAGCCGTCACCGTCACCAGCAGCGCGATCACCAGCAGGAAGCGTCCGGGCCCCCACAATGGCCCGCCAGCCGGCCCACCGTCCTCCCGCCTTGGCTTGCTCACAAGCCCCATGGGAAGCCCCCGTCAGTGATCAAAGTGCTCGTACAATCCATTCGCCTCCACGATACGCCCCCGGCGCGACAGCCACAAGGACCGCATGCCCCCCAGCAAAGAACGAACCACCATCGACGTCAAGGCCGAGCGCGCCGTGCTCGCCGCCGTCCGCCTGCCAGATTCCACCTACGACCCCGCCGACCCCTTCGGCGAGCTGCGCGCCCTCTCCGAGCAGGCCGGCGCCGTCGTGGTGGGAGAGCTCGAGCAGCGCCTCCAGCGCCCCGTCGCGGGCACCTACATGGGCAAGGGCAAGGTCGAAGAGCTCAAGCAACTCTGCGAGGCCCTGGGCGCCACCACCATCATCTTCGACCACGACCTCAGCCCCGCGCAGATCTCGACGATCGAACGCGTCACCGAGCGCAAGGTGCTCGACCGCAGCGAGCTCATCCTCGACATCTTCGCCAGCCGCGCCACCAGCTACGAGGCCAAGCTCCAGGTCGAGCTCGCCCAGCTCGAATACACCTACCCGCGCCTGCGCGCCATGTGGGACCACCTCGAGCGCATCGTGGGCTCGGGCGGCATCGGCGGCCTGGGCACACGAGGCCCGGGCGAGCAGCAGCTCGAGATCGACCGCCGATTGGTCCAGCGCCGCAGGCTCGAGCTCGAGCGCGAGCTCACGCACGTGCAAGAACGCAAACGCCGCGCCGTGCGCCAGCGCAACGCCGAACGCTTCACCGTCGGCCTCGTGGGCTACACCAACGCCGGCAAGAGCACGCTGTTCAATACGCTCACCGAGGGCGGCGCCTACGCCGACGACCGCGTCTTCGCCACGCTCATGACGCGCACCCGCGCGTGGGACCTGGGCGGCGGGCTCGAGGTCATGCTCAGCGACACCGTCGGCTTCGTGCGAGACCTGCCGCACCGCCTCATCGCCTCCTTCCGCGCCACGCTCGAAGAGGCCACCCACGCCGACGCGCTCGTCGTCGTGCTCGACGTGTCCGATCCCGCGTGCGAGCTGCAATACCACACCGTCATGAAGACGCTCGACGACCTCGACGCCGAGACGGCCAAGCACGAAGACGCGCACAACTGGTCGCCGCCCACGCGCGTGCTGGTGCTCAACAAGATCGATCGGCTCAAGGACAACCGCGAGCT
>JBITAB010000156.1:0-2425 GCA_044439825.1 Phycisphaerales bacterium JB064 | reverse complement strand
GCCGTGCGTCGCCTGCTCGCCGTGGCGGTGGAGGCCGGCGGATCGACCCTGAGGGACTATCGGGGGGCCGAGGGGCAGGCAGGGGCCTTCCAGCTCCAGCACAAGGTCTATGGCCGAGGAGGCCAGCCCTGCCTCGCATGTGGGCATGAGCTGGCCGTAGCCCTGGTCGGCCAGCGGACCACCGTGTGGTGCCCGGCCTGCCAGCCACAAGATGCAGGAGAACCCGTGCGTCAAGGCCGTCCGCAAACGACCAACGATTTATCCACAATGCGCAAGACGGGGCGTGGGGCGGGCTCTTCCTCTTCTGTATCTAGTACTTATATATAGAAAATAGTCATCGTCTTCGTTGTGGCTGTCGGGTTGTGGATAGACCGGCTGCTCAGAGATGCAAGGCCAATATCTACAAGCATTTGCAGAGTTGGTGAACGTGTCGCCCGGGTGTCGCAAGGCGCTCTGGTGGGCTGGCGCTGGCTGGGGGCGCTCGCTTATGCCGGCCGGCTCGCGGAACGGATGACCCCACGCGAGCGCCAGTAACAGGTTGTCCACACCGGTTGCGACAGCTCTTGGCGCAAGCTTCACAATGGTTTAGGGCATGGAGGGCACGAAAAAACGGCCCATCGGGCCGTTCATGTTCGGGGGATTGTCAGGCAGGCTCAGCTGGTCATCTTGCCGACGACGAAGCCGATGATGGCCAGGACGATCACCACACCGGCCATGCCGCCGGCGAGGATCATGATGTCCAGGCCCTCGATGAGGTCCATGATGACGCCCGCGCCGGTCGTGATCGAGACGATCAGGGCGAAGGCGAAGGCCATCACCAGGAACAGGCCGAAGCTGGCGAACATGGCGGCCATGGAGGGGCCGGGCTCGAGGGTCTCCTCGGCGTACATGACGGCCACGGGCTGGCCGGCGGAGGATGAGGCCTCCTCGAAGAGCGCCCCGCCACCAGCGCCGACGCCCTCACCGACGGTGGAGCCCTCGCCGTCGCCCATGTCAAAGTCGCTCAGCAGGTCGGCGCCCAGCGAGGTGTCGTCGGCCTCGCGGGTCATGTCGAGCAGGCCCGAGCCCGAGGCGGCCGGGTCGGCGGCGGTCTCGAAGCCGAAGCTGGGGGCCTCGGTGATCTGGGTCTGGGCGGCGGCGTCGGCTTCCTCGACCTCGTCGGCGTCGAAGATGCTGATGCCTGTCTGCTCCTTGGGGCTGCTCGCGGGCTCGTCGTCATCGTCGGCAAAGCCGATGGCCGAGTCGTCCGAGTCCATGCCGATGGCTGAATCGTCGGCGAAGCCGATGGAATCGTCCTCGTCCTCACTCTCGGCGAGCAGATCGACCTGATCGACCTTGAAGATGAGCTTGTCGCCGTCGACGAACTTGCTCAGGCGGTTGGACTCGACGAGCTCGAGGACTTCGGCCTCGCTCTTGTTGAGCTTCTGGCAGGTCTCTTCCATGGAGTAGAACAGCTTGGCCATGCGCTTCGCTCCAGCGTTTCTTGGGCGGGGGCTAGGGATAGCCCTGGGCCCCGATGATACCACGAACCGGCTCGCTGTGGAGCCTGGCGATGGGCCGATCCGCACGCCACCACGCGGCGGATGCACCGGCGGGGAGGATAGGCCCAAAGGTGGGCGGGTGTTTCAGGTTGCTATTTGAGCCTCGCGGGGCTCGGATATGGCGATGAATCCAACCGCCGAGTTGCTCAATGTCGAGGTCCGGGAACTGATCGAGGGCAGGCGCTATCGCGAGCTGCGCGAGGCGTTGGCGCCGATGCCGCCCTTCGACGTCGCCGGCGTGCTCGAGCTGCTCGAGCCGACCGAGGCTGCGGTGGCGTTCCGGCTGCTCCCGCGTGACGTGGCCGGCGAGGCGTTTGCCGAGCTGGAGACCGATCAGCAGCAGGCGATCATCGAGGCGCTGGGCGACCGGGCGGCCCGCACCATGCTGCAGGCCATGGACCCCGACGACCGTGCGGCCTTGCTCGACGAGATGCCCACCGAGGCGGCGACCCGGCTGATCAGCCAGCTCAAGCCCGAGGACCGCAAGGTCACCCAGCAGATCCTGGGCTATCCGGAGGAGTCGGTCGGTCGACTCATGACCCCCGACTATGTGCGGCTGCGGCCCGAGTGGACGATCCAGCAGGCCCTCGAGCACATCCGGCGGTATGGGCGCGATGCCGAGACGGTGCACTGGGTGTACGTGATCGATGGCGCCGGCAAGCTGATCGACGACCTGCACATCCGCTCGATCCTGCTGGCCGAGCCAAGCGAGACGGTGCGCGACATCATGGACGACGCGTACCAGGCGCTCAGCGCGTACGACGACCAGGAGCAGGCCGCGCGGGCAATGCTCGACTACGACCGCACGGTGCTGCCGGTGGTTGACAGCAAGGGCATCCTGCTTGGCATCATCACCATCGACGACGTTGCAGACGTGGTCGAGG
>JBITAB010000155.1:0-2426 GCA_044439825.1 Phycisphaerales bacterium JB064 | reverse complement strand
GGCCGCCAGTGGAGCGATGGACTGCACCAGGCGGTGGAGGCCAAGGAGAAGGTGCCCGTCAAGCAGGAGACCCAGACGGTCGCGACGGTCACCATCCAGAACTTCTTCAAGATGTACGAGCGGCTGGCGGGCATGACCGGCACGGCCGACACCGAGGCCCAGGAATTCAACGACATTTACAGCCTCGACGTCGTGAGCATTCCCACGAACCGCGAGGTGATCCGCAACGACTACGACGACCTGATGTTCCTGCGCGAGAAGGACAAGTGGGAGGCCATCGTCGACGAGATCAAGGCCTTCCACGACGTGGGCCGACCGATCCTGGTGGGCACGACGAGCGTCGAGCGCAGCGAGTTCCTCGGCAAGATGCTGCAGCGCAAGCACGGCGTGAAGCACGAGGTGCTCAACGCCAAGCAGCACGAGCGCGAGGCGCACATCGTGGTGAACGCGGGCCAGCTTGGCGCCGTGATGATCGCCACGAACATGGCCGGCCGCGGCACGGACATCAAGCTCGGCAAGTCCAGCCGCGAGCAGCTCATCGATCACTGGCTGCGGCGCGGCATCGCCTCACGCGAGCTGACGGCCCAGGCCAGCGAGGACGAGCTGCGCGAGAACGTGTTCCGCAAGATCGCCCAGACCGAGCTGAAGGACGCCGGCCAGAGCAAGCGTGACATCGAGCAGATGCCCTTCGACGAGGTCGAGCTGGCGCTGCTGCGACGCTGGGCCGACAAGCACACGTACATGACCGGCAAGCAGGTCGAGGCGGCAAGCCGAGACGAGCTGATGGCCGAGCTCGACGCGTGCGGGCGCTTCCTCATCCACCGCATCCGCTGGTTCGACAACATCGAGGACATGGGCGGCCTGCACGTCATCGGCACCGAGCGTCACGAGAGCCGGCGCATCGACAACCAGCTTCGCGGCCGCTCGGGCCGCCAGGGCGACAAGGGCTCGACGCGCTTCTTCGTGAGCCTCGAAGACCCGCTCATGAAGATGTTCGCCGGCGCGGCGATGCAGAACTTCCTGTCGAAGGTGGGCGGGATGAAGGAAGGCGACGCCATCGAGCATCCATGGCTGAGCAAGAGCTTCATGCGCGCCCAGCGCAAGGTGGAAGAACGCAACTTCCAGATCCGCAAGAACATCCTCGAGTACGACGAGGTCATGGAGCACCAGCGCCAGCACTTCTACGGGCTGCGTCAGCGCGTGCTCGAGGGCCGCGACGTGAAGGGCCTGGTGCTGCACTACATCGACATGGTGATCGACGAGGCCTGCGAGCAGTACCTCGATCGCGATTACCCCGCCGAGTGCGCGGCCGAGTACGCCAAGCAGCAGCTCGACTGCTCGATCATGCCCGACCGCCTGCGCGGCAAGGACTACGAGGAGATGGACAAGGCCATCCGCCGCGAGGCCAAGGAAGACGCGCGGCAGATGATCGACCTGACCCTGGGCGAGTACATGCCCATGGAAGGGTCGGAGGTGAGCGTCGATTTCGATTCGGCCGGCCTCATCAACTGGGCCAAGAGCCGCTTCGACATCGAGCTGAACGCGGCCGACCTGCGCGAGGGTGGCGCGGCCGAGCGCCGGCACGTGTTCGACATGCTCGTCGAGCGTGCCCACCACCGCATCGACCAGGCCGATCTCGTGGGCCTGGCACGCTTTACCGAGCAGGACTACGGCGCGGTCGAGCTGGCCAAGTGGGTGAAGAACCGCTTTGGGTTCGACGTCGAGGTCAGCGCGCTGGTGCAGGCCGAGAAGGCCGAGGACGATTCGGCCGGTGAGTACATCAAGCAGAAGGCTCGCGAGATTTACCATGATCTCGAGGTGCGCTACCCCGCCGAGTTCGCGATGAACGTGACGCGCAACCTCATGCGCACGAGCCCGGGCGAGGCGTTGGGCCAACTCGCGGATTGGGCCAATCGCCGCTACCAGCTGGGTCTGACCGAGGAGCAGCTTCGCAAGACCAACCCCGCCGCCCTGCAGAAGCAGGTGGAGGACGCCTCACGCGAGTTCGTGGATTCGGGCCGGCTGGACAAGGAGATCAGCGACGCCCTGGCGTGCCCCAACGACGACACGCTGGACGCGCACCTGAAGCAACGTTTCAACCTGCGTGTGGGCGTGCCCGACTGGATGCGCGGCCTGCGCGGCGAGCAGCGCGAGGGCGTGGTTCGTGGGCGCATCGAGGAACTGTTACGTGCCGAGATGCTGCACCTGGAGCGCATGGTGTTGCTCGAGGCCCTCGACAACCAGTGGCGTGACCACCTGTACCAGATGGACCAGCTGCGCGACGGCATCAGCTTCCGCGCCTTCAGCCAGCAAGACCCGCGCATCGCCTTCAAGCGCGAGGGATCCACGCTCTTTGGCGAGATGCAGCAGTCGGTGCGCACCCGCGTCACCGACTACATCTTCAAGATCAAGGTGGGCCCAGACCA
>JBITAB010000154.1:0-11639 GCA_044439825.1 Phycisphaerales bacterium JB064 | reverse complement strand
ACGTTCGAGGCGAACGCGACGATCAAGGCGGTGTCGTACGCGCGGCAGACGGGCACGATGTGCCTGGCCGACGACTCGGGGCTGGTGGTCGATGCGCTTGGCGGGGCGCCCGGGGTGATCTCGAGCCACTACAGCACGAACGGGGCCGAGGACGGCCGCTCGCGGGCCGAGCGTGACGCGGCGAACAACGCGAGGCTGCTGCGCGAGCTCGACGGCGTGCCGGCCGAGCGGCGCACGGCCCGGTTCGTGTGCGTCATGGTGCTCGCCGACGCGAATGGGGATGTCCTGGCCACGGGCCAGGGCGCCTTCGAGGGCCGCATCGGCGAGCAGCCGCGCGGGAGCAACGGCTTCGGCTATGACCCGTTGTTCCTGGTTGCCCCCGACTTCGATCGCACGAGCGCCGAACTCTCGCCGGACGAGAAGAACCTGATCAGCCACCGTGCCCGGGCCGCGAAGGACCTGGCAGAGGCCATTGTCCACCTGCAACGCTAATCTTGGGTGATGGCAAGCACGCCCGCAACCAAACCCGCACTGATCACCGGCATCCACCACGTCACCGCCCTGGCCAAGGGCCCGCGCGAGAACCTGGGCTTCTATGGCGGTGTGCTCGGCCTGCGCTTCATCAAGCGCACGGTCAACTTCGACGACCCCTTCACCTATCACCTCTATTACGGCGACGCCGTGGGCACGCCCGGCAGCCTGCTCACGCACTTCCCCCACCCGATGGCCGCCCGCGCGATGCATGGCACGGGCGAGATCCGCCGCACCGTGCTGGCCGTGCCCTTCGGCTCGATGGGCTACTGGCAGGACAGGCTCGGGGCCGCCGGCGTCGAGTTCGCGACGAGCGTGCGCTTCGATCGGCCGCGATTGGAATTCACCGATCCCGATGGCATGGAGCTTGGCATCGTCGAGGGCGAGGTGCAGGACGTCGGCGAGGCCTGGGAGGGTGGCGGTGTCACGCCGGGCCACGCCGTCCGCACGGTCGACACCGTCACGCTGCGCGTGCCAACGGCCGAGGCGACGGGGGAGTTTCTGGCCGGTGCGTTGGGCTTTGCGGCTGGCGAGGTCGAGGGCGATCGGCGGCTGTTCACACTGGGCAATGGCGGGCCCGGCAGGCGGCTGGAACTGATCGACGACGCCCAGGGCCAGCACCAGCCCATGGGCGCCGGCACGGTGCACCACGTCGCGTGGCGGGTGCCCGACGAGGCAACCCAGCGCGAGGTGTCCAACCGGCTGTTCGCCGCGGGCACGGCGACGACCCAGATCATCGATCGGCAGTACTTCCACTCGATCTACTTCCGCATCCCCGGGGGCGTGATCTTCGAGGTCGCCACCGATGGTCCGGGTTTTGCCGTCGATGAGCCGATGGAAGAACTCGGGGCCAGGCTGCAACTGCCGCCGCAGCACGAGCCGATGCGGGCGCGGATCGAGGCCCAGCTGGTTTCCCTGGATTCGGAGGGTTAACGCATGGTGATCGTCGAGGCCGAGGGGTTTGACACGTCGCTGGAGGTCGGGGTCCATGCTGGCCAGCGTGTGCTGATGTCCGGCGTTCCGCTCGCCGAGGCGCGCGTCGCGATGGTGATGCTGCACGGTCGCGGCGCGTCGCCCGAGGACATCCTCTCGCTCGCGAGCGCGTACGAGGTAGGGCAGGTCTGCTTCGTGGCGCCGGCGGCCGCTGGCAACTCGTGGTATCCCGGGCGATTCGACGAAGGGGACAAGTACAACGGGCCGTACGTGGACAGCGCCTTCTCGATCATCGAGGGCGTGCTGAGCCACCTGGCCAAGCACGATCTGCCGCCCGAAAGGTGCGTGCTTGGTGGATTTTCGCAGGGGGCGTGCCTGGCTGTCACGCACGCGGCGATGTACCCGAGGCGCTACGGGCTGATCGTCGCATACTCCGGCGCGCTCATCGGCAAGTCGAGCGTTCCCTTCCAGCCGCACGGCAGCCTGGAGGGCACGCCGGTGGACATCTCGGGTGGCGGCGCCGACTACATGGTGCCGTGGCGGAACATCGATCAGACCGCCCGGGTCCTTCGTGCGATGGACGCGGAGGTGTTCGCCGAGCAGTATCCCGAGCAGCCGCACACGGTCAGCCGGGCGCAGGTGGACGCCACCCGCGAGCACCTGGAGCGGCTGATCGCCAGCGCGGGTTGAGCGGACGGATTGGATTTCTGGAAGCATGATGGACACCTCCTGGTGTGCGCGGGCTGTGCGCCGGGTGCGACGTGGGGGCGTCCAGATCCGTTGTACAACGAGGGCGATGGGGCGTCAAGCCGATGCGGACGCATGGCCGCGAGATTGCGCGCGGGCGTGGACATGCTTCGATGGCCAGCCCGGCGTGCGTGCTCGAACGTATCATGCCCCCCACGGGCCCGTGGCGAAATCGGCAGACGCGGCGGACTTAAAATCCGCTTCCCCGGAAGGGGATTGAGGGTTCGAGTCCCTCCGGGCCCACTCTGATCCTGTTGTTAGCTCGGTTGCGTGGGGCGGGTACGTTGGGCCCGGGGCGCTGATTGGAGGCTGGGATGCGGGCTGGGATGTGTGTTGTCGGGCTGGTGGCCGCTGTGGCGGCGCTCGCGTCTCCGGTGGCGTTGGCTCAGGATGGGCCGCGGACGGTGGCCGAGGCGTCGGGGTATCGCAAGACGAGCACGTCGGCCCAGGTGGGGGCGTTCCTTCGCGAGCTCGACGCCAAGAGCGAGCGGACGTGGCTGGGCTCGATCGGCTCTTCGAACGAGGGCAAGGACCTGCCGCTGCTGGTCGTCGCCGACCCGCCGGTGACCAGCGCCGAAGAGGCTCGGGCGAGCGGGCGGCTGGTGGTGATGCTGTTCGGCAACATCCACGCGGGCGAGGTCGCAGGCAAAGAGGCGCTGCTGGCGCTGGCCCGCGAGTTGGCGGTGGGGGAGCGATCGAAGCTGCTCGACGATCTGGTCGTGTGCTTCGTGCCCAATTACAACCCTGATGGCAATGACGAGATGGCCGAGGGCAACCGGCCGGGCCAGGTTGGCCCTGACGAGATGGGCCGGCGCGAGAACGCGCAGGGGCTCGACCTCAACCGCGACTGGATCAAGATGGAAGCCCCCGAGACGCGGGCTCTCGTGCGGTTCATGCGCGAGTGGGACCCATCGGTGGTGGTCGATACGCACACGACCAATGGCTCGCACCATCGCTACGTGATCACCTATGCCGGGCCCAAGCATCCCGCGAGCGATCCGCGACTGGTCGAGTTCGTGCGCGATTGGTTCCTGCCCGAACTCGATCAGCGGTTCGAGGAACAGAGCGAGTACGACGCGTTCTGGTATGGCAACTTCGCCGAGAACCACACGCAGTGGACGACCTACCCGGCGTGGCCTCGCTATGGCGGGTCGTATCGCGGGCTATCGAACCGCATCAGCGTGCTGAGCGAGGCGTACTCGTACGCGAGCTATGAGGACCGGGTGAAGGGGACCATCGAGTTCTGCCGTGCGGTGTTGCAGGAATCGGCGGCGCAGCGCCAGGCCATCGAGCGCGTGGTGCGAGACTCGAAGCGGTATCAGTCTTCGGACGATGATCGCCAGGTCGTGCTGCGCGAGCGGGTGGTGCCCTTCGAGGGGACGGTCGAGGCTCTGGGGTATCAGGAGTACGACGCCGACGGCAACCGCATCGACGTGACCGACGAGCACCGCGACTATCAGGTGACGCTGGTCAACGACTTTGAGCCGACTGTGACGGTGGAGCGGCCGTGGGGGTATCTGATTCCTGCGGAGCTTGGCGAGATCGCGCGGCACTTGCAGCGGCACGGCGTCGAGGTGCAGGAAGTACGCGAGCAAATGGAGCTCGATGGCCGGGTGTATCGGCTTGATGTTGTGCAGCAGGCGGGGCGCGCGTTCCAGGGCCATCACATGCTGGACATACCGGAGGTAACTGCCCTCGAGCGCGGGGTTCGCGTCGAGCCGGGCTGGTATCTCGTGAAGTGTGCGCAGGACCTTGGGAATCTGGCGGCGTACATGCTCGAGCCGCAGGCGACCGACAGCCTGGCGAGTTGGAACTTCTTCGAGGGGCACATCGAGGAGGGCGGCGAGTATCCGGTCGTGCGGCTGGAAGAGGCGTCGCCGATTTTGACTCGATCGGCCCGTGTGCTCGATGAGGAGCGTGGCGGGCGTCTGCGCATCACGGCGGAGATGCTGCTGGATCGGCGTGGGACGCCGAGGCTGAGCGGTGAGGCCGGCGCTCGATTGGAGTGGATCGATGACGAGCGGCTGAGCAAGGCTGTGCAGGGGGTGAGCGGCAGGTTCGTCGTTGACGCGATGACCGGGCGAGTGGATGGTGAGCTTGAGGGCAACGACTGGGGTGGGGTCGCAGAGGTCATTGCTGAGCTGCCGACTATCGAGGGTGGTCGGGCGCGGCAGATCGCTCGCTCGGCGTTCGACGAGGAGCGTGATACGCCGCTGGTGTTCGAGCACGAGGACGACCTGTATTACGTGTCGGCCGACGGCAGCGTGGCGGCACGGCTGACGGCGACGCCCGCGCGAGAGGAGGCGTGGCAGCTGAGTCCGGACGGGGCGTTCGTCGCCTATGTCAGCGAGAACGATCTGTGGGTGGTTGATCTAGCGACGCAGACGCCGCGGGCTCTGACCACGGGCGGCAGCGACGTGTTGCGGCATGGCAAGGCGAGCTGGCTGTATTACGAGGAGCTCTTCAACCGCAACTGGCGGGCGTTCTGGTGGAGCCCCGACTCGCAGAACATCGCGTTCCTGATCACCGATAGCTCGATGGTGCCCGAGTACACGGTGGTGGACTTGCAGCGACGCGAGCAAGTGGTTGAGGTCGAGCGGTATGCGCGGCCGGGCGAGCCCAACCCGAGCGTTGAGCTTGCCTTCGTGTCTCGCGATGGCGGGGATGTTCGAATTGCGGATATGTCGGGCTACGACGAGGGGCTGTTCCTGATCAGCCACGTGGGATGGACGCCCGATGGCCGCCGGTGCGTGGCACACGTGCAGGATCGGATCCAGACGTGGCTCGACGTGGTGCTCGTGTCGCCGCGCGGGGGCGAGGCCGAGCACCTGCTGCGAGACGAGACCAAGGCGTGGATCCAGTCGCCGGGTGACTTCATGTATCTGGAGGACGGCTCGTTCCTGATGTTCTCCGAGCGGGACGGGTTCAAGCACCTGTACCACTATGGCCGTGACGGCGAGCTTGTGCGTCAGGTGACCAGCGGGGAGTGGGAGTGCCGCAACGTCGTGAGGCTCGATGAAGAGGGCGGGTGGATCTACTTCACCGGCACGATGGTGTCGCCCATCGGCAACGATTTCTATAAGGTGAAGCTCGACGGCAGCGAGCTGACACGGTTGACGCACGAGCCGGGCAGTCACTCGGTGTCGCTGAGCCCTTCGGGCACGATGTTCATCGACTCGTGGTCGGGCATCAACGAGCCTGGCAAGGTGGCGTTGCGGTCGGCCGACGATGGAGCGTTGATCCGCTGGCTGGATACCAACCCGGTGTATGAACTGGAAGACTGGGACCTGGCGCGGCTGGAGCACGTGAAGATCCCGTCGCGTCGCGATGGGGTCGAGCTCGAGGCGATCGTGCACTATCCGCCCGGGTTCGATGCGTCTAAACGGTATCCGATGTGGGTGATGACCTATGCCGGCCCGCACGCGCCGACGGTGCGCGACTCTTGGCAGGGGGCACGGATGTGGGAGCAGTTGCACTGCTCGGCGGGCATCGTGGTGCTGCGTGTCGATCCGTATGCTGCCAGCGGCAAGGGTGCGCAGAGCGCGTGGACGAGCTATCTGAATCTTGGCGTTGGTGAGTTGCAGGATCTCGAGGATGCCGTGGCATGGGCCACGGGCGAGGGCTGGGTCGACCCGCAGCGCGTTGGCATCAGCGGGCACTCGTTCGGCGGGTACATCACGGCGTATGCGCTGACGCACAGCTCGGTGTTCACGGCGGGCATCGCCGGCGCGCCGGTGACCGACTGGCGGGATTATGACACGATCTACACCGAGCGGTACATGTCGACGCCGCAGGCCAACCTCGACGGGTACAAGCGGACGAGCGCCGTCGAGGGGGCGGCGAACCTGAACGGTCGGCTGCTGATCGCCCACGGCGAGATCGACGACAACGTGCACCTGCACAACACGATGATGTTCGCCGCGGCCTTGCAGCGTGCGAACAAGCTGTTCGAGCTGGCGATCTATCCCGGCAGCCGCCACGGCATCTGGTCTGGCCAGTACCGCCGGCTGCAGTGGGACTTCGTGAAGCGGACGATGGGGGTGGAGGATCCGAGCGAGTACGCAGAATCGCAGGGCGAGCACGATCGCGAGCCGGCCGAGACCGCTTCGGGCGGATGAGTGTTGGTGGGCTAGCATCTGCGCATGCTGGGGACGCTGACAATCGGCCTGGTCTTGATGCTTCAGGCGAGGGGCTTAGACCCCGCACCGTGCTGTCAGACGGGCGATGTCGCATCGCTGCGGTTTGTTTCGATCGCCCAGCAAGACCAGAGCGGGCAGGCCGCGAGCACGGACGGCATGGTCTACATCGCTGGCGGTGAGTTCTCGATGGGCTCGACCGATCCGCTGGCCAGGCTGGACGAGGCCCCGGTGCATCGCGTGCGGATCGATGGGTTCTGGATCGACACCACTGAGGTGACCAACGCCCAGTTCAAGGCATTCGTCGATGCGACGGGCTACATGACCATCGCTGAGCGGCCGGTCGACTGGGAAGAGATCAAGAAGCAGTTGCCCGAGGGCACGCCCAGGCCGCCCGAGTCGATGCTCCAGCCGGGCTCGCTCGTGTTCACGCCTCCCGATCACCCGGTCGACCTGCGCCGCTATGACCAGTGGTGGACGTGGACGACAGGGGCGTGCTGGAAGAATCCCGAGGGGCCGGGCTCGAGCATCGAAGATCGCATGGACCACCCGGTGGTGCACATCGCGTGGGACGACGCTGTTGCGTACGCGAAGTGGGCCGGCAAGCGGCTGCCCACCGAGGCCGAGTGGGAGTTTGCCGCCCGCGGCGGGTTGGATGGCCAGATGAACGCGTGGGGGGCCGAGCCGATCGGGCCGACGCGAGCGAACACGTGGGAGGGCCACTTCCCGGATCGCAACACCGAGGCCGATGGCTATGCACGCACGGCGCCGGTCAAGAGCTATCCGGCCAATGGCTATGGGCTCTATGACATGGCGGGCAACGTGTGGGAGTGGTGCCAGGACCTGTACCGCCATGACGAGTACGCCCGGCGCGTGCTGGCGGCGGGCGAGGGCGTGGTGATCGTGGATCCCACCGGTCCTGAGAAGTCGGTCGATCCGAGGAACCCAAGGGCGCCGCAGAGCAGGGTGCACAAGGGCGGGTCGTTCCTGTGCAACGACTCGTATTGCGCGAGCTATCGGCCAGCGGCGCGGATGGCGGCGCCGCCGGACTCGGGCATGTCGCATCTTGGCTTTCGCTGCGTGAGCGACGCGCCGGCGCCCGATGTGGACGCGGCGTCCGAGGACACCGCGGGCTCATAGCCCGCACGGAGAACCGCAACCATGCCGGTTGGAGCGTTGGCCGTCGTGCTGGCGATCTTTGGTGGGCTGCTGCTGGCCATCGAGGGCGGGTATCGCCTGGGCCGGCACGCCGTCAAGAGCGATCGCAGGTCGGGCGATTCCAAGACCGGGGCGCATACCGGGGCGGTGCAGGGCGCGACGCTCGGCTTGCTCGGCCTGCTGCTTGGCTTTAGCTTCGCGGGCGCCGCCGGTCGGTACATCGAGCGGCAGGACCTGATCACCAGCGAGGCGAATGCCATCTCGACGGCGTATCTGCGGGCCGAGTTGTTGCCGGCGCCGCATGGCGAGGACCTGCGTGGCGCTCTGCGTGAGTACGTCGCGCACCGGATCGAGATTTCACAGAGCCTGAAGCTCTCGCTCACGGACGAGGACGTCGCACGCATCGCCGGCTTCCACGATCGCATCTGGCGTGCGGCCAGCGGGGGTGTACGGGAGCAGCCTGGGCTGGCGACGCCGCTGCTCAACCCGGTGAACGACGTGCTGGACCTGCACGCCTCGCGCGTGGCGACGGGGCACAAGCATTTGCCTGGGTTGGTCTTGGGTTTGCTCGCGCTCTGCGCGGCGTTGGCGATGGGCTCGATGGGTTATGGCTGCGGGCTGATGGGCCGGCGGAACCTGTCGATCACGGCCCCGCTGGCGGTGCTGATCGGGGCGGCGATGTGGACCACGATCGACCTGGACTACGCTCGCATCGGCCTGATCCGCGTCTCGGATCAGGCTCTGCTCGACCTGGACCTGCGATAAGACGGGCCGCCGGGCCCGAAACGAAGAACGAGGAGAAGACCATGACCACGCGGATCTCTCGAACCCCAGCCGTGCTGCTTGCTCTTGGGGCGACTGCGGCGCTCGTCGGTGTTGCCGTTGTCAGTGCCGCGCCGGGGGCGGCCTCCGAATCTTCGACGCAGCAGCAAGCACAGGCACGCCTTGGCCAGGCGAACGCGAGTGACGCCGCGTATGCGATTGGTTACTTCCTGGGCGACGAGGTGCGCTTCGGGCTGGATAGCGACGAGGTCACGCTCGACAACGCCCGGATCGTCGAGGGCTTCACCGCCGCCATCATGGGCCGCGAGCCCGCGGTGGATGCGCGTGCGATGGACGACGCGCTCGCCGCGGCCCACAACGCCGTGCAGGAGCGCATCGTGCAGCGCCGGCTGGACAGCGACGCGCAGTTCAAGGAGTTGCACGACCGCAACCTCGAGCGCAGCCGTGCGTTCCATGCCAGCTTTACGGACCAGCCCGGGGCGCAGACGCTGCCGAGCGGGGCGCAGTATCGCGTGATCGAGAGCGGCCAGGGCGAGCCCGTGGGCGCCGACGCCACCGTCGTGGTCACCTTCCGCGGCGCGCTGCTCGATGGGCGCGTGTTCACCGAGGGCGAGGGCGTGGAGATCAGCCTCGCGGACCTGACCCCGGGCGTGCGTGAGCTGATGGCCAGGATGACCCCCGGCGACTGGTGGCAGCTCGCGGTGCCGCCGGGCCTGGCGTATGGCGGCTTCGGCAAGCCCGAGATGGGCGTGGGCCCCAACGAGACGCTCATCGGCGACGTCAAGATGCTGGAGGTGCGCTGATGCGTCTTGAGGCAACGCAGAGCAAGGCGGCGCGCACGTGGCTGGCGATCGGGGCGTGCGCGGTGCTCGCGATGAGCGCCACGGCCGTCGTGGCCCAGTACGCGCTGGACTTCAACACCAGGGTCAACATGGGCGTGGGCGCCAACCGGTACAACTCAGGCTCGTTCGGGCGGCGCAACACGTATCAGCCTGCCACGGGCTTTTATCGCACGCAGTCGCCCTACACGATCAATCGAAATCTGGGCACGTACACGTACAACCCGAATTCGGCGTTCAACCGTTCGTACTACCGACCCACGGGATACAACACCGCGGGCGGGTCGTACGCGTATCACAGGCGGGTGAGGACGAGGTAACGTATACAAAGACAGGGGGTGGATCGTGGGGAAGAGCATTGCATTGGTCGCGCTGATGGGCGTGTGTACCGCTGCGTTGGGTGATGGTGCGTCGTTGCCCGACAGCACGCGGGCCGCGATGGATCGGCACCTGAACGGTTTGGGCGCGTTCGAGCGCGAGGCCTGGGGGGCGTTCCAGGACGAAGGGGCCCAGTCTTCGGGCACAGCGGGCGGTGGCGGCACGGACGACCTGGCCAAGAAGCTGCAGAACCCGATGGCCGACCTGATCAGCGTGCCATTGCAGCTCAACTATGACAATGGGTATGGCGCGAACGACGCCGAGCGGTGGACGCTGAACGTGCAGCCGGTGATCCCGTTCAAGATCAGCGAGGACTGGAACCTGATCTCGCGCACGATCGTGCCGATCATCTACCAGGAGCGGCTGGGCCCGAGCGACGACAGCGACCTGGCCATCGGCGACGTGCTGCAGAGCCTGTTCTTTTCGCCCAAAGAACCGATTGGTGGTTGGATCATCGGCGTGGGTCCGGTGGCCCTCTTGCCCACGGGCACCGATCCCGATCTGCGCAGCGAGCAGCTCGCGATGGGGCCCACGGCCGTGGCGCTGCGCCAGCAGAACGGCTGGACCTATGGCATGCTGATGAACCACCTGTGGCACGTCGCCGGCAGCGACGACACGCCCGACATCAATGCCACGTTCATCCAGCCATTTGTCAGCTACACCTTCCCCACGGCCACCAGTCTGACCTTTAACACCGAGAGCACCTACGACTGGCGGGCCGACCAGCGGACGGTGCCGCTGAACCTGATGGTGAACCAGGTATCGACCATCGGTAGCCAGCCGGTGAGCTACCAGTTTGGCGTGCGGTACTACGCCGAGCGTCCGGGTGGCGGGCCGGAGTTTGGGCTGCGGTTCGGGCTGACGTTCCTGTTTCCGGGGTGAATGTGATCTTTTTACTTCGCCTGCTGGGCGTAGTGGAGTAGCTTTACGCCGCGGACTGGGACCGCTCGGTGCGATCGGTCACACCGTCGAAGTTCAAGAAGGCGTGCTCGCCGAAGAGCTCGCGCGCGGCGTTGTCGTAGGCGTCGGCGGCGTCGATCTCGTCGTCGAAGCGGCCAAGATGCTTGTGCACGCCCTCCTTGCTGATCTGGGCGAGCCACTTGCCACGATCCTCGTCCCAGCAGACGCCCTTGTACCGCGATGTCGTCTCGGAGCCGGCCCGCATCTTGATCTTCCGGTTCCCGCGCGACCGCTCGGCCAGTTCCAGCACAACCAGGTTCTCGCGCCGGCAGTCCAGGAAGTCGCCGTTGGCGTGTCGGACGCACAGCCGCCTGCCGCTGACGCCGGTGATGAACTGCTTGAGCGGCTTCATCCCACCCTTGATCGTCGAGAGGACGACCACGCCCGCCGTGGGAGATCCCTCGGTCCGCTCGGAGTAGTTCCAGTTTTTGCCCTCGATCAGGTGCAGGTCGTCGGCATCGATGAGCGCCTCCATGCGCTTCTTCCAGCTTCGGATCGGCACGCGGACCACGCCCGGTCGCTCCGGGTCGGCGTAGGGCTTGTGGAGTTTCTCGAGTTCCTCGGCGAACGCCTCGAGCTCCGCGAGCGTGTACATCTTGCAGCGCCCGCGGTTGCTGGGGTTGCTGCCCCACGCGCCGATCGGCGTGCGGCCCTGGTGCTCCCAATGATGCCACGTGCCCCATGGCACGCCGATGAGCCGCGCGGCCTGCTTGCTCGTGTGGGTGTGCTCGTCGGTCGCCCGGGCGAAGCAGCGGACGCCCTGCGCTCTGAGCGCCTCGCGGGCCTCTTCGACCTGCTCGGGCGTGTACATCTTGCGCAGCGATGGGCCCTTGTTCGCACGGGCCCAGGCGCCCATGGGCATCAGCCCGCGCTTCTCCCAGCCCCCCAGCGCCGACGCCTCGACGCCCAGCAGCTTGGCGGCCTCGCGCTGGGTCAGCGTGTGGGCCTCGGTGGCGTTCGCCGACCGGCCGAAGCCGATCTCGTCGAGCGCCGCGCGAGCCTGGCGGACCTCTTCCATCGAGTGCATCCGCCGCAGCCCGCCGTTGCCCCCACCCTTGCCGGGTGACTTCCAGCAGCCGTTGGGGATCACGCCCCGGCGGCTCCAGTAGGTCCACATCGCCGTGGGGATGCCGGCGAGTTCGGCCGCCTGATCGCGTGTGAGCGTGTGCTCGGG
>JBITAB010000153.1:0-2432 GCA_044439825.1 Phycisphaerales bacterium JB064 | reverse complement strand
GCAACCTCTACGACCGCGTCCGCTTCGCCTGCGTGCGCGACTTCCTGCACCCGCTGCCGGGGGTCAACTTCCCCTTCGGCATCCAGACGCCCTGGAGCGGCCGCGAGGTGTGGCCCTACGTCAGCAACCTGGCCGACCTGTGGCTGATCATCGGCGTGGCGGTGCTGGTCGTGTTCCTGTGGCGCGGCCCCAAGGACGCCCGCCCCGCCCCCGACGCCGCGGCCTGACCGGGGCGACACTGGCTACCACCCCGGGAGCGTCCGGCCCCAGGCCGGGAAGTTCCCTCCCCCATCCGCGAGGGTCGCGAAACCGCCCGGGCCAGCCCCTTCCCTAGCCGAGAGAACTCGTGTCGCGGCCGGGCCCGCCATGCCCCCGGCCGCCGGAGCCATTCACCCGCCCGCGAGCATCGCTACCCCGCCCGGGAGAGCCAATTCCTCGCCCGCGAGGGCCGCTCCCACGCGTGCGAGAACGGCTCTCCCATAGGCGATCCTTATGGTCGCACGTGCGAGCACGAGTCTCCTCTATAGGTTTCCATGGAGTTGGCCCGCCCGATCCGCCCTGACGGCCCGCCAGGGCGGTTTTGCATCTCGGATGTAGGGCTGGTCCGGTATGTTCGCGAATGTGCCTGGCGGCGTCTGGTTGCTAGACCACGCCCGGGTGCGTGATGGGGCAGAATGGGACCGGGCTCAGCAAGAGCTGACAACCCACGGCAGCGCCGCGGGGCATGGTCTATCGTCCGGCTCGGCCCCGCGAGCGGGGCGCCCAGTGATGGCCTCCGACGCGTGAGCACGCCATGGACACCCAAGACCCCCGATCCCGACGGTTCCGCAACCTCTCCTTCGGGGTCATCATCTCGCTCGGGTCCATCGTCGTCGTCATGGTCGTCCTCGCGGCGGTCGCGGCGTCGATGGGCGGATCACTCAACGCGAGCGTTCTGGGCGCGCTCGTGTCCATCGGCCTGATCACCTTCCTGCTCATGATCGGCGTCGCATCGGTGTTCCCCACCAGCACGCAGGACCGCTCGCCCGCGCGGCCGGCCAAGAGCGCCGAGCTGGAAGCCCTCGAGGCGCAGATCAAAAAGCTGAAGGCCGACGCCAGCAAGCCGCTGGTCGAGTTCGTGTCGACGGCCATCGATCTGGCGGTGGAGCGCGAGCGGGTGGAGAGCGTGATCGTCACCGAGCAGATGAACCAGGCGTCCAAGTACGCCATCCTCTTCGCCCAGGTGTCCATCCTCGCGCCGATCCTGGCCCTTGGCATCTACCTGTTCGAGTTCACCCTGTGGAACACGCGGATCGCCGAGCCCTGGATGGGCGGCGGCCAGCAGGGCGAGCCCTTCCCATACACCAAGGACTGGCGGGTGCTCGTCTCGGGTGGCTCCATCTCGCTGGTGTGCCTCACCGCCGCGACGCTGCTGAACCAGGTCGTGCGGGCCCAGTCCGGCCGCCGCGAGAGCATCCAGCAGGAGATGTCGCGCTACGCGGCCATCTCCACCGCCGTCACCCTCGCGGGCCAGCGTGGCGATGACAAGACGGTCGAGACGACCGACCGGGTCATCCAGGGCCTGATCGAGAACGCGTTCACGCGCCAGACGCGATCGCCAGAGCGAGAGGATGCTTCCGACCTGGAAGAGCGCGAGGTGCTCGCCGCGCTCGACCTGCGGCTGCTGATGACCAAGATCGACAAGCTGGCCACCGAACTGGCCAAGCGCGGCGTCTGAGCGGCGGCCCGCACGAGAGCAGCGGGCCGGAGTGATGGCCACGCGTGCCGGATCCAAGCGGCGCTCAGCATCATCGAAGGCCTACTCGTGCTCGATCGCGCCCCCGGACTCGACCAGCCCGCGGCGGATGGCGTCCATCACCGCGCGATCGCGCTCTGGGTCGAACGGCACGCTCGCCCTGGCCTCGGGGGCATACATCCACACGGGGCGGTTTCGCATCTCGTCGGGCTCGTGGGCGTAGCGCGGGAAGACGTGGGCGTGCAGGGCGGGCACGAGGTTGCCCAGGATCGAATAATTCACGCGGCTGGCCCCGGTGGCGGCGAGCACGGCGTCGCCCAGCGCCGCCATGTCGTCCAGGAACCTGGTCCGCGCCTCGCCGCAGATGTCGTTGAGGCTGGGCACGACCGGATCGGGCAGAAGCAACGAATACCCCGGCACGAACTGCGTATCCCCGAGCACGGCCCAGCCCGACCGCACCCGGCAGATCACCGCCGGGTTGCGGCCCTGGCGCGCTTGCTCGACGCGTTCGTGGATCAGTGTCGGATAGCCCACGGCACGAACCTCCTGTGGAGCGCCCCCCTCCGCACACGGCACGCATTCGATACGCGTGCGTGTCGACCTGCGTTCGGTTCCGAGCGGCGGTGTGGGCCGCCGGGTGCGCCCGAGGCAATGGGGATCTGGCAATGGGCAATGGGCGGGGAGCGTACCCGGTGAG
>JBITAB010000152.1:0-11683 GCA_044439825.1 Phycisphaerales bacterium JB064 | reverse complement strand
CGGGCGCGGGGCAGATGGACCGCGTGACGAGCTGCCGGCTGGCGATCGAGAAGGCGGGCGAGCGTGTGCGCGACAATGGAACGAACTGCATCGCCGCGAGCGACGGCTTCTTCCCCTTCGCCGACGGCCCGCAGCTGCTCATCGACGCGGGCGTCAAGACCATCGTGCAGCCGGGCGGCTCCAAGCGCGACGGCGATACGGTGGAGGCGTGCGAGAAGGCGGGGGTGAGCCTTCTGCTAACGGGGGTCAGGCACTTCAGGCATTAGTCTGGAGGCGATTGCGGACTTGCTTTATGGGCCAAGGCGTGCTCCGAAAGCCGAAGCATCCGCCGAGCGAGTCTTCGAGTGCCCGAAGAACACCACCTCGACTGCGGTTACCCACACCCCGCGTCGAAGAGGGTCTGGAACGCCAGGAAATCGAAGATGGTGAGCGCGCCGTCGCCGTCGAGGTCGGCGCGGGGGTCGGCGTCGTCGAAGAGGTTCTGGAAGGCCAGGAAGTCGAAGACGGTGAGCGCGCCGTCGCGGTCGATGTCGGCCGGGCAGGTCGGCGCGATGGCGCCGCCGAAGACGAGGAAGGCTGCGCCCGGATCGCCGCCGGTGCCCGTGCGACCGGTTGCGCCGAGGACGAGATCGTCCAGGCCGTCGCCGTTGAGGTCTCCCAGGCCCGCGACGGACGTGGCCAGGTAGTGCTGCTGCATGTATCCGTCGATAGAGACGAACCGCTCGCGGCTGGTCCCAAGCTCGAGCTGGCCGGGCCAGGTGCGGGCGCCGCGGAGCACGATGCCCCGGCCCGCGCTGGAGATGAACGGGCTGTAGCCTGTAAGGCTCGCGCCGATGAGGGCGTCGTCGAGTCCATCGCCGTCAAAGTCGCCGATGGCTGCCGCGCTAGAGCCGAAGGCCCGTGTCCCCTCGAAGTTGGCGTCGATCACCACGCCCCGCGACGCGTCGATGATCCACAAGGGCTCGATGGGGCGGAAGCCGTCGCCCTGTGCGCGGCCGAAGCGGATCCAGGCGCGCCCATTCACCGAGCCGCTGGGGCCGAAGCCCAACGAGAAGAACCCGAAGTCGTCGCGGCCGTCGCCGTTGAGGTCTCCCAGGAACGCGGGGAGCATGCCCGTGCGATCCTCGAGCGCGTCGAAGCGCACGCCGGTGTCGAGCGGCATGCTGGGCAGATCGATCGAGGCGGGGCCCCGCCCGTGGGCCGGCGAGCCGTAGACCAGATACACCCGGCCCGCGCCGTCTCGGCCCGCCGGCTCGGTGCGGGGGGCGCTGACCAGCAGGTCGTCGACGCCGTCGCCGTTGGCGTCGGCGGTCATGCCGGCGGGCGCGCCGGCCACGGTCCAGCCGGCGTATTGCCCTGCACCGCCGCGCAGCGTCAGGCCGACCGACGCGGGCCATGAGCCCAGGGTGAGCATGGCAGGGAAGGGCGCGGAGCCTGCGGGGACGTCGCGGCCCCAGATGACATAGGCCTCCCCGCCCGCGCCCGCCGCCGCGGCGCCCAGCGCCAGGTCGGGCCGCCCGTCGGCGTTGAAGTCGCCCGCGGACGCGACGGCGATGCCCGCCAGGGCGATGGGGCTACCCGACGTGAATGCGAGCGTGCGTACGCCCGGATCGTCCAGACTCACGCGGGCCGGGAAACCGCCCTGGCGGCCGAAGAGCACGAAGGCCCGGGCGACGCCCTCGTTGCGGTCGTAGCAGCCGATGGCCAGGTCGTCGTGGCCGTCGCCGTCGAGGTCGCCGATGCGGGCGAGTTGGGCGCCGAAGCCGATGACGCCCGCGGGTGGGGTGAAGCGCGTGCCGAAGCCCTCGGGCATCGATTCGAGCGTCACGCGCGCGCCGTAGGGGATGCGCCTGCCGTAGACGACGTAGATCGCGCCGGGCCCGCGATCGCCGCCGTCGGCGTCGGGCTCGCCGATGACCAGGTCGTCGATGCCGTCGCCGTTGATGTCGCCGGCAAAGGCCACGGCCTCGCCCGTCTGGCCCATCGTGTCTGTGCCGTCGAATCGCACGCCATCGGACCCGTCGAGGTCGCGCAGGCAGATGGCCATGGGGTCGGCGCACGGCGCTTGCGCGAGGGCGAAGGTGGGCACGGCCAGGATCGAGAGGATGTGACGGCTTACGTGTCGCATGGTGCGGTCCTCAGGCGTGTGGGGTCAGGGGCAGCCGGCATCAAATGCGGTCTGGAATGCGAGGAAGTCGAACAGGGTGAATTCGCCATCACCGTCGAAGTCGGCCCGCGTGTCGCCGGCGTCGAACAGGTTCTGGAACGCCAGGAAGTCGAAGACGGTCAACTCGCCATCGCCGTCGATGTCGGCCGGGCACTCGACGCACGGGCCCAGGGGCAGGTAGAGCACCTCGGGCAGGCCTGGCTCGTCGGCCACGTCGTAGATGCGCTCGGCGATGGCGTCGGGGTCGCTGGTGCCCCAGTCGACGCAGCGCGCGTCGGTATCGCCGGGGATGGCCGACGCGTCGGGCCGGGCCAGGTAGATGTCGCTACCGAAGGTGGCCGTGTTGCCCACGATGCGGTTGCCCATGCCGCCCTCGGGGCGGTTGAGGTTCAGGGCCGAGCCCAGTGGGTCGACCGAGATGGCCCCGCCGAAGACGGCGTGGTTGCTCTCGAAGATGTTGGCGGCGAAGTCGACCTCGTCGGCGACGACGTGCAGGGCGCCGCCGGCCTCCGAGGCGGTGTTGTCGAGGTAGACGTCCGGGCGTCCGGGCTCGCCCAGGATGGACCGGCGCACGCCCGGGCCCAGCCAGGCCGCGCCGCCGTAGCTGGCGCTGTTGCGCACGAAGGTGTTGCCGGCCGAGACGATGTTGGCGTTGGCATAGATGGCCCCGCCCAGCACGGCGCTGTTGCCCTCGAAGCGGTTGTCGTAGAGGTCGACGAAGCCGCCCAGCGCGAGGGCGCCGCCGTTGCTCGTGGATCGGTTGTTCAGGAAGCGGCACTCACGTATGCTGCCCTGCGTCACGACGAGCACGGGACCATTTGGGTTGTCCTCGAATCGGCAGCCGGTGACCTGGCTGGCGCCGCTCAGTGCGACCCGCCCACCGCGGACAAAGACACCCGAGCGCACGCTGCCGCCCTCGTAGGAAGCGCCCATATCCAGGTGCGAGGCGTTGTCGCTATAGCGGCAGCCGGTGAGTTCGTAGCGGCGGACGCGGCTCAAGTGGCCGATCCCGTCGCAGCCCTCGACCACGAAGTTCACGGTACGGATCCAACCGCCCTCGGTGCGCACGCCCCAGCGGGCCGAGACGTCCGAGACCGAGCAGTCGATCAGCACGATGTCCGGCTGGGCGGGCGTGGGATCGCGGGGCTCGTTGATCTCCAGACGTATGGCCGAGCCCTGGCGGTCGGCGATGGCGACCTGGCCCACGCGGACGCGTTCGAGCGTGGCCGAGCGTCCGCCGGTGATGGTCAGGCCGGTCTCGGTGGTGGTGAAGATGGACAGGTCTTCGAGCCGGACGTCGACGAGTTCGGAAGCGTGAAACTCAACGCCCATGCCCGCGACGTCCTGCACGCGCACGTTGCGCAGGAGCGGCTGGCTGAAGGTGACCTCAAGAGCCGCCCCGGCGCCCGCGTTGATGAACTCCAGGCGCACGTGCTCGAGCGCCGTGCCCGAGACGTACGCGCCGGTGTCCGGGTCGAGCACGGCGTCCTGCGCGCCAGGGGGAAGCATGACGCCCCGGCCACCGATGAACTCGATGCGGCTGGACGCCGAGCCGCGGGCGACAAGCACGCCGCTGTCGATCGAGAGGAACATGCCCGGCTCGAAGCGGACCTCGACGCCCGGCTGGATGGTCAGCGTGGCGCCGCCCGTGACACGCACGGACTCGGTCACGCTGAAGGGGCTGTCGGCCAGGGCCCAGGTGGTGTCCGTGCTGATGCTGCCGCCGACTGGCGTTTGCGCGCTGGCATGCACGGCGACAATGCCCAGGAGCGTGATGAGGAACGTGACGGGCTTACGCATGCTCGATCCTCCTGCGGCGGCCGGTGAATACGAGGCCAACCAGCACCGCTGCGCCCGCGGGCGATGGGATCACGCGAATGATGGCCGTGTCGTCCTGGAAGCCTTCCAGGCGGCTCTCGGAGCGCGCCGAATACATGTAAGGGTACACGTCGAAGCGTGATGTCCGCGTCTCGAGCATGACCTCGAAGGGCTCGGTGACCTCGGTTGGGGCGGTGTAGGTTGCTTCCCAGAACGCGATGGGGTCGCTTGGGTCGCCGTAGATTTCTCCCAGGCCGTTGATCTGCCCGGCCAGGATGCCGCGCACGCCGCGTTCGGTCGCCTCGCCGGGCACGGTGCCTGGGCCGGCCAGGGCGCCGACGAGCCGGATGCCGCTGAGGCCCTGTGCGCCGGACGATGATTCGAGCCAGGTGCCGATGGCGGCGACGCAGTAGTCCCGACGCGAGTCGAAGGATGCCTCGAGGCGGATCGTCGTCGACTGGCCTGGCAGCAGCGTGTGGTCTTCCACGACGATGGTGAGGCCGCTGGGCTCGACCTGGCCCAGAGCGGCGGCGGCAAAAGGGCTGGCGAGCGTTGCGGCGCAGGTTGTGGCGATGGCCGCCAGACCAGTCGGCGCTTGTGATGGTGATCGCATGCGCGGTTCTCCCCGTGGTGCGTTCAGCGTGTGTTTTAGGACGGTATCACAGATCCCATCGCTCGCCAGAGGCGCGTCCATTCTTATTGTGCGCGGCCTGCGCTGGCCCGCGCCGAGTGCAGTTCGCGTGAGCGCGGTGCTGCACGCGCATGGCTTGGGGACGCATCCCTTCGAGGATACCCAACCAATTCTGCGACCCCGTGGCGCATCGCACCGATAGCCAGGGCGTCGCGATATATGACAACACGATACAGCGCACGGGAGGCGAAGATGCACGGCACGCAGAATGGGTTGGCAGTAGCCACGCGCGGCGGCGTTCGGGGTCGCATGTTCGGCGGTCGGCTGGCCTCGGCACTGGTTGCGTTTGGGTGGGGGCCCATTGGCCTGGCGCACGCGCAGTTCTGTGAGCCCCGTGATCTGTTCATCACCGACCAGATCCTGCCGGCGACCGCCGAGTTGTGGGATGTGACCGCCGCGGACTTCGACGGCGACGGTCATATCGACCTGGCCTCGGCCGATGGGTATGGCAATGAGATCGTCATCTATCTGAACGACGGAGACGGACGATTCCCCTTCCGCCAGGTCGTGCCCGGGCGGGGGCTGCCCGACACGATCGAGCCTGCCGACATGGACGGCGATGGCGACATCGATCTGGTCGTGGCCGACCAGCGCGGCGATGGCGTGGTGGTGTACCTCAACAACGGGCGGGGCGTGTTCGCCGAGCACGCGATGGTGCTCGCGGGCGATGGGCCGATCTCGCTGGCGCTGGCTGATCTGGACGGCGATGGCGATACGGACGCCGTGACGACGACGGCATTCGATGAATTGGTTGTCCTGCTGCTCAACGATGGTACGGGACGGCTGGTGCGTTCGACGACGCTGACGACGCTGGGCGAGTCGCGCGGCATCGTGGCGGCCGATCTCGATAGCGACGGCGAAAAGGACCTGGTCACCGTCGATGCCCGCAGCCAGGAAGTGCTCGTGCTGCGCAATCTGGGCGGCGGCGTGTTCGGGCCAGCCGAGACGTGGCCGATGGCGATGCGCGTCGGCTTCGTGCTTGCCGCGGACGTGGACGCTGACGGCGACACCGACGTGCTGGCGCAAGGCCCGGAGGCCGAGCCAATCCTGTGGCTCGTGAATGACGGCACGGGGACGTTCGCCGAGACGCGCGCCATCGTGGCCGGCGCGCCGGGCGGGCTCGAGTTGGCACGGGACGTGACCGACGATGGCAGGCTCGACGTAGTGCTGCGCGATTATGACGGCAGTCGCATGTTCGTATTACCCGGCGACGGCGCTGGCGAGTTCGGTCCAGCCGTGGCCTCGGCCGTGGGCTATCGCACGCGCGGGGCTGTCGCCGCCGATGTGGATGGCGACGGGCGGACCGACCTGGTGACGGCCAAGGGCGACGAGCCCAGCTACATGCGCGTGCTGCGCGGGATGGGCGCGGGCCGGTTCGGGACGCAGGGCGTGTTGAGCAATGTTGGCGGGACCGACATCGCGATGGCGGACTTCGACGGTGATGGCGACGATGATCTGGCGATCACCAACGTTAACGACAGCGTGCTCAGCGTGATCATCAACGACGGCGAGGGGCTGTCCTATGAAAGAGTTGAGTTTCTTATGAGCGACGATCCGGGACCCGTTGCCGCCGGCGACTTGGACGGCGACGGGACGATCGACCTGATCGTGGCGGGATGGCGAGAGAACGACCTGACCATCCTGCTAGGCGACGGCCGCGGGAGGTTTGAGGTCGAGGCGCGGCTCGATCTTGCCCGCGGGCCCGACGACATGGTGCTGGTTGACCTGGACGCCGATGCCGATCTGGACCTGCTGTTCGCCACCGGCGGCAGCAACGCGTTGGGCGTGCTGCTCAATCGTGGCGACGCGACCTTTGAGCCCGCGAGCCTCTTCGAGGCGGCTCGCGGCGGTAGAACCCTCGCGTATGCAGACTTCGATCAAGACGGCGCAATTGATGCCGCCGTGGTTTCGTCCGCAGATGATGTCGTCACGCTGTCTCGCGGCGTGCCGGGCGGTGCGTTCGAACCGGGCGAGGTTCTAGTCGAGTTCGAATCTCCCGTAGTCGCAGTGGCTGATGACTTGAACGGCGATGGCTGGCCGGACCTGGCGGTCGCCTTCGAGTATCGCGATGGTGACGACTTTGTCACGATATATTACAACGACGGCATGGGTGGCTTGTGGGGTCTGTCGTCGTACACCATTGGGCGCGGGACCAGCGACATGATCGCGGCCGACTTCGACCACGACGGCCGCACCGATCTGGTAGTCCTGGGGTTCTACCAGGCCGAGGTGTTTAGCCAACGCGGCGATGGCTGGTTCGACCGTGGTCCGGTGATCGATGTCGGGACGGCCTTCCGGCGCATGGCTTTGGGCGATCTGGACGGGGACGGCGTCGACGATCTGGCAACCGTCGGGGCCCCGCACCGGGGGGCCGGCCAACTCCGCATCACCTTTGCCAACCCCGCGTGCGGCTGCCCGGCGGACATCGACGGGGACGGCGTGCTGACCGTCTTCGATCTTGTTGCCTTCCAGAACCTGTTCCAGGACGGCGACGCCCGAGCCGACTTTGACGGCGATGGCCGGCTCACGTTGTTGGACTTCCTGGCGTTCCAGAACGCGTTCGATATGGGGTGTTAGGCTTGTCTGGGCTTGACCCCCGCCCGCGCCGAGCCAAGCATGAGCATGGCCACGCACACGATCCACCCGCCCGCAGCCGCCCCCCATCAGACACCTTCCAAGGACCCTTCGGGCAACGCTTCGCCCGCGCCGGCGCCGCTGGGGCCGGACGCGAAGGTCGTTCTCGACGCCATCACCTACGACGACGTGCTGCTGCTGCCGCGGGCCAGCGAGGTCTTGCCGGCCGACGCGGACACGTCCAGCCGGCTGACGCGGGGCATCCGCCTGCGCATCCCCATCGTCAGCGCCCCCATGGACACGGTGACCGAGGCGCCCCTGGCCATCGCGCTGGCCCTGGAGGGCGGTATCGGCATCATCCACAAGAACCTGAGCGTGGAGGAGCAGGCCCGGCAGGTGACCCAGGTGAAGCGGTCGGCCAACGGCGTGATCACCGACCCGATCACCCTGGGGCCCAGCGACACGGTGGGCCGGGCCCGCGAGCTGATGGCCCAGTACAACGTGTCGGGCTTCCCCGTGACCGAGGACGGCAGCGACGACCTGCGGAGCAAGGGCAGGATCCTGGGCATCCTGACGCGGCGCGACCTGAAGTTCGTCGAGGACCTGAGCACGCCGGTGAGCCAGGTGATGACCAGCAACCCGCTGGTGACGGCGCCTGCCGGCACGACGCTGCGCGAGGCCGAGGTCATCCTCAACGAGAACAAGGTCGAGAAGCTGATCCTGGTCGACGAGAAGAACAACCTCGCCGGCCTGGTCACCATGCGCGACATCGAGCGGCTGAGCAAGTATCCCGACGCGAGCACGGATTCGATCGGCCGGCTGCTGTGCGGCGCGGCGGTGGGCGTGCTGCAGTTCGATCGCGTGGCGGCGCTGATCGAGGCGGGCGTGGACGTGATCACCGTCGACACCGCGCACGGGCACAGCAAGAACGTCATCGAGACGGTCAAGAAGATCAAGGCCGAGCACGACATCCAGGTGATCGCCGGCAACGTGGCCACGGCCGAGGGCGCGCGAGACCTGGCGCTGGCCGGGGCCGACGCGGTGAAGGTGGGCATCGGGCCGGGCAGCATCTGCACCACGCGCGTGGTGACGGGCGTGGGCGTGCCGCAGGTGTCGGCGATCTTCGAGGGCCTGCGCGGCGTGGCCGAGGCCAATGCTCAAGGGGGCGGGACCGATCCCGTGCCGGTCATCGCCGACGGCGGTATCCGCATGAGCGGGGACATCGCCAAGGCCATCGCGGCCGGCGCGAGCACGGTGATGCTCGGCGGGCTGCTGGCGGGCCTGGACGAGAGCCCGGGCGAGTTGGTGATCTCGGGCGGCCGGCGGTACAAGAGCTATCGCGGCATGGGCAGCGAGGGCGCCATGAACCGCGGCAGCGCCGATCGGTATGGCCAGGCCGACAAGTATGACCAGAGCGGGCGGCCCAAGCAGAAGTTCGTGCCCGAGGGCGTGGAGGGGCTGGTGCCCTACCGCGGGCCGCTGGCCGAGTTCGTCTACCAGCTCGTGGGCGGGCTGCGGGCGGCGATGGGCTACACCGGCTGCCCGACCATCGAGGACTTCAAGCGTGACGCCCGCTTCTGCCGCGTGACGGCCGCGAGCATGGTCGAGAGCCACCCGCACGACATCCGTATTACGAAGGAAAGCCCCAACTACACGATCGAGGGGCGGGCGTCGTCGCAGTCTTCTTAGGTGATCGCAACCTGCCCGGCGGCGTGCCGGTATGATCGTGCGAACGGGGGCATGCACGCCCCTGTGCAACGGGAGACGCGCATGATCACGACAACCGGTAACCCCGCCATCCAGAAGGTCGACCAATTCCTGAACCCCGCGGGGCATGGGGATTGGGCCCAGCACGTCGCGGCGCCCCGCGTCATGACCTATCAGGGGGCCATCATCAACACGGCCATCCTGCTGGGCCTGACCGTGGGCACGGCCACGTTGCTCTGGTCGCTGGCAGTTGATGGTGCGTGGCTGCCGCTCCTGGCGGGCGGTGGGATCGTCGGGCTGATCCTGGCGATTGTGCTCTTGTTCAAGCCTCAACTCTCGCCCTTCATCGCGCCGGTGTACGCGATCGCCGAGGGTGCGTTCCTCGCCGGTGTGTCGTACTTCTGGGTGTCGTGGGCGAGCGATGCGCAGGCCTCTGCGGCCGCCGGCGGTGGCGGCGCGGCGGCCCAACTCGACACGACCCTGATCGCGCAGGCGTCCGGCCTGACGTTCTCGATCGCGGCGGTCATGCTCGGTCTGTACGCCACGCGGATCATTCGCGCGACGCCGCTCGTGGTGCGCATGATCCTGGTGGCCACCGGGGGGGTGTGCCTCTTCTGGATCGCCAGCGTGGTGCTGGGCTTCATGGGCGTGCAACTGGTCTCGTGGGACGGCGGGCCGTTGAGCATCGCGATCAGCGGCGCGATCGTGCTTATTGCCGCGTTTAACCTCATCATCGACTTCAAGATCGTCGAGGATGGCGTGAACAACAAGGCGCCCAAGTGGATGGAGTGGTACGCCGGCTTCGCGCTGCTGGTCACCATCGTGTGGCTGTACATGAGCATCCTGCGCCTGCTGGCGTTGTTGCGCGGCGGCGACTGAGCAATCGAAAGCAACCGATACGGAATGAAGCCCCGGCTCAGTCCGGGGCTTTATCGTTTAGAGGATTTGGCGATTCACCGTGTAGCAGGCAGGAACATGCGCCAGGCCGCATAGCGGGGCTCGCGTCGGCCGCCGGGCTTGCGGGTGATGGCGCTGCCCGAGCCGAGGTGGCTGAGCACGGAGTCTGGCGCCGGCCGCTTGGGGGCGCGGGCCAGGGGCATGCCGGCCTCGCTGGGCGTGCGGTCGCCCTTGGTGGCGTTGCAGCGGATGCACGCGGTGACGAGGTTCTCCCAGCTATCGCCGCCGCCGCGAGCGCGGGGCAGCACGTGGTCGACGGACAGGTCGTTGCTGCGGAAGTAGCGCTTGCAATACTGGCACTGGTGGCTGTCCCGCTCGAAGATGGTCCGCCGGCTGAGGCGGATCTGCAGGCGTGGCAGGCGGTCGTAGTCGAGCAACCGGATCACGCGCGGCACGGCGATCGAGAGTTGCACCGTGCGCACCCAGTCGTGGGCGGTGGGCTCGATCTCGTGCTGGAGCGCGGAGACTTCCAGCCATTCGGCGAAGTCGTAGTTGCTGAAGGACGCCTCGGTCGATTCGCCCTCGACATGGACGACCTCGGCCAGTTCCTTGCACAGCAGCGTGAACGCCCGGCGCGCGGTGATGACGCGCAGGGCCATGTAGTTTCGGTTGAGCAGCAGCACCGGCACGTCCAGCGAGCAGGCGTGTATGGTGCGGATGCTCGAGACCCGGCTTGCGAAGGGTTGTCTTGGGTGGGAGGAATCCCCCGGCGACGCATCGAGATCGTCGCTGTTCGGGCGCGGGTTGGGTCGTGCTGGGCGCATGCTCGACGTTCCAACGCTTGCAGGTGCATTTTGGGCAAGCGGGGGGGCCATGTCTACACGGCTGGGGTCAGTCTTTACACGATACGAACAGAATTGGTGGGTGTTGCGTTGCCGGCGTCACTGGTTCAGCCGCTTGTCCATGGCTTCCAGACGCTGGCGATGGATGTCGCGGTCGGGCTCGATGATGGTCAGGGCCTCGACGTGGTCGCGGGCGGTGTGTGGCTCGCCGGCTCGCCAGGCGATGGTGGCGGCCAGCTCGCGTGTCGGGGCGTCGAAGGGCTCGATGCGAGCGGCACGCTGGGCCTTGGCGAACGCCTTGGATTGTTCTTCGCGGCGGATGTACAGGCGTGCGAGCTCGGCTGCGTAGGCGCCGGTGTACTGCGCGCGGGCGTCGAGGTGTTCGAGGTAGGCGATCGTGGTTGTGTCGTCGGGATCGATGCCGGTCTCGCGCGCGAGCAGGACGAGCATGCGTCGGGGCTCATCGGCAACGGGTACGGCATCTGCCCACCGCGTGAGGATGTCGTGCATCTCGGCCGTGGGTCGGCCATCGTTCGCTGCGAGCGTGTCGCGTGCGACCTTCTCGATGAGCTGCGGATGATCGGGATAGGTGTCGAGCAGATCGGTGAGTGACGGTGCGTCTTGCGAGCCCGACTTGTCGGCGTATTGCTGGGCGAGTTGCTCGACGGTGGGCATGCCTTGCGGGGGCAGCAGGCCCCAGCCCCTGGCCTGCTCAGCGGCCCAGGCGAGGAAGTCTGACTCGAGCTGATCCTGCGAGATCTCCAGCACGGATTCGAACGCCTCGCTCTGCGTCTGGCCTGCGGCGTAGGCGTCCATGAGGTCGAGCGGGGCCTGCGAGCCGAAGCGTTCGACGATGTACTCGTAGAGCCATGCGGATTGGGCGTAGGCCATCGAGCGATCTGTTGGTTTGCGGGGGCGGATGAAGCCGAGCGAGAGCTCGTCGAGGGGGAAGAGCTGCTCGGTCTCAAGGGCGGTGGTGAGCATGCG
>JBITAB010000151.1:0-2441 GCA_044439825.1 Phycisphaerales bacterium JB064 | reverse complement strand
CTGGGGCCCAGCCGCAAGCTGCTGGAAGACGAGAAGACGGGCGAGCCGCTGCCGCTGCTTGGCAAGGCTCGTGAACTCGATCTCATGCTGTATCCATACACGTTTAAGAACGAGCCCGAGGCCATGGCTCGCTTCTTCCATGAGTACGGCGTCGCGGGGTTGTTCACCGACTACCCCGGCGTCGGTCGGCGCGCGGCCGGCGAGTAGTTTCCGTCCTATGCTCAGCGTGACCCCGCATGGAGGGCCGCTGGGCGTTCATCGGTGAGAGAAGCAAGTGAAACTGGGAGTGAGCGGGAGCATGAGTCTCCGCCGGACCTGACACGCCTGGGCAAGATGCTCGGCGGGCCGCTCGACGTGCGCTCGATCATGCTGACGGGCCTGTTCGTGCTCGCGGTCATCGCCGCGGTCTACGTCGCCAAGCCCATCCTCGTGCCCATGGTGCTGGCGATCTTACTGGCCATCATGCTCGGACCGGTGGTGCGGTGGCTGCGATGGAGCCTGCGCATCCCTTCGCCTCTCGGCGCGGCGGTGGTGCTGCTGGTGGTCGTCGGCGGCTTTGGCGTGGCGGCCTACTTCCTCAGCGAGCCGGCGACGGTGTGGCTGCAGGACATGCCAAGCGAGATGCGCGAGATGGAGCGCAAGTTCCGCGGCTTCCGCGAGCGTGTCGAGGGGCTGCGCCAGGCGAGCGAGCAGGTGGAGGCCATCACCAAGCCGTCCGAGGACGACGCCGTCGAGGTGCGCGTCAGCAAGGCCACGATCACGCCCTTCCTGCTGGGCCAGACGTGGTACATCGGCGCCAACGCGTTCCTCACCCTGGGCCTGCTCTACTTCCTGCTGGCCGCCGACGACCTGTTCCTGGTCAAGCTCGTGCGCGTGATCCCCAAGTTCGAGAACAAGAAGCTGGCCGTCGAGGTGGTGCACCAGGTGCACCACGACGTGGCGCTCTACTTCGTCACCATCACACTGATCAACGCAGGGCTGGGCGTGGCCATCGGCACGGCCATGTGGCTGTTGGGCGTGCCCAACCCGCTCTTGTGGGGTATCGCTGCGGCGGTGCTGAACTTCATCCCATTCGCTGGGGCGATCGTGGGCGTGCTGGCCGTCTCGGTCGTCGCGGCGGCCAACTTCGAGCACGTGGGCCAGATCCTGCTCGTGCCGGCGGTGTACTACACGCTGACGACCGCCGAGGGCAGCTTCATCACGCCCATGATTTTGGGCAAGCGGCTGGTGCTCAACCCCGTGGTCATCTTCCTGTCGATCATGCTCTGGGGCTGGATGTGGGGCATCCCGGGCATCTTCCTGGCGGTGCCCATCATGTCGGCCATCAAGATCACCTGCGACAACATCGAGCCCCTGCGGGTGGTGGGCGAGTTCCTTGGGCGCTAGTGGTGGGGGCGCTCACCGATTCGGTTCACCCTGTCGGCCAGCCCCTACACTGCGGCCAGCGAGAGACGCACCGCCCTGAGGGGGAAGCCGATGGACGAGCACACGCCCGAGACGCCTGGTACGCCCAAAACCGATGTGCCACTGAGCGACACGCCCAAGACCGCGCCGGCGGACAAGCCCGAGCGCGTCGACCGCGCCGCGGCGGCCGGCCTGCCCAGCGAGTTCGGCCCCGAGGTGCGCGTGCTGCGGCTGCGGCCGGCGATGTTCCGGGCCCGGCCCTTCTCCTTCATCGCGCTCGTGCTGCTCATGACCGCCGCGGGCATCCTGGCCCTCTACGCCGCCGTGCGGAAGGAGTCGCTGTGGCCAGGCGACACGTTCTGGCTGGTCATCTGCCTGCTGGTCTTCCTGGCGGCGGCCGTCACGATGTTCGTGTGGTTCCTCAAGACCATGAGCGCGTGCCTGGAGATCACCACCAAGCGGACGACCGAGAGCCATGGCCTGTTCAGCCGGGCGACCAGCGAGGTGCTGCACGACAACATCCGCAACATCGCCGTCAAGCAGAGCTTCGTCGACCGCGTCTTCAACGTCGGGCTCATCGAGATCTCCAGCAGCGGCCAGGCCGGCATCGAGATCACGATGAAGGACGTGCGCGATCCGCACGGGGTGCGCGAGACGATCGATAAGTATCGGGAGCTGTGAGAACAGGTCACGTGGCCAGGTGCTCGAGCGAGAAGCGAGCGTCGTGCCGACGGTGACGGTGGTGGAGAAGGCCGCGGCTCAGCCGGCAGCCAGGCGGGAGCAGTCCGGACTGGCTGACGCCGGTGTGGCCCGCTTGATTGGCCTGCCGGGTTATGCGGTCGTCAACGTGGGGCAAATAGCCCATAGTGTCCCCCCTTTCGTGTCCAGTGGGCCATTATGCTGCGGCGTGTGTGGCGGTCTGCACTATACTGGGTCACATGGGGGGCCATGAACACGAGACCGATGCACAATCCGCTGCCAAGCCGGCCGATTGGATGCTCCCGGAGGTGTACGACCAGCTCCGTGCGCTCGCCGGC
>JBITAB010000150.1:7150-11713 GCA_044439825.1 Phycisphaerales bacterium JB064 | reverse complement strand
ACGATCTGGTGGCGACGGTGAAGGACGTGCTGCAGGTGGTGTGAGGCTGGTGTTGGCTAGCGCCGATAGCCCAGCGGTTGGTGCGCGAGGTGGTATGCCTCACGGGCGATCGTCATGACGATCAGGCCGATGATGCCAAGGCCGGCCAGGATGATCGTTGCGAGCACGAGGCCTTCGGTCAGCACCCAGACCACGGCGTAGAGCACCAGCCAGATGGCGCCGTAGCGGCGGAGCTTCTCGGCCGCGCGCGGGCCGGGGCCGGTCTTGCGCACCTTGTGGGTCATGTAGATCACGAAGACGACCGCCAGGACGGCGATGAGCAGGGCGCTGACGGGGCTCGGCCAGTGGGGCCACTGCGTCATGCCGCTGGCGTTGTATGAGCCGATGAGCAGGATGACGCACGCCCAGAAGAGCCAGCCCAGCGTGATGGCGGCCACGGCTCGGCGGCTCATGGCCGGGCTGCGCTTGCCCACCACCCAGGCGGCCCACTCCACCGCCAGCGCGTGGGTCATGACTACGACCACGGGCCACACGAACTGGAGCTGGATGTTGGGGATGACCATGTGGCCCGCGAAGATCAGGCCGAGCAGCAGAGGACCGGCCCCGGGCACGAACTTGCCCACGACGTTGAAGGCCAGCGCCGCCGCCGCGACGAGCACGGTCAGCCGCACCGCGGCGGTGCCAAAGAACGAGGCCCCCAGCACCGCGACGAAGACCGAGCCGGCCACGATGATGGTCGCCATGTCGAGCCCGATGCGGCCGCTGGGTATGGGCCGGTCGGCGCCCAGGGCACGGTCTCGCCGGCGATCGACGATGTCGTTGAGGCCCAGCGTGAAGGCGTAGAGCCCGATGGCCGCCACCGCGCCGCCTAGCAGCAGCAGGGCGAGCGGGGCCGTCCGCATCGGGGCGTTCACGGGCAGGCTCGTGAGCTCGTGGGTGTTGGCGCGGGTCCAGAGGATGACCAGCCACACGTTGCCCACGGCGGCAAAGGCCGTGGCGAAGCGCGTGAGCTGGAGCACGTCGGTGAGTTTGGCCAGGCGATGCCGCACGGGGCGATGGTACAGCCGTTGGCAGGCTGGGGAAGGGGCCTTTGGCACGGCTCGTCCCTACGATGCCCCAATGCAGCATCCGGATCAGCACACCCATCAACCGCCGGCGGTGGCCATCGTGGTCAGCCGGTACAACGACTCGATCACCAGGCCCATGCTCCAGGCGGCCTTGGACGCCCTTTCGCGTCGCTGGCCTGGGGCCAGGCCGGCCGTGCTGCGGGCTCCTGGCGCCTTCGAGCTGGTGGCCATGAGCAGCGCCGCCCTGCGGACGGGGGCCTTCGAGGCGGTCGTGGCCCTGGGCTGCGTCATCAAGGGCCAGACCAGCCACGACCAGCACATCAACGATGCCGTCGCCCAGGGGCTGGCCCGGCTGGCCGCCGACACCGGCGTGCCGGTGTGCTTCGGGGTCATCACCGCGGGCACCGAGCAGCACGCCAGGGACCGGGCCGGCGGGGCCAAGGGCAACAAGGGGGCCGAGGCGATGCAGGCCGCCCTGGAAGCCATCGACGAGCTGCGCCGGTTGCGGGCCGCGGCCATGCAGAACCGGCCCGAGTTGCTGGCGCCCGAGGCGATGCCGCCTCTGGCCGGCTCGGCGGACAAGACCAGATCCGCGCAGATGGCCGGTCAGTCGGCTGGCATGAACGGCAAGGGGTCGGCATGATCTCTGCCCAGCGTGTGCGCATGGCGGCGTTCCAGATGCTCTACGGCCTCGATGCTAACGGAGCGGCGGACGCGCCCGACGAGAACCTTCTCGAGACCCTGCGCAGCAGCGTGCTCGATGAGAGCGAAAACCTCGAGCCCCGCGAGCTGCGCCAGGCCGAGAAGCTGGCCATCGCCGCATACGCGGGCCGGCGCGAGGGCGACGCGATCTTTGAACAGCTCAGCCCGGCCTGGCCGGTCAGCCGCCAGCCCGCGGTCGATCGCGCGATCCTGCGGCTGGCGTACTACGAGATGGCTTCGGGCAAGGCGCCCAAGAAGGTCGCCATCGACGAGGCCGTCGAGCTCGCGCGGCGCTTCAGCACCGAGAAAAGCCCGGCCTTCGTCAACGCGTTGCTCGATGCCGCGATGCGCAAGCTCGATGGCGCGGCCGTCGAGCCGGTGGAGCCCAACGCGTGCTGAAGTCGCTCGGTCGCAAGATCAAGGACTCGCTCAAGCGCACGCGGTCGGTGCTGATCGACCCGCTGCGTGACCTTGTCACGGGCCGCCGCCTCGACGAAACGCTCATCAAAGAGATCGAGGGCGTGCTCCTCCGTGCCGACGTGGGCGTGAAGGCGACGCGCCGGCTCATCGACGGCCTGCGCGCCGACGTGAAGGCCGGCAAGCTCGAGAAGGGCGAGGACGCGATCGCGTACCTCAAGAAGAGCGTGTCGGCGATGTGGCCGCCCGAAGACCTCAGCATCAAGTACGCGACCGATGGCCCCACGGTGCTGCTGGTCACGGGCGTCAACGGTGTGGGCAAGACCACGACCATCGCCAAGCTCTGCCACGCGTTGCGCGAGGATGGCAAGACGGTGCTGCTGGGCGCATGCGACACGTTCCGTGCCGGTGCCGTGCGTCAGCTCGAGGTGTGGGCCGAACGCATCGGCGTCGAGGTCGTGCGCGGGCAGCAGGGCGGAGACCCGGCCGCCGTGGCCTTCGACGCGTGCGCCGCTGGCGCGAGCCGTGGGGTGGACGTGGTCATCCTCGACACCGCCGGCCGCTTGCAGACCCAAGAGGCGCTCATGCGCCAGCTCGAGAAGATCGCCAAGGTCGCGGGCAAGCGCATCGATGGCGCCCCGCACGAATCGCTTCTCGTTCTTGACGCGACCAGCGGGCAGAACGCCGTCGCCCAGGCCGAGCACTTCGCCAAGGCCGTCCCGTTATCGGGGCTCGTGATCACCAAGCTGGACGGCACGGCCAAGGGCGGCGTGGTCATCGCCGTGCGCGAGGCCTGCGGCGTGCCGGTGAAGTTCATCGGCGTGGGCGAGACGGCCGAGGACCTGCAGCCCTTCGATCCCCAGGCGTTCGTCGAGGGCCTTTTCGGCCCGCCGGCCGAATCGGCCTGAAGTCGCGCTCTCCACAGCCCGATAGCGAGTGAAGGAATGCCGATCGCATCGGCTGTCCGGCTTGTGCCGTGGGGATTTCGCCACCACATGCCGGGCGGTTGTGGATATGTCTCCGCGCGTAAGCGATCGGTGTAGGTAGGCCTGCCTCTGGGGGAGTAGGCCTGAGCGCGACCGCGCCATGGGAGGGCGCCGAGATGAAGCCGATCGGAATAGGCTCGGGGCCGGTCAACACAGGCCTGCGGATACTCGCCCAGAACCAGGCAGAACGCAACACCGCCCTGGAGCGGCTGGCGACCGGCCTGCGCATCAACCGTGCGAGCGATGATCCTGCCGGGCTGATCTCCAGCGAGGCGATCAGCGCTGCGCTGGCGTCGCTGGAGTCCGAGGCGAAGGCGCTCGATCGCAGCCAGGCTGTTGTCAACACCGCCGAGGGTGCGTTATCGGAGGTCTCGCGTCTGCTGACCGAGGCCGAGGGCTTGGCCGTGACCGCTGCGAGCACCGCGGGCACGAGCGAGGCCGAGCGCGAGGCGATGCAACTGGAGCTGGACTCCATCCTGCAGACCATCGACCGCATCGGCGGCACGTCCAAGTTCAACGGCCAGGAGTTGTTCACGGGCAACTTCCGTGTGCCGCTGGGCGATGGCAGCTACGAGGTGATCGGCAAGTTCGACACCAAGAGCCTGGGTGAGGTGTACGACATTGCGCCGGAGGTAACCGAGACGGGCGAGGTGGTCGTCGACCCGGCGGCCGTCAAGGTGAGGCTGAGCGATGCGGGCTCGGGCGGCGCGGGTTCTCTGCTGGAGAACCCCGAACTGGCCCAGCGCATCTTCGGCAGGGCTCGCGAGCAGGTGACCACGCAGTTGGGCGAGTTGGGGGCTATCGGCCGCCACAGCATCACCCCGCGGCTGGCCAGCGTGGGCAAGCAGATCGAGACGCTGTCCGCCACGCGCTCGCTGATCCGCGACGCCGACTTCGCCGAGGAGGCGGCCCGCCTGGTGCGTGGGAACATCCTGACCCAGTCGTCGCTGGCGGCCATCAGCGCCGGGCTGAATAACCAGGAGCGCGTGCTCGACCTGCTGGGCTGAGCGACCCTGCGATTCTGATCGCAGGGCGCCGGCCCCCTGAGTACCCTTGGGGGTGAATCCACCCTCCCCGACAGCCCAGAACCGCTCGATGGACTTCGTCGAGCTGCTGCGTGAGGCCAGCGAGGCCTCCACGCTGGCCGAGCATGGGTTTCGGCTGCTGCGTCGAATGCGTCCGATGTTCGGGGCGGAGCTCTTCATCGGTTTCGATCGCGAGGCCGACCGCGAGGGCTGGTTCACGCTCAACAACGTCATCGACCTTCCCGAGGATGGGCTCGATGCGCGCATCCTGACCCCCGAGGGCTCGTGGAAACCCACCGTCTCGGCGACCGAGCGTGGCGGCCTGCTCGCACACTTGGCCGCGCACGACCGCCCGACGTACGTCGA
>JBITAB010000150.1:0-7050 GCA_044439825.1 Phycisphaerales bacterium JB064 | reverse complement strand
GCGTCCATCCTGCACGCGCAGCGCTCGATCATGCCGCCCGCGCCGCCGGCGGTCGAGGGCCTGCGCTTTGCCGTGTGGTACCAGCCCAGCGAGGAAGTGGGCGGCGACTACTACGACTTTAGAGACTTCGGTGATGGCCAGTTCGGCGCCGTCGTGGCCGACGTGTCGGGTCATGGACCGCCCGCATCTGTGGCGATGGGCATGCTGCGCAGCGTGCTGCTGGCCTACCGCGCGTTCGGTCGCCCCGCCAGCACGGTGGTGACCGACGTGAACCGCGTGCTCTACGAGAGCTTCGCGGGCGAGCGATTCGTGACGGCCATCTTCGTTGGTTTTTACCCGAGGAACGGCCGTTTCGTGTACGCCAATGCGGGCCACCATGTGCCTCGCGTGCGCCGGCGTGACGGGCGTGTCGAGCCCATCGCCGGCAACGCAAGCCCACCACTTGGCATCCTCGAGCACCTCGACACCGTGGGCGCGACGGGCGTGCTGCAGCCGGGCGAGTGCATGGTGCTGTATACCGATGGCGTGATCGAGGCCTTCGACGAGCACCGAAACCAGTTCGGCGTGCAGCGGCTCGACGAGGCCATCGCCCAGGCCGACCCCGACCCCGACGCCATCGCCGAGTCCATCCGCGTGGCGGTGGGGGCCTTCAGCGAGGAGCAAGTGGTTGATGATCGCTGCGTGCTGGTCGTGATGCGCGAGGCTTAAGCCGATCAGTCGATCAATCGCAGCTCGCGGATCGCCCGGATCACGCGATCGTGCACGCTGGGCGGTGCGCAGACGATGCCGCGGTTGCGTTCCAGGCCCTTGCCGTGGGTGAAGTCCAATGGCAATCCGGTGGCGTCGCTCACGACGCAGCCCGCCTCGATGGCGACCAGTGCGCCCGCGGCGTGGTCCCAGATGCGTTCGACGTAGCCCTTCTTGGTGGGCAAGCGCAGGTACACGTCGGCCTGCCCGCGCGCCACGACGGCGTACTTGCACTGGCTGTCCAGGCGTGCGGGCTCGCGTGATGGGCCCACACGCTCCATGACGCGGGCGGTGTCGTCGGTGCTGCTGTGGGCCTTCTCGACCGACATGCAGGCGCTGACGGGCTGGCCCTCGGCGACGTCGCCTCGCACGATGCGCGTCGCGTTCGCGGTCTCGTCGGTCAGCGGCGCTTCGAGCGTGCCCTCGCCGGCCACGCTGAGATAGATGCTGCCGTGCGGGTCGATGGCTTCCAGGCTCGCGTCGTGGTTGATGGGCAGGTTGGGGCAGGCCATGGCGCCAACGGTGGGCACGCCGTGATCGAGCCATGCGAGCGCGATGGCGTACTGCTGGCCTCGCAGGAAGCCCTTGGTGCCGTCGATGGGGTCGAGCGTCCAGTAGCAGTGGTCGTCGGTCGGTTCGGCGTCGCCCACGTCCACGGCGTCGAGGAACTCCTCCTCGGTCGCCTCGGGCCAGACGACCCGTGCGGCCTCGATGGCGGCGGCGAGGTGGGCCTCGTGCTCGGGATCTCGAAGGTAGCCGCTGCCCTCTTCGCCCACGAGCACAAGCGACGTGCCCAGATGCTCCTGGAGCACCCGGGCCACGACGGCCTGGCTGGCGAAGTCGGCGATGGTCACCGGGCTCTTGTCGTCCTTGGTGATGGCCCGCAGGTCGTCGAGGCGTGCCTGCACGGCCCGGCAGACGGTGGCGGCCTGTGCCACGGCATCGCGGGCGGCGCGGGCGTAGGCCTGGTGATCAACGTGGTGGGCGCTTGTCCTGTCCATCGCCCAGCGTAGCCCCGCGTGGCTACTACCATGCCGCAGATGTCCCAGACTTCCCATGTCGCGACGCCAAACAGCCAGCATGGCGGCCTGCCGACCATCCGCGCCCTGAGCCCCCTGGTCATCAACCAGATCGCCGCGGGGGAGGTCGTCGAGCGCCCCGCCTCGGTGGTGAAGGAGCTGGTCGAGAACGCGCTGGACGCTGGCGCGACGCGGATCACCGTTGAGCTCGAAGCCGGCGGCATCGAACTGGTGCGCGTGGCCGACGACGGCTGCGGCATGAGCCCCGACCAGTTGCCCATGGCCGTGGCGCCGCACGCGACCAGCAAGATCACCAGCCCCAACGACCTCGACGCCGTGGCGACGATGGGATTCCGGGGCGAGGCGCTGGCTAGCATCGCCAGCGTGAGCCGGCTGCGCATCCGGTCTCGGCCCCACTCTCGCAATGGGAGTGTGAGCGAGGCGAGCGAGCTGCGCGTCGAGGGCGATGTGGTGCAGGGGCCGATGCCCGCCAGCGGCGCGCCCGGCACGGTCATCGAGGTGCGCAACCTCTTCTTCAACACGCCCGCGCGCAGGAAGTTTCTCAGGACGGCCCAGACCGAGAAGCAGCGCTGCGTCGACGCCGTCAAGGGCCTCGCGCTCGCCCGGCCGGCCATCGGCTTCACGCTGGTGTGCGACGGCCACACCACGCTCGACCTCCCACCCGACCAGAGCGCGCCCGACCGCGTGCGCGCGATCGTGGGCGAGGACCTGGCCGGGGCGATGATCGAGGCGACGGGCGTGGCGGCCGAGACGTACCACGTCAACCTGTGGGGTTTGGTGGGCCGGCCGCACGCGGCCCGCGGCAACGCCAAGGGCCAGTGGATCGTGCTCAACGGCCGCGTCGTGCGCGACGCGACCATCGCGCACGCGTTGCGCGAGGCGTACCGTGGGCTGATCGAGCCCGGCAAGCACCCGGTGGCCGTGCTGCTGATCGACCTCGACCCATCGCTGGTGGACGTGAACGTGCACCCGGCCAAGGCCGAGGTGCGCTTCCGGGATTCGTCGGCCATCCACGCGGCCGTGCACGGCTCGGTGCGCGAGGCGCTGGCGGGCGAGGACCTGACGGCGTCATTGGCCGAAGTGGACCCACGCTCGGTCCGGCCGTGGCAGCCCTTCGTGCCGGCCGACGGCGCGATCTTCCGGTCTGGAAGCGGGGGCCCCCAGGCCATGGAGATGACCCAGGCCGCGCGCGAGGCGGCCGATCGGCTGACCGACGCCGAGGTGCACGCGGTTTTGAGCCGCACCGAGCCGTCACGTGACAGCGCGCCGGATTCGCAGATCGAGCCCAAGGACGCGAGCGCGGCTTCTCCCATCGATTCCGCACCGATCGACCGCGCGCCCGATGGCCCGTGGATGCGCCGGGCGATGCAGATCCGCGATAGCTACCTCGTCGCGCACGACGACGACGGCGTGGTGATCATCGACCAGCACGCGTTGCACGAGCGGGTGATGTTCGAGGCCCTGCGCAGCCGCGTGGCCAGCCACGGAAACCTCGAGAGCCAGCGGCTGCTCACGCCCGCCATGGTGGGCGTGGCCGACGCGCCCGAGAAGCTCGACGCCCTCGCGGCCATCCTTTCGACCATCGGCATCGACGCCACCGCCGCCGGCCCGACGCGCGTGGCCGTGCACGCCTTCCCCAGCCTGCTCTTCAGCCGCGGCGTCGATCCGGCCGACTTCATGGCCGAGCTGCTCGAGCGCGACGACCTGCCGCGCGACATGGAGGACGCGCTGCGTGAGGTGCTGGACATGATGGCCTGCAAGGCGGCGGTGAAGGCCGGCGACGCCCTGAGCGACCAGGAGCTCAGCGCCCTACTCGAGCTGCGCGAGAAGGTCGAACGCAGCGCGAGCTGCCCGCACGGCCGGCCGACGTCTGTGCGGCTGACGATGCGGGACCTCGAGAAGATGTTCGGGCGGCGCTAAGAACTCGAACGGATGTGCCGGGCTGACGCCCCAGTGTCGCGCGCCAACGATGCTCTTATGGTCCTTCCTGGAATTATCCTCGGCCTGCTCGTGCTCGCCGGCGGCGTCGCGCTCGCATGGGCGGTGCGGGTTCGCTTCGTGCGGGGGTTGGGCGTTGTCCTCGTCTTCGCGGGTGGTGTCTTGGCCGTTGTCTCGCTCATGGCCGACCACTGGACGCAACTGACGCCGCGGCCTGTGCTCGCGGTCATGCTGGAGCGCGCTGAGCCGTATCGGGGTGCGGCGCCGGCGGGCCACGCCATCGAGCCCGATCAGCAACTTATGCACAGCGACGACCGCTGGGAACGCCTGCGGTGGCAGAAGCAGTACGCCAACGCTGCGCACGCCTGGTATGAACGCGTTGTAGCCGTGCGCGATGCTCCGCCCGGCGAGCGTGAACGTCGATTGCGGGCCCTGGTGCCCCACGCCGAGCGGATGCAGGACCTGACTACCCAGCGTGGGGGCACGCTCTGGGCCGACGCCTGGCCCAGTCGCCTCGCCGAGACGCAGCTACGAGAGCGTTCGACCACCGATGACGCCGGCGCGTCGCTCCCTCTGGCCGTCTGGGCCACCACGGAGTTGCAGAGCCTGCGCACCGGCACGCCCGAGCAGCGGTGGGGCTTCGTGCCCCCGCCCATGGATGTGCTCTCGGCCATCGCCGAGGCAGGGCTGGCCGCCGGTGACGAGCGTGCGGTCCTCTACGCGATCGACCGCGCCACGCCCATCAAGAGCGCAGAAGCCCAGGCACTGCTGGAGGGCTTGGCGGTCGACCCGAGGCTGGTCGCGCCGAGTCACGAGCCCATCGCCGATCGCCTCGAGCAAGCCCTGCGCTGGCGTGCCGATTTCGCACCGGCCTCGGGCTGGGCTGGCGGCTGAGACGCACGATCGCAGCTAGCGAGCTTACTCGCAGCCCAGATCGAACTCGTTCTGGAACGCCGGGAAGTCGAAGATCGTCAGCGAGCCGTCGCCGTCGAAGTCGGCGGTGAGGTCGCCCGCGTCGAAGAGGTTCTGGAACGCCAGGAAGTCGAAGATGGTCAGCTGGCCGTCGCCGTCGAGGTCGACGCGGCACGATTCGCACGAGCCCTCGGCCAGCCTCCAGCCCGCGCCGCCGCCGCCGAAGGGGCTGGCCAGCACGGTGATCTCCATCGTGAGCGGGCCGCGGGCGGTCAGGCAGGCCTCGCCGCTCGACCAGCGCTCGTCGGCGAAGGCCAGGTCGAAGTCGCTCGTGCTGTCGCCCTGGACGGTGGGCACCGAGCAGTCGAACTCGGCGACGACCGTGCCGCCGTCGAGCACGCGCACGGAGAACTGGTCGCCCGAGAGGAAGGCGTCGGTCACCTGCAATTGCGGGAAGCCATCGGTGACGTCGATGTCCACCAGCACCACGTCGCCCGGGCCGGCGAAGAAGAACCGCGTCCATTCCTGGGCGTGGGCGGCGGGGGCCAGTGCGAGGGTGGCGGCGGCGGTGGTCAGGGCGGCGGCAGTCTTCAAAGTGGTCATGTTCGATGCTCCCCACGAATGGCCCGCCGGGCGGGCCGGTGCGTCGTGCGATCAAAGTGATCGCCACATATTTGAGATTATTAGGCGGCAGGCGGGCCTCCCCTGGCCGTTCGATCATCCGAGTGCTCACCGGCCCCGCGAACGCGCGTTATCGGCAGGCCAGCACGGATTCGTGTGCCCTCCACGGGATCCGATGCGTCCATCGGCGTGCGCACGACGAACCGCCGAGTGTCGAGGTTCCATCCTGGTCAAGCTCAACGACGCTCGCCAGCGGTTTCGCGCGAGTCCTGGGTTTGCTCGGGGAATCGCGCCACAGGAGAGAGACATGCCCCGATCCACGAACGTTGCCTCTATCCGTTCGCGCTCCCCGCTCGTCTTGCTGATGATGGCCGGCCTCGGGTCGCTCGTTTCTGCCGCTCGGGCCCAGAGCACGATCGAATGGGCCATCCCTGTTGACGGCGACTTCGCCGTCGCTGGCAACTGGCTGCCGATGGTCGTGCCCGGGGCGTCGGACACCGCCGTGCTGGGCGGCCTCGGGCCATACCTCGTCACCGTGCATGTTCCGACGCCGGTTGGCGCCATTCTGCTGGAGAATCCCGAAGCGTCGCTGCTCGTCCGGCCCGGCGCGTCGCTCACCGTTGGCGAACTGATGGGCGCAGGAGAGCTGCTCATCGGCGACGGCACGAGTACCGAGAGCGCCGAGCTCGTGGTCGAGGACGGCGCGACGATCGAGGCGGCCATCCGCCTCGGCGGAACCAGGACCGATCGGGCCCGGATCGTCGGCCTCGGCTCGTCGCACAGGCTGGGTCGCAGCGCGACGATCACGGCCGAGAGCGGCAACAGCGGCTCCATCGTCGGGCCATGGACCAGCGAGGCGACGATCGTCAAGGATGGGCCCGGCGTGCTGAACGCCAGCGGCCTGAACATCGTCGGCGGCATGCTGCGCAGCAGCGGCGGCGGGCAGCTGATCCTGAGCAACGCCGCCGTCACGGGCGCGACCATCGAGGCCGGGCCCGACGCCCGGTTCGTGACCAACCAGAACACGGTTGTCACGAACTCGACCTTCGCGGGCGCGTTCACGATCCGCAGCGGGCAGGACATCACCTTCGGTAGCGGCGTGGTGCTGCCCGACGGCCTGACGATCAACGAGCCGGGCAGTGGGGGCGAAGCCCGGCTCTATGTGCAGGAGTTCGTGACCCTCAACGGCCCCATCCGCCTGGAGGGCTCGACCTCGGGCGGCCAGATCATCGGGCTGGGCGACGTGCACTTCCTGGGGCCCGACGCGGTCATCACGGGCGAGCGCGGGTCGCTCGTCGGGGCGTGGACCAGCGAGGCGACGATCATCAACGACGGGCCGGGCGGCTTCGGCCTCTCGGCCCTGGACGTCGTGGGCGGCACGCTGCACAGCAGCAATGGTGGGCGGCTGGACATCGCCGGCGCGACCATCACCAACGCCACCATCGAGGCCGGGCCGGGCAACCGCTTCCGAACGACCCGGGACACCAGGGTGTCGGACACGACCATCGTGGGCGACTACACGATCCAGAGCGGGTCGCGCCTCACGTTCGGCTTCGGCGTGGTGGTGCAAGACGGCCTGACCCTGGGCGCGCCCGGCGTCGCCGCCGCGACCCAGCTCTACGTGGAGGACGGCGTCACGCTCAACTGTCCCATCCGCCTGGCGGGCGTGGAGGGCAGCGAGATCGTCGGGCTCGGAGACACGCACGCGCTCGGGCCGGACGCGGCCATCACCGGAACCAACGGCAGGCTCAGCGGGTCGTGGACCAGCGGCGCGACGATCGCGATGGGCGAC